>CAZFIR010000068.1:0-2635 GCA_964519535.1 uncultured Thermodesulfobacteriota bacterium | reverse complement strand
AGGAGCAGTTTGATGGACTCCACATGGCCGGGTTGGTTCATGACATAGGCAAGATCATGGTACCTGCTGAGATCCTCAGCAAGCCCGGTCCGTTGAACGAAATTCAATATGATATGGTTAAAATGCACCCCCAAGCCGGTTATGATATATTGAAGGGGATAAAGTTCCCGTGGCCGGTGGCCCAGATCGTGCTTCAACATCACGAAAGGATGGATGGCTCTGGCTATCCCCAGGGTCTCCCCGGTAATGATATCCTCCTGGAGGCGAGGATTTTGGCTGTAGCTGACGTGGTCGAGGCCATGACCTCACATCGCCCCTATCGACCAGCCCATCATATCGGGGAGGCGCTGCAGGAGATCTCACAACATAAGGGAGTTCTTTATGACCCTGACGTGGTTAATGCCTGTCTAAAGCTCTTTAACAAAAAGCGATTTACATTTGACTAAATGCTGACAACGACAACCTCTTTCTAAAATCCCGTTCAATCCAGTGAATACGTTGCATTATGACTGTAAAAAAGTAAGGTGATTATAAAAGATCTGACACAAAACAACAGAGATTTTGAGTCAGTAAGTTAAGATACTGTTATGTCTATTATTATACCTGAATTCCATTTCTTTCAAGTAGAGAGGGAATTTTTCTTGAGAGATGCCGTGGAATTTTATGATTCGTTCCTTGGCAAAGCTCCAGAATCCCTCGACACCATTGATATAGACTTTACCGGAGGCAAAGAGCTTTTTATGGTCGATTTTGATGTGGCGGTATCCGCAGAACATGAGGCTGTCGTAGCTTTTGAATTTATCGGTATAGACGATACTGCCTCGGCAAACAGTTTTAACGGCGAGGTTGACAAGTGTGTCTGCCGTGACATTATTCACTACCTCGACTTTGACCTCCCCCTTGCGCTCCAGGATACCGAAAACAGGCACTTTATTCCGTGCTCCCCTGCCCCGCTTCCCCTTTCTTCGTCCACCGAAATATGCTTCGTCCATCTCAACCTCTCCACTGAGCAGCGCTGCCCCATCAGGGGTATTGGCAACGATAGATTTCCTGATCACCGTGACCGCTTTGAGGACCGTTGGATAACTGAGGCCAACTTGGGCAGCGATCTTGCGTGCCGACAGCTCAAGCTCAAAGAGTTTTATGATCCACAGCCAGTCCCTAGAGGATATTTTAACGGTATTGATCCAGCGTCCACTAAAGTCATGGAATGTGTATCCACAACGTTTACAGCGAAACCTTCTGCCAACAATTCGATAGATCTGGTGGCTTCGACATCTACTGCAAAAACAACGGTAGTTTTTCCAACACGCTTTTGCCAGAAAACGCCTGGCAGTATTTTCAGTCTTTACAAGGAGTTGGAATGATTTTATGTCCATGACACCATGCTAATTTGGTGTCAAAACTTTTACAATCACCAAAAGTAATAATGTATCTTTGCCGCAGAAAGTGCTCGATATGAAAGAGAGGACAAAAGAACAACTGGCAAAAGAATTGAAGCAATTACACCAGCGGATTGCTGAACTGGAGCAATCAGAGATCGATCGCAAGCAAGCAGAGGAAAAACTGCGACGCAGTTACGATCAATTGAGGGAGACCTTTATTGCAACGGTTAATGCCTTGGCATCAACGGTCGAGATGAAAGATCCATACACTGCTGGTCATCAACAGTGGGTAACGCGGCTGGCCTGTGCCATTGCTAAGGAGATGGGGCTGTCAGAGGAGCAAATCGAGGGCATCCGCATGGCCGGGCTCATCCACGATATCGGCAAGATCAATATCCCTGCTGAAATCCTCACCAAACCCGGTCATTTGTCCGAAATCCAATATAACATGGTGAAAATTCATCCCCAAGTCGGGTGCGACATACTGAAGGAAATAAAATTCCCGTGGCCGGTGGCCCGAATCGTACTCCAGCATCACGAACGCATGGACGGTTCGGGATATCCCCAGGGGCTTTCGGGCGACGAAATCCTTCTGGAGGCGAGAATCTTGGCAGTAGCTGATACCGTCGAGGCCATGTCCTCGCACCGACCCTATCGAGCTGCCCACGGCATAGAAAGGGCCCTTGATGAAATTTCGAGTGCACGGGGTGCTCAGTATGATCCTGAAGTGGTCGATGTCTGCCTGAGACTCTTTGAGAAGGGCTTCCGGTTTGACTAATTAAGTCAGCAATTGCATCTTAACCCTCTGATCACCGCATTTTCCCAATCTCGTTTCAGGAAACGGAGATTTATTGAGAGGACAGTTATATTGAATGATGACAATTTTTATACAAAGGCTTGACAATAAACGTCAACCATTTCATTCGCTCATTTTCAGAGCAGTCCTTACTTCTGAAAATATAATAATTTTAGATAGTTCAGGGCGGGAAAAGATGAACTTTTTGGCCGATAAATTGCAAAATATTAATGAGTGTAACGCATCTCATGACGTGAGGATGTCCTCTGAGGAACATACGATGTAAGAGGGGTAAACCGCTGTGTAGAGATGCCCCCAGCAGGTTTGGTGTTAGTGGACGCAGCCTCCGTGAACAGGTTTAGACAATGAAAGATAATGACAAGATAAATAAACAACAGATAACTGAAGTGGAAGAATTGCAACAAAGAATTGCTGAACTGGAAAGCGCAAACTC
>CAZFIR010000067.1:0-17004 GCA_964519535.1 uncultured Thermodesulfobacteriota bacterium | reverse complement strand
GGTCTTAAGATGAGATTTTAAATGGATATCGTTTTTTTCAAGGTGAGAGATAAGATCGTCCCTGCCAATAGTCTTCCCTTGTTTCCCTGCTTCTATTGCCAGTTCATGCAGACAGTTGGGTGTGAATGATACATTAGTCACATGCCCTTCAAGTTTCTGACGAATGAGATTTTTTATTTCTGCTGTATCGATGATATGTTTATACTCTATCTGCTTTGAAAATCTAATCATCTCGTCATCAGAAAATCCCAGTTCTTTTTTTATGCTGTCCCATTTATTAATATACTCATTGGGTTTCAAGTTTATTTCCAGCTCTTCTCTTGACGAACATGATGCACCTCGAGGCAGAACTTCCTGGAAAATGGGACATGGGCTTTGGCTTACAAAATATAAGTATGCATCAGGGTTTTTTAGAAACTGTTCTTTAAGATCGGATAGGACCTTTTGGTTTTTGAGTTTACCTATACCCCAGCTCGTAATGTTGGGAGCGCGAAACTTTAAATTATAAAATTCACTCTTTTTCGGGGAGGTAATACATATGTCATCTATAGACGTTATTTCAGTTTTTTGACTTTTTGGATCGATATATGTCTGCGCTTGTGGTTTTACTTGCATCTCCTTATCAAAGAAAACATCGGCAAACTTCAAGGCAACAAACCACGCCTCAAAATCTACACCAGTGATAGTGGCTGAACCTCCATGTTTAGCCATATAAATTTACTTCTACATTCTTATAACGTTGCGTCAAGTATATGGTAAACAATGAGAGAATAAAAGGGGTCAGGCCCCCTTTTCCCCCATCCTCCTGGCAATCTCAAGGGCTGCGGCAATTCTGTGAATCTTAACTGCGCCCAATCCTTTTATCTCCCTTAATTTCTTGAGTGGTTGCTTGGCCATTTCCTTGAACGACCCGAATCTGGCGAGGATTTCCTCGGCGATCTGTTCTGCGGGCTTGCCTCTGATACCCGTAGAGATCACAATGGCGAGGAGTTCGGCATCGGAGAGCGTCTCCGGCCCAAGCTCTCTCAGTTTCCCCCCAGGGTGTCGCCATCTTCGGCCTGATGATGTAGGCATCTTCCCACCCCCAACTTTTCGCCAAGTATATGGTAAACCATGGGAGAAGGCAAGGAGCTTCCACAGGCCCGTTGCTCGAGGGGAAAGGGCAGCCCCCCATTGTATCCCCACTTGACAGCTCTTCTTAATTTAATTATGCTAGGGTTCTTTAAAACCAGCCCCCCAGTATAGTATCTATGACCGCGAACTGTTCCCGAGCTGAGCGATTGTACGGGGATGCTTTAAGTTTTTTCAGAGGTGAGTTCCGGCATGCTGGCTAAGTGCGCCCGTCCAATCCTATCAGACGTATTCCCCAGGGAGCGCCTGTTTCAGCTTTTGGATACGCTTCGTGAAAGACCGGTTCTCTGGGTTTCAGGGCCGGGCGGCAGCGGCAAAACAACGCTGGTAAACAGCTACCTCGATTCACGGAACCTCCCCTGCCTGTGGTATCAACTGGACGTGATGGATGCCGATCCAGCCGCCTTTTTCCATTATCTCAGCCTGGCGGTTCAGCAGATCGACCACAGAGAGAAAAGACCCCTTCCCTTATTCACCGCTGAATACCTCCCGGGTTTGAACGTTTTCACGCTTCGGTATTTTGAAGAGATGTTCAGCCGGCTTAAACCTCCTTTTATTCTCGTCTTTGATAATTACCAGGACGTTCCGGAAGATTCCCCCTTTCATGAAGTGATGCGGGACGGATTATCGCGGGTTTCTCCAGGGATCAATGTAATCCTGATCAGCAGGGGTGAGCCTCCCGCTCCTTTCGCCCGGATGCGGGCCAACAATGAGATCGGGGTCATAGGGTGGGCCGATCTGAGGATGACTCTTGAGGAGTCGGAAGGCCTTCTTCATAGTGCGAGCGAACACATCCTGTCCAAAGAAATTGCAGAGCAATTGCACCATTTCACCGACGGCTGGGCCGCGGGCCTGATGCTCCTCCTGAACAGGATGAGGTCAAGCGAGATCGATGTTACGGCCTTGAGGCATATCCCATCGGAAGAGATTTTTAATTATTTTGCGAGCGAGATCTTCGACAAGACAGATCAAAAAAATAGAACCTTTCTGTGCAAGACCGCCTTTCTCCCCCACATAATGGCCCGGATGGCGGAAGAGCTTACCGGCATACCCGAAGCAGACCAAATTCTTTCACTCCTGTGCCGGATGAATTATTTCACGGAAAAACGGCTGGCTCCCCGCATATCGTATCAGTATCATTCTCTTTTTCGCCAATTTTTGCTCGCACAGACAAAGGAGTTTTTTACACACACCGATCTCAAGGAAATTATTTACAAAGCCGCCGACCTATTGGAACAAGATGGACAAATCGATGATGCCTTTTCCTTGCTTTCACAGTTGAACGATTTTCCCAATATGGCGCGCCTGATCCTTTCCCAAGCGCCTTCCATGGTATCTCAGGGACGACACCAGACCCTGGGCGCTTGGTTGAAGGCATTGCCCGAGGAGGAGATCAACCGCAATGCCTGGCTCATCTACTGGATGGGTGTGATCTTGACGCCCTTCGAGCCCCTTAAGGGACAGCAATACTTTGAAAAGGCATTTTATATGTTTCGCGAGCAGGGGGATCAGACGGGTGCGCTCCTGGCCTGGTCCGGCGTAGTGGACACCCATCTCTATTTAGCGGGAACCTACAGTTCTTTGGATCAGTGGATCGATATGCTGGATGAATTGATGGAAAGACACCCTAGTTTCCCCAGCCCCCAGATCGAGGCCCGTGTATCCGCAAGCATGATCACGGCCTTGGGGCTTCGTCAGCCCGATCATCCGCAATATGAGATGTGGGCCCAGCGCTGCTTATCCCTGGCAACCGACAGCGAAGATATAGTTGTCAAGCTTCAGACCTATCTGCCCCTGGCCTTTGTCCGGCTCTTTCAGGGAGCCTTTCATGAGGTCGATTTGTTGATAAAGACTTTCGGTCCCCTGGCCCGCTCTCCGGAAATCCCGCCGCTGCCCAGGATTATGCAGCTAGATCTAGAGGCCTATTATTACTGGTTGTCCGGCCGATTCGAAGAGGGACGCACAGCGGCGGCAGAGGGCATGAGAATGATGGAAGCGTTCGGCATTCCCATCTTCCGGTTTATGTTGAAGGGGCATGCAGCCGCGGCCTCCCTGAGCGAGGGCCGGATGCCAGAAGCCGAGGCCATGCTCGCCCAGATGGCGAACGGTCTTGAATCGGCCCGGCCTTGGGACAAGGCCTATTACCACATGTTGGAGACCTGGTCCGCGCTCCGTCGCAAAGATTTTCCCAAGGCCGCATTCTGCGCAGAGACGTCATGGAGCATGGCTTTGGAGGCCGGTGAGGCGCAGAGCCTCATTTATTGCCCTTTGGCGCAAGCCATCGTGGCAATGGAAATGGGAGAACCAGAAAAATGCGTTGGCTATCTTGAGAAGGCTCGATCCCAACGGTTTCTGAACTCAAGCACATTTGCCCGCTTCAACTGTTGGATCGTGGAGGCCCGCTTAGCGCTGGATCAGGGTGATGAGCCGACGGCCGAAAGACTGTTGGCCGAGGCCTTGGCCCTGGGCAAAACCCACGGATACTGCAACCTCTTCCTCTGGCAACCAACGGCGATGGCCGGGCTTTGCGCCAAGGCCCTGGAGGCGGGAATTGAGTCCGACTATGTAAGAGAGCTAATCAGCAAACGCGACCTCATACCTCCGGAAAACAGCGAAATTCTTGAAAGCTGGCCTTGGGCTGTCAAGATTTATACCGTAGGCACCTTTGAAATTATCGTCGAAGATCACCCCCTGCACTTCAGCGGCAAGGTTCAAAAACAGCCCCTTGCACTTCTCAAGACCCTGATCGCCTTTGGCGGACGCAGAGTCGGCGAGCACGAGATCTGCGATGCGCTCTGGCCGGATTCCGAAGGAGATAAGGCCCACAGCGCGTTTACCTCCACGTTGAACCGTCTGAGAAAACTACTGAAAATCGAGGGGGTTATTGAAACTCACGGCGGCTTGGTGTCCTTAAATGACCATCTCTGCTGGGTGGACGTGTGGTTCCTGGAGCGGTTGCTGGACGAGGCCCTTGAGCTGTGGGAGAAAGGGCCGACTGAAAGGGCCGTCATGCTGACACAGAAGGCCTGCGCTGCCAACCATGGCCCCTTTCTGCCGGATGATCCGGATCTGCCGTGGACAGCGCCCATCCGGGAGCGCTTGAAAACCACGATGCTGAAAGGCATCAAGGCGCTGGGCCGCCACTATGAGAGCACGGCGCAGTGGGGAAAGGCCCTGTCCATATATGCCGAGGGGCTCAAAAGCGACCCCTGCGCAGAAGCCCTGTATGAGCGCCGCATGACCTGCTTTCAGAAATTGGGACAAAATGTTGAGGCGCTTAAAGAGTACCAGCAATGCTGTACGGCCCTCTCTACCTTTATGGATGCCCAGCCTTCGGAGAACATCCAAGCCATTTTCCAATCGTTGAAAGGCGGCCATCCGCCCCAGATCTGACCATCGGCTCCTGCTTTTTTGGCCATCCCCTCCATCATGTACCCCCGAATAGCTTAATCCGTGACCGATCTGTGACCCTTTTTGTTATATATGTTTAAAAAAATAATCAGAAAGGAGATAGCGAAATGAAAAAACAACTATTACACTTACAACAACACAAGATAGGCTATTCTGTAACAATGTGTATCATTTTCATTTTATTGGTCTATCCGGCACTGATAGGATCTGCAAAGACCGGAAAACCTCTCCCCCAGCTTATTATGACCAGCTATCAAAAAGCATTAAGCAGAGCTGATGTAAAACAGAATACAAACCAAGAGATACTAAAACAATTAAAAGGGAAAAAACCGATTGCTTTTGTTAATGGTTTTTGGGTTTTTACCTTCGATTATGGAGTGATATATAAGAATCCGGTCATCTACAACGTGTTGGCCAGTAATCTAAGGAGTGATTTTGGAGTAAAGAATACTCAAAACCTGGTGTCTGCAAAAAATTTTCCCCATACACAGGGCATGATCTTTATACCACATAATTTGGATGTCTTAGCGCAAATGGGCATGAGGGATTTAGGTGGTTTTTTCCCAGGATTCCGAGTTGATATTATGGGTATGTTTGCTATGTGGGGTTGGAGAGATGGTGGAGATGATAATCCCTGGCCAGAGGATCCAGAACCATGGCCTCCAGAAGACGACGACGACGATGATGATGATGATAATCCTTGGCCAGAGGATCCAGAACCATGGCCTCCAGAGGAGGATAAGATCCATTCTATGCATATATTCAATCATGGTGTTATGTTTAATACAATGGTTCAGGAATTGCCTAACCTATACACGATAATGAGTAATACAGTAAAAGCAGGCAAGACTGTGCAGCTAAGTCCGACAAAAACCGGCACATCTATTAATTTGATATTACCCAATTATGGTATGTGAGATACGTAATAAACTCACAACCGAAAGGAGGTCCGAGGCACAACAAAAAAGCTTAATCGACTGAAACTATAAATGTCATCCTGAAATCAGATGGCCGTCCTGCCGGCCTGTGGGTAGCCGATGTAACTTGGCACCTCGATGTGCACGCCAGTATGGTCCATATGAATAAAAAAATATGATGCAGCCCTGGCTCAGTCAGGGCGTGGCGCGTTTCGGTGCTCTTGTTGCGGACATAGTGAGTGGTCTGACAACCTGATGGATCATTTTCGGCGCGAACTGTAACGAAGCCGGCGATCCTTATTCAACAAGGCACCGTTGAAGAAAAAGGAAGGCGCGATTGCGGTCATGAAAACGAGGCAGATCATCGCGTGTGGCCTTCTCATGGCAATGCTCGGGGGAACGCTGCCGTTGGTGGTGCCGGCTGCTGCAGCTTCAGATCCGGAGGTATATACACCGCCGCCGGGGAGCGCCGAGCGCAAGGCCATGCTCGATCTCCTGCGCGAATGGATAAAAAAACATCATTATGTAGATGTGATTTTTGTGGTCTGGCATCTGAAAGTCCAGGACGGATATGCGTGGGTGAACGCCATGCCCCGGTCAAAAGACGGGGCAAGCGGCTATGAAGATATTTCTGCCCTATTGAAAAAGGACAAAGGGTTTTGGAAGATAGCCGAAATACCCTGCGGTGAAGAAGATAACCCCGATTGCATCGGCGCCCCCGGCTATTTTGACGGCCTTAAGAAGCGCTTTCCTGAGATGCCGGAGGATATTTTACCCCTTTGATTTAAGACATGGGGATTATTTGACAGACGCCTTGTGATAGAACAAAATCGTAGTAAAAATGAATAAAAACTATACTTAAGAAAAGGAGGATAAGTTATGGCGAAGCGAATCGTATTAATCAGTGTGATGGTCTTCTGTTTGGCTTGTGGTCTCTCCTGCAGCAGGGGTAGCGGGGGCCTGGCGCTGGAGGAGGGTCAGTATGAAATCACGTACAAATCGGAAATGCCGGGCATGCCGGTGTCGATGCCGCCGGTCACCGTCACGCAGTGCCTAACCAAGCAGAATCCGGTGCCCAACCAATCCACAGGCAACCAGGAATGCCGGATCACGGAGATGAAGACCGAAGGCGACACGGTTACCTGGACGATGGAGTGCACACAGGGGGGAAGCACCATGCACGCGACCGGGACGATTACCTTTCAAGGAGATCGTTTACAGGGAGAAACGAGGATGGAGATGGGGCCCGAGGCCGGCAACCGGGTCATCATCACCCACATGGAAGGGCGGCGCACCGGTCCGTGCCAATAGGGAGATGAAGATTTCCTGGCCTTACGTCTGTCAGCCATTTTTCAACCTCGGGAGGGACCCTCTCCTCTCTTGCCCTCCATCGTGGGCCGCCGGAGAACTTAATCCGTGAACGATCTGTGACTGTCTTTAGTGTATACGCATCATCGAAAACCATTGAACCTTTTGATGAATAACGGCACTCATAGATAAAACCAGGAAAGGAGGTATTGGGCAAGCATTAAGGCACGATCAGTTGTAGAGGGAGTTTGCAATAGGACGTGAAAAAACCTTAAAGGAGGGAAAAAGAACATGAAGAGATCAGCATTAGTGATGGGGTTGGTCCTTTTGTTGGCGGTGGTGCTGGCAGCAGGGATGATCTTCGCCCAGGGGAAGGGGAAGAGTCTCTCTCCGACCTGTAGCTACACTGAGCAGAAGGATAAAAATGGCCAGGTTGAGTACGTTCTCACAGGCGACGGCTGCAAAGCAGTTGCCGACAAGATAAATAAGCAGCCCGTACAAGAAGGCAAAGTCAGCAGATGCACGTGCACCTTGAGCACGGGCTCGGACATTTGGATTTGCAGGCGCTGCACTTTAGCTGAACTGAAAAGAATGATGGAAGAGGAGAGGTGAGCCAGCTGCGGCGCTAAACCGCCCTTCATCATCTGCCGACATATTGCATGGCCAAACAGCTCGGAGGGGTTACCCCCTCCGAGCTGTTTACTGAACAAGGCCGCCGTAAATACGAGGGTATTATCATGTGAGACAAGAATAGGTTTGTGACCATTATTGCATTGAGTTTGTTTTCATGAACCTTTGCTCCTCCTTTTTCACGCCTCTCAAAAACTTCCTGCCGAGGACTCTTAAAAACGATGCTTTCATGCCCTGTAATTAACCCCTGCTCATAACCGCGCGGCAATTCATTTCATCCCTCGTCCCTGAACCGTTCATCCGGCGATCCCCTTCCTTGCCTTCAACTGTGCCAATCCCTGTTGCAACAATATCTCCGTTCAGATGACCCCGTGCCAGAATTAACGGACCTCCCCCCTTGCGGAGGGGGGTAATCCGTGACTGATCTGTGACTGCCTTTGGTGTAAATACATCATCATAACAATAAAGAATTAAGGAGGGAAAATTATGAAAAGGGTATATCATATGATGTTTATCTTCTTGCTGGTCTTTGCCCTTTCGGGGGCTGCCTATGCCTGGCAGGGGAGGATGGGGGGCATGGGTGACCCCTATGGTCTGCTGGCTGATGAGTCCGATTTTCTCATTCATCCGGCCAAGATTGCCAATGGCGAGGGGGTGAGGTTCTACGGGGACTACCGATTCACCTACACAGGTGTGACTGACTGGGACTATAACCTGGATTGGTTTAATCCCGCCGGCACCCTCACCGATTACTTCCATTTTGACACCTCGGGTCAGGAGTACAGACACGATGCCCTGTTGGGAGCTGCGTTTCCCCTAGGGCAGGGGAGGATGGGGATCTTTTTCTCCTACGACGGCATGAGGGGAGATTACGATGGGGATGAAGAGAACTGGACCGGCACCCGATTTGATTATTACGCATATGAGCTCGGGAGTGACCTCGATAACTTCGCCCTAAAGCTCCTCTACGGTCTCCCCCTGGGTGGTTTCAACCTCGGGGGTGAGGTTCAGTTTGCCTACCAACAGGAAGAGAATAAGGCTTGGATATATGAGACCGATCTGTCTCAGGGGTATTTGAACTGCCCCTGGGGGCAAGATCTCGCTTATCTTAATCTTTTCCCTTTCATGTTTCCCTATGATTCCGCATACTGGGAGGCCCTTTTCAAAGGTTCTCTTGAAGGTGACATTGGCCCGCTTGATGTCGCATTTACGCTGCGGGGGGGCTTCATATTCTGTGGGGACAATGGATACGAGTTTGAGGATCAAGCACCAGTCGGCAATCCAATAGACAGATTTGACTTGGACGGTGGTGTGGATGGCTGGCAGATCGGGGGAGATCTCTGGCTGCGGTATCCCCTCGGGGATAGCCTCTCGCTGCCCTTCCTGGTAAGGATAGACTACCAGGATAAAACTAGGTATGGAGATGGCATAGGAGGCCTTGGCCTTGTTGGTAGCACCTACGATTACGATAACAAGGAAAGGAATTTTGAGATTGAAGTAGGGGGCGGCGTGGACAAGGAGCTCGATAGCGGCACGAGGATCGCCGCGGGGCTCTACTACAACTACCTCCAGAGGCAGAGCAGCTTCTGGCTGTGGTACTATGACTCAGTGGCTGGGTGGTGGGAGGACAACAATTACAGCGACTATCCTGCACACACCGAACACCAGATCTTAGTAAGACTAGCAGGTGATCGGGAGTTTTCACCGACCGTTGCCATGAGGGCGGGGTTCAACTTCTTCTACGGCTGGGCACGGGAGGATTTTGAGTGGACTATTATAAGTACCACACCCGGGGGTAATAAAACCGATGCGTTATCCTTGAATGGTTATCACTGGGGTATCGGGGGCTCTTTTGGAGCTTCAATCAAATTGCAACACTTCACCCTGGAGCCCTTCCTTAATGCTGGTTACCAAGAGTTGGATTTGGATGGGGATGGAGAAAGGACCCAAATAACTGGGGTGATCTCCAATCTCTTTGAAATGGACAAGACTCGACGGGAGTGGTATACTGGCGCGGGGCTCTCGGTCTTGTTCGATGTACCATAACCTTGTATAGTTTATAGTCTGATCCTCAGGGCGGGGGCTTCCCCGCCCTTTTTTATCCTCCCCTGCAGGGGGGGTCTCTCCCTTAGCTTGGTCTGTGTTTCTCAACGATTCAATTCCCGCGTTTTCGTGAGAAAGGGGTTTAGTCCCCCTTGGGGGGGAGGGGAGGATCTAATGAGGGGGCATTGTCTGAGCAATCGTGCTCTGCGTTCATGTCCTTGTAAGCACATTCAGTGGGCATAGAGAGTATCCGCCCCCATATCCTCAATAGTACAGCTTCGATACATTCTTTGACGCTCCATTGATGCGCAGGCTGGGCCCACTACGACCTCTTTTCCTTCGTTGACAGCGACGGGGTCATTTTGCTATAGTGCCGTTAACGTATTTACTGAGACAGGAGGGGGTGTATGGCAGATCTGCCAGAACTGGCAGGGATAGAGGAGGCCCTTACCTTTGACGATGTCCTCTTGCTCCCCGCGGCATCGGAGATCCTCCCTCATGAGGTAGATATCAGCACGAGGCTTACCAGCGCCATCAGCCTCAATACCCCCCTGTTGAGCGCGGCTATGGATACGGTTACCGAGGCCAGGACGGCCATCAGCATGGCCCAGGCAGGGGGGATCGGCATCATCCACCGCAACCTCCCCGTCGATGTGCAGGCGGCCGAGGTGGACAAGGTAAAAAAGTACGAGAGCGGGATGATCGTCAACCCCATCACCATGGAACCCGAACAAAAGGTATTTGAGGCCCTGGCGGTCATGCAAAAATACGGCATCTCAGGGGTCCCGGTCACCAAGAACGGTAAGCTCGTGGGGATCCTGACCAATCGCGACCTGCGGTTCGAAAAGAGGCTTGATGCGAAGATTTCCGCGGTGATGACCAAAGAGAACTTGATAACCGTCCCTGAGGGAATCGCCCTCGATGAGTCAAAAGAGATCCTCCACAAACATCGGATAGAGAAACTCCTGGTGGTGGATAGGGAAAATAACCTGAAGGGGCTGATTACCATCAAGGACATCGAGAAGATGGAGAGCTACCCCTTTTCCTGCAAGGATTACCTGGGGCGTCTCAGGGTGGGTGCCGCCGTTGGAGTAGGGAAAGACGTGGAGAACAGGGCCCCGGCCCTCATCGAGGCGGGGGCGGATTGTCTCGCAGTCGATTCCGCCCATGGGCACTCCTGGGGTGTGATCGAGGCGGTGCGGTGGATTCGCAGGGAGTTTCCGGCGAGTCAGATCATCGCCGGCAATGTGGCCACTGAGGAGGGAACAGCCGCCCTCATAGAGGCAGGAGCCGACGCCATCAAGGTAGGGGTGGGTCCAGGATCCATCTGCACCACGAGGGTGATCGCGGGAATCGGGGTACCGCAGATAACGGCGATCATGAAGGCCGCTCAGGTAGCCCGTAAGAGCAACATTCCCGTGATTGCCGATGGAGGGGTGAAGTACTCCGGTGATATCACGAAGGCCCTCGCTGCCGGCGCCGATGCGGTGATGATCGGCAACCTCTTCGCCGGTACGGATGAGAGCCCTGGGGAGATGGTCCTCTATCAAGGTCGCAGTTACAAGGTCTATCGCGGCATGGGTTCTCTTGAGGCCATGCGCGAAGGGAGCAAAGACAGATACTTCCAGGGTGAGGTAGAGGACGTAAAATTGGTCCCCGAAGGGATAGAGGGGAGGGTGCCGTATCGGGGGGCGCTCACCTACTGCGTCCATCAATTGATCGGAGGCTTGAAGGCCGGAATGGGTTATGTCGGATGCGGAACAATCCGTGATCTCCAAAAACGGGCCAGATTTATTAAGGTGACGAGTGCAGGTCTTCGCGAGAGTCATGTCCACGACGTGATAATCACCAAAGAGGCTCCAAATTATCGCCTTGAATAAGAGGAAGCGGGGGGTATGTCAGGCACAAGACTAAAGAGCCGGTGCATAGTAGCCTTCCTTGCACTCTTTTTCATTTTCTGTGCCGGAGGGATACGTGCGGCAGAGGAGCCGGTGGAAGAACCAGCGGCAGAGAATGCTGTACCGACGCCCCTTCCACAATATGAGGGAGCATTCCAGAGCTTGTGGCTTCAGCGGCAGGCAGCGGTGGCTACTGGAGACGTGATTGCTGAACCCTACACGGAGGAGATCATTCAGCGAAAGCTCGATAATGGTATTATAAACTTATGGGAATACGCTATTCTCCTCATGAGGGAAGGCACGGCGCTGGAGGACAAGGACGCCGCCGTGAAATTGGGAGAGGTTGCACAGAGGATGGCTCCTGACCTGCCAGCTACCTATTTCTATATGGGTCATACCCTGCTGGGAAAGGATAGCATGGGTTTCTATGCTGCAATCGAGCAAACCCTTGAAGGGGCACGGGCCTTTACCCGTAATATCCCCCTTGCTACAACCCAAGGCATCAACTTCCTCTATATCGTGTGTCTCGGGGTTTTGCTGGCCATCGTGACCTTTTGCTGTGTTGTGTTCTTCAAACGCCTGCCGATTTTTTTCCATGTCTTAAAGGAAGAGCTGACAGGGGATATACAAGAAATGATTCGCGGGGTGGGACGCATTTTTCTCCTCTTCCTCCCGTTACTTTTGCATCTGCATATTCTGTGGTGCGTCCTCGTGTGGTGTCTTGTCCTCTGGTGGTATCTCACGAAGGGTGAGAAAGGGGTCGTGGTGTTCTCCTTCTTGCTTGTCGTCTATATATTTCCCGTTGGAGAGGCGGTTTTTCAATTTATGGAGGGGACGCGGGCCCAGGTGGTCTTTGATATGTACGAAGCATCATATGGAGAGAGGAAGCCTCAGGCTGTTGAGAGACTTCGTCTCTGGGTCCAGGATCATCCTGATGATCGCGAGGCACAGTTTACCTTGGCCCTGGCCTTCAAGCGGGAAGGGAATTATATTGAAGCGAAGAAATATTACGAGCAGGTTATGAAACTCAACCCTTCAGATGCTTCTGTCATCTCCAATCTTGGCAATCTCTATATGGCCCTTGGCGATCCTGGGCAGGCGAGTTTATTATATCAGCAGGCCATCGAGATGGCCCCCCAGAACGGCATCTATTACTTTAACCTCAGCAAGGCCCTCTCACAAGAGTCGATGCTTGTTTTACAGGATGCAGATGAAAACTTTCAGAAAGCCAAGGAGTTAAGCCCGAAGATAATCGGGGATCATTTGGAGATAGATTCCCCCCACCCCAATCGTTCGGTGATAGACAACGTTATCCCTCTGGAACGTCTCCGCAGAAGACTCGTTGCTGAGTTGTGGCAAGAGACCGGTCCGTCTTATTTCATAATGGATGTCTGGCTCAACGATCTTTCTCCTCGGGTTCCTTTCGTTTTACCCATCTTTTTCCTTGTCATCGTGATTATTTTGTCATCTTTCGGTAAGGCGCGGGGGGCATGGTGGAGGTGCTCGCTGTGCGGAATGATCAGCAACCAAACCCTGGGTAGAAAAGAGAAGCGGAAGAACATCTGCGTCAGATGCTTTCGGATCTTGAAGGGTAAGGAGATAGATCAAGAGCTCAAGGAGAGCAAGCTGAGGGAGACCAAGGGATTCCAGATGAGAATGGAGATCTACGACAAGCTATTTCCCTTTCTCATCCCCGGGGTCGGCCACATCTGGAAGGGATATAATACGCGAGGGTTTTGCTATCTTTGGATATTCTTCATCTTTGTGGGAAAATTTTTCCATTGGAAGGGTATTGTTCCTCCGGTTATTCCTTCCCCTCATTATGGTATACTGGGCGGAGTACTCTTGATCATTGTGGTTTTTGTCCTATTCTGTCTGTTGGTACTCAGGGGAGGTTATAAGAAGCAAGGATTGGAGATAGTGAGACCCTCCTTTTCACTTGAGGGCATCAGGGGGTGATATAAGAGATGGCGTTAGCGGGAGAACTGCGGGATTTTAACATACTGGAGGTAATCCAGTTGCTGGGCCAGCAGGGCAAGACAGGGGTCCTGAGGGTTTTGGGGTGGAGTAAGAAGGGGGCCGAGGCCGCGATATTCTTTGCCGAGGGTCGGATAACCCACGCTACCTCCACCCAGAGGACGAAGGGAGACCTCTTAGGTGAACGGCTGGCAAAGACGGGCGTCATCTCCCGGGATGACCTCTATAACGCCCTGCGGACACAGAAAAAATCAGGTCGTTTTTTAGGGGAGGTCATTTTAGAGGGAAAGATGGCTGACGAGCAGGCTGTGCTCAATGCCCTCTACACTCAGATACACGAGCTCATCTACGAGGTGTTTCGACTGGAGTCGGGGAGGTTCGAGTTTGAACCCCTCCCCGCGGCGGAATTTCCCAAGCTTTCTGTTCAGCTCAATGCCGATGAAGTGATGTTGAACATCCTCAAAATGGTGGATGAATGGCCGGAGATAGAGAAGCGGGTCCCTCCACCGACGATGATTCTTCAAAAGTCCGGAACCCTTGAGAAGCACGGGATAGACCTGTCAGAAGATCATAATGTGGTCTACCAATTAGTGGACGGCACCAAGAGCCTCCAAGAGATCGTTGAGGTAAGTCTCTTGGGGAAATTTGCCACCTTGGAGATCTTAGCGAGTCTTCTGGAGGGTGGCGACCTCAAGGAGGTGGGCGTCAAGAGGACTGAAGCTCCCGCCACGATGGGTCCTGCACCTGCATTCCAGGTGAGGGAGCAGAGGCCTGTTTATGTGGGGTATGGATTGGGGCTCGGTTTCTCCCTTCTCTTGTTAATTATCTCCCTGTGGCCATTTAATCTCGGCTTTTTATGGGGTAGTTCGCGGGGAGAGATATCTTCGAAGCAAGGCTATATCGAGACAGTGAGTCGGGAGCGGGTGGAGTGGGGCAAAAGGATCTTTTTTCTGGAAAAGGGCAGATATCCCGAGAATCTCAAAGAGCTTGAGGATGCCGGCATATTGATTGACAAGGATGTAAAGGAGTGGGATGTCCGAGGAAAAGGTAATCGTCCTTGATTTTGGTTCCCAATACACCCAACTCATCGCCCGAAGGATCAGGGAGCAGAAGGTCTATTGTGAGATACATCCGTATACCCATTATCCAGAGGCGATCGAGGGCAATGGGACCAAAGGGATCGTCCTTTCCGGGGGACCTGCCAGCGTCTACGATGAAGGCGCCCCGCAGGTAAGTGCAGAGCTCTTCCGTCTTGGGATTCCCGTATTGGGGATTTGCTATGGCATGCAACTGATGACATCTCTCCTTGGAGGTGATGTGATTCCTTCCAAGGAACGAGAATATGGGGGGGCGGAGCTGCAGATCGATGAGCCCCGTCAAATCTTCGGGGGACTGGAGCAAGGGAAGACGTACCGGGTGTGGATGAGCCACGGTGATCGGGTAGCAAAGCTCCCCCCCGGATTTATGACCTTAGCTCGTTCCTCCAACTCACCCATTGCTGCCATGGGGGATCTGGATCGGAATCTGGTGGGCCTCCAGTTTCATCCTGAAGTCGCGCATACCGAGATTGGTGGCGAGATCCTGCACAATTTCCTCTTTCATATCTGTCGGTGCCGTGGAAGCTGGGATATGAGGTCTTTTGTGAAGACCTCGGTGAAGAGGATCAAAGAGGAGGCGGGGGAGGAGCGGGTTATCTGTGCCTTAAGCGGAGGCGTTGATTCATCGGTGGCGGCTACCCTTGTACACAAGGCCATCGGCGATAGACTCACCTGTGTATTCGTCGATAATGGTCTCTTACGTAAAGGGGAGGCTCAGGAGGTGTTGACAGTGCTCAGGGATTCCTTCCACCTGGATCTCCGTTTTGTCGATGCCCGCATTGAGTTTCTGAACCGTCTCAAGGGGATCGAGGATCCCGAGCAGAAGCGCAAGGTGATTGGGGGACTGTTTATTGAGATTTTTGAGGAAGAAGCTCAAAAGGTCGGCCAGGTGGAATATCTGGTGCAGGGAACCCTGTACCCCGATGTCATCGAGAGTGTGTCCTTTAAAGGCCCCTCGGCTACCATTAAGAGCCATCACAATGTGGGGGGGCTTCCGGAGAGGATGAAGTTACAACTTATCGAACCCCTCCGAGAACTCTTTAAAGATGAGGTGAGAGAGGTAGGGGGGGAGTTGGGTCTCCCGGATCGGATCCTCCACCGACAACCCTTCCCCGGTCCGGGCTTGGCGGTACGGGTTATTGGAGAGGTGACTGAGGAACGATTGACGATCTTGCGCGAGGCAGACGCCATCATGCAGGAGGAGATCGTCAAGACCGATTCCTATCGTGATATTTGGCAGTCCTTTGCGGTACTGCTTCCCGTCAGAACGGTTGGGGTAATGGGCGATGAACGGACCTATGAGCACGTCATCGCCTTGCGCGCCGTCTCCAGCCTTGACGGCATGACGGCGGATTGGGTGAAGCTTCCGTACGACCTTCTCAGTACGATGGCCAACCGGATAATCAACGAGGTACAAGGGGTGAATCGGGTGGTCTACGATATTAGCTCCAAACCTCCCAGCACCATTGAGTGGGAATGAGGGCCTTGGGCAGGAAGTCTTTTTCTTTTTGAGAGGCTACAAGCGAGGGGTTCCTCTGATCACGACGCCATATTCGGCAAGCCCTATCAATTTTTTTGTAGTGAAGGATGAAACATGAAAGAGTTCGTCCATCTTCATCTCCATAGTCAATACAGCCTTCTCGATGGGGCAATTCGTTTCGAAGAGCTCTTTCCTCTCGCTCGCCGGTATGGGATGAAATCTCTGGCCTTGACCGACCACGGGAACATGTTCGGGGCGATCGAGTTCTACCGGGGGGCCCTCAACCATGGGATCAAACCGATTATAGGGTGTGAGATCTACGTGGCTCCTGAGTCACGCTTGAAGAAGGAGCCCGGGAAGTTCAAAGATGCCGCCTACCACTTGGTTCTCTTGGTCAGCAATCAGGAGGGTTACATCAACCTTATCCGTTTGGCAAGCCTCGCTCATCTGGAGGGATTCTATTATAAGCCCCGGGTGGACAAGGAACTCCTGGAACAATATAACAAGGGGTTGATCGCCCTCAGTGGCTGTTTAAAGGGGGAAGTGCCTGATCTGTTGCTTGCAGGAAAGAGGGATGAGGCCAAGGCAGTTGCAGAACGGTATAAGGAGATCTTTGATGAAGGTCGGTTCTATCTAGAGGTCCAGGACACCGGTCTTGAGGAACAGAAGGTCGTCAACCAAGGTCTCGTGGAGTTCAATCGAGAGTTGGGAATACCCTTAGTTGCCACCAATGATTGTCACTACCTGCGACGAGAGGATGCTGTAGCGCACGATGTCCTGCTCTGTATTCAGACCGGCAAGACGCTCAAAGACCCCAAGCGAATGAAATTTTCCACCGATCAATTTTACCTGCGTCCTGCGGAGGAGATGGAGCAATTGTTCAGTCGCTATCCAGAGGCCTTAAGTAACACCTTGGAGATAGCCGAACGCTGCAACCTGGAGTTGCGGTTCGACGAGTATCACCTCCCCCGGTTCAAGCCTCCCACCGGGGAGTCGTTGGACCACTACCTCGAACGGACGGCCCAGGAGGGTTTGGAACGACGTTTCTCGTGTCTCTCCAATACACCGGTGGAACGGGAGCGGTATGTGAAGCGATTGCACGAGGAACTCTC
>CAZFIR010000066.1:0-4060 GCA_964519535.1 uncultured Thermodesulfobacteriota bacterium | reverse complement strand
TGAAGCGCAGGACGATGTTGTTCAGGGCCTTAAAGTCGTTATGGATGGTTCTGCGCAGTCTGTGCTGGCCCCGTGGGTAGTTCTGATAATTTCTTGAGATCAACCCCATATACCGCTCCAGATCCCTGGACATGTAGGCCTTGGCAAGCTCGTCGACACGCTGCTGGATTAACTCCCACAGGGTGATAGGGAGATAGGCGAGCTTTATCAACCCGAACGCCTTCGGGTACGATATAACACCGGCTGTGTTTGTGACTCGAACGGTCAGTGCGTAGTTCTTATTGGGAACTGGAGTAAAACGGTAGTTCCAGCTCTCACGCCCTGATGCTCTGTCCCATGTGGCGCCGCCGTCTAAGGAGGCCTCTACCCTTTTTACCGGCGTACCGCCACCGTCAGCTTTTCCTCCGATGAGAATCTCACCGCTGCGATCGAGATCTCCCTTTATAATCGTCACCCCGGTCGCGCCCGTGAGTTCCTTTTTTCCGATCGTGGCTGTGGTGATGCGCGGCTCATTCGGTTTATGAGGTGTCGCGCCCCAGGCCAGCGATACGGGCAAGATTAATACAATAGCGCTTATGACATACCGATAGAATCCGTTTCTCTCGGCCATTGCTCTCACCTCCTGTTATGTAAGCCATCGTACGTGTACGTTTCTTGTCAGGCGCGGTAGTTTCATGAACATTTTATATCTTTGATACGATATCAGCCATCATAGGGTTGGGACATGAAGCTTAGTAGTTAATGGCCAGCCTCAGGAGGAGATTCGATTTGAACTTGCTATGGGTGCAGGAAGACCTTATGTATGTTGATAGATTTAATTGTCCACCTTGAATTGATTGTTATAGTTCCCACTATCTTGCTTGTACTCTTAAGAGTATCAGTATAGTTTATTCTGCACGTCTATGGTGATACATGGGTTTCAGAGCGGCGCACATTCCTCCGCCAATCAGCAGTAATCTCATCTGTATAGGTAACGGTAATAGTATCTCCAAGTGTGAGGGGGAAAAAGCGTGACCCCATAAACCTCCCTGAACGGCGTGGGGTCTCTGTCAGCATTACATTCCCATTAAACGTAACGATGCCGCCTATTACCGTTCTGACTCTTACGGTAATTATGTTGGCCCCTACCTTGTCTAGATCGGTAACAATGAAATCGAATACCGACAGGGCTCTGGGAACTAGCCGGATCGTCGCATCATGTCCGATGGGCGTTGCCCCGAAGTAGAGATCTTTTCGCTGGACCACAATCTTTAGTTGATCGGCTGGATCAAAATGGATCTCCACATATCCCTCTTTGGGTTCGTCAAGACCTGCATAGGTGAGCTTCCAATGGATATCGGCCATGATTTCCTGCCCTATCTCAAAGACCTGGTTCACGGTGAAGCGCAAGACGATGTTGTTCAAAGACCTGAAGTCGTTCTCAATGGCCCTCCGCAGCCTGTACCAACCCCTCGGCAGGTTTTGGTAGTCCCTCGATATAAAACCCATGTATTGCTGTAGGTCTTCAGACATATACGCCCTCGCCAATTTATCTGCTTGCTGTTGAATTAATTCCGACAGGGTTATGGGGAGATAGATGAGCCGTGTTATACCGAATGTCTTGGGATTGGAAACCGCACTATCGGCGTTGGTGACACGGAAAGTGATATGGTAGGTATAGTTGGGGAGGGGAGAAAACTCATACTGCCACCTCTCGCGCCCGGTTGCTTCCCTCCACGTCTGCCCCCCGTCCAGGGAAACCTCTACCCTTTCAACTACTGCCCCCCCCCCTTCGGCCAAACCCGCTATGAGAACCTTTCGTTCACGGGTGAGGTCATCCTTGATGATCGTCACCTCAGCTGTCCCCATAAATTCCTTTTTCCCAATCTTGGCCGCAGTAATGCGCGGTTCATCGGCGGCAGCCCCCCAGGCTCCTGTCAAGAGGGAGAGCACAACGAGACCGCTTATGCTCCACCCATAGAGCCTTGTCTTCATGACCATGTTATTTCTCCTCTCTATTGCTGACACCTACCTAATACGTTCTCTATAGCTTGCCGAAGGTTCATTAAAACGTTACGGTAAGACCGCAGTAGTAGACGCCCTCGGTGTAATTCTCGTCAGGGACATCCTCCTCATAATCCCGATAACTCGCGCTGAGGGTCAGGTTGGCGGTGAGGTACTCCCTCTCCCACAACACCTGTTCAAAGATAGCGCTGTACGTGCGGCTGATGTTGTCCGGCGTCCCCAAAGCTGAACCTGGTGCGTTGTCGTAGTATTCAATGGTCACATTAAGACCCAGTGTTGATCTGGTCCGTTCATAGCCGAGATTGAGGCCCGCACCGCTGCTGTAGATTCGATCGATCAATCCAGAGAGGACGTATTTTTTGTATTCATAGGTCCCGTTGCAGTACCACGCCCAGTCAAAGGCCAGCCAGTGGTAGTTGATTCCGATAGCAACAGAGGGTGTATGGCTGAAGTATTCAGTGGTCCTATCCGCCCGGTTCCAATTTCTCGTATAGGCGTAGCCGATGGCGTAATTCCAGTGCATGAAGTTCTGGGAAACGGTGCTGTAGACCATGAGATCATCCTGATCCGTCGTGCGAGGGCTGTCCTTGGTGTAATATTTGCTATGATCTACCTGAAGGTCGACGGTGAGAGCATTCCATACATCCTCCCTTGTATAAAAAGGGTAGAGGGTAGCGCTGAAAGAGGTCAAGTGGGTATGGGTGCGGTACTCTTCCAGCGAATGATCACTGAGCTTGTCAAAGGAATACTCATGCAGGATTATCATGCTCAGCATAGGCCATGGTGCATAGTCAACTTCGCCTTTCACTCTCTCGAGATCTGAAGAGGCAGAGCCGAGTAGCGAATTAAACCAGGGTTCCACCCGTTCAAACTCGGCGCTGATCTTTAAATTATTGAGAGGGCTGATATCTCCCCTCACCAAGAAGGCATTATCGTATTGATCTCGAAGTGTTTTATCCTGTTCATCAATATTATAGATGCTCCGGGCATACTCAGCATCAAGCTGAATCTTATCTTCCCAGAACGTCAGGTGGAGGTCTGTGCCAAAGACATAGTTGAATTCGTCCCCGACGGGTGAATTGGGTTCCAGATCGTTCCGTGAAACATCCGTATAAATAAGAGTACCGCCTATAGTGAGATAATCCTTGTAATAAAACTCTACCCTCCCCCCTGCGGTATAACGGATATATCCATCGAGCTCCTCATCACGGTTCCTTCCCCCGAGTATGGATACCTTGACCCAATCGCCGTGTTTATAGAAGGCCTTCACCCCCAGCAAGGAGGTACTGAGGGTATAGGGGGTATAGGTCTCGGCGAAACCCCCCCCCCAGAGCTCATAGATGTTTGGTACCTCGAGGTTATCGGCAAGACGAACGTATCCCTCGACAAACATCACATCTCGTTCATCAATCTGGTGTTGCGGGTCATTGCTACTCCTGAGATGTGCATAGCCTTGGAACTGGGCCTTTTCGGCAAGCTCTTGATTGAGATCCAAGATCAGGTTTTCCACGTAAAACCAGCCTTCTTCCAAGGCCGATTTTTCCTCATTACCGCTGACATCCTGATAGTAGCCTTCTGACGACAGATAGACATTGAGAGCTCCTTTCTCCCAATTGAATGCCGCAGACATAGAAGGGCATAGAAAGAGGATAATCACTATACATAAGAGAATAAGTCTCATATCATCCTTTACTACGCTGCAATAAGCGGAAAAAATGGTCAAAAAAAGCCTTCAACGGACACCGTATTCCCTTGGAAGCTAAGTCAATTACTCCTAATAAGAGCCATCCTCCGCAACTCCCCCGCTCATTTCCCCTACTTCAGAAGGTTATATGCTACGTTATTGACTAATCTTAGGATTATTGCATTTCCTCTGCTGAACCCTAGTTAAATGGTTAGCTCTTGTCAAGCAAAACTTTGGACGCCTGGGTAGAGGGATATCGACAATAGTTACGAGTTTGGGGAAAGAGGGGATGGTTGTAATAGAAGGGGTAAAAGGGCGGAGGGATTTATCACCCCTCACTGATGAACGAGTTTTATTTCTTGTATGACGAAA
>CAZFIR010000065.1:0-12006 GCA_964519535.1 uncultured Thermodesulfobacteriota bacterium | reverse complement strand
GTCTTAACAAGGGCAATGTCAACCGGAGCTGCCTTGCCACCGGCGTTTTCAAGATCGGGTCGTGATCTGGAAAACCACACTGTACCAGCAATAAGTAGCACAATGGCCGCAATCGTAACAATTCCCTTAGCGTAGCGTCTCATGCCTTGCTCTCCGAATCCTCTTCTTTGCTGAGCTTCCGTAGTCCTGAGGGGCCTTCTGTGAAGGTAACCGATGGGTAACTATTTCCGGATCAACTGTGTGACCAGGCAGCTGGCGTCCTACGCAAAGTTGTCACCTTGCTTTGCGTACACTCGTCCCCCACCTGGTGAGTATATAAACTTAACCGTCAAGAAAGCAATGTAAAAATCATAGTATTATGAAACCAATTCACAAGGTTTGTCAATCATAACGAGCCCTTCCGGTATTTACCCTGCATAATTAAAAAGGAGGAGATGGACACTCATCTCCTCCTTTTCTCATTTAAAAAAATCAATGATACATTATCATGGTGCCGAAGGCGGGACTTGAACCCGCACGGGTATACCCCACCACCCCCTCAAGATGGCGTGTCTACCAAATTCCACCACTTCGGCACATTCACAAAACGCATTATATCCCAAACAACCCCGTGCACCAAAGCCTTTTTCACTCAGCCTCTTGTGCCGGAGCGGGGGTGAGGGGGGCCTCCTGCTGCGGTACCTCGTCCACCAGCGACTTGGTAGTGGGTGGATGAGCGGCCAAAAAGGCCAACAAGAGGGACGTCAGCATGAACACAACAGCTATCACTGTCGTGAGCTTATTCAGAAAGCCGACCGGACCGGCACTCCCGAAGAGGGTCTGGCTGTAGCCACCGCCGAAGGCGGCTCCCATCTCAGCCCCCTTCCCCGTCTGCAACAGGATGACCATAATCATCAACACGCTCACTAAAATATGTACAAACAGAAGAATTCCCCACATACAATTATCCTCCTATCCCTTCTCAAATCTTACGATCCTCGCAAAAGAATCTACCTCAAGACTGGCCCCTCCCACCAAGGCACCGTCGATGTCGGGCTGTGCCATCAGTTCATCGACATTATCCGGCTTGACGCTCCCCCCGTATTGGATCCTGACCTTCTCAGCTCCCTCGGAGTCGAACACTGCGGCCACGAGCCCCCGAATAAAGGCATGCATCTCCTGGGCCTGTTCAGGGGTAGCTGTTTTCCCTGTCCCGATGGCCCAGATGGGTTCGTAGGCGATCACGAGCGTCTGGGGCGCAGCTCCATCCAGTCCCTTGAGACCCGCCTGTATCTGTCGTTCGACTATCTTAAAGGTATCCCCACGCTCCCGTTCTTCGAGGGATTCCCCTACACAGATAATGGGAAGCAGATCATGGGAGAGGGCCGCTTTTACCTTCTTGTTGACGGTCTCATCGGTCTCACCAAAATACGCCCTCCGCTCGGAGTGCCCGATAATCACATACCGGCATCCCAGGTCCCGCAACATGAGGGGGGATACCTCGCCGGTAAAGGCCCCCTGGTCCTCCCAAAAGCAATTCTGGGCAGCCAGGGCGATCCTGGTCCCCTTGAGGCGTTCGGCAACCGGTGCCAGGGCGACAAAGGGCGGGGCTACCACTGCTTCGGTCTCCTTCCAATCTCCGAGTGCCTTCTGCAAGCGGGTCACGAAATCGACCGCCTCCCCCACGGTCTTGTGCATCTTCCAGTTCCCTGCCATGATCGGTATACGCATCCTCAACTCCTCTCCGCTATCGGTCCAGAACAGCCAGGCCGGGGAGGGTCTTCCCCTCCAAAAGCTCCAGGCTCGCCCCACCTCCCGTAGAGATATGGGTCACCTTGTCGGCCAATCCCAATGATCTCAGGGCCGCGACGGAGTCCCCCCCCCCCACAATGCTGAGGGCGCCGGAGGCGACCACCGCCTTGGCTACCTCCTCGGTACCATGAGCAAATGTTGGTATCTCAAAGACCCCCATAGGACCGTTCCACACGACGGTCTTTGCACCCTTAATCACCTCGGAGAAGGCCGCAATAGTCTGGGGACCGATATCCATAGCGGTCCAGCCCGGGGGGATCTCCTTGTTGGTGACCACCTGATGGGCTGCATCAGGGGTAAACTCCTCGGCCACCACATGGTCCAGGGGGAGGCGCAGGTCCACCGTGCCTTCGTGAGCATCCTTGAGAAGCCCCTTGGCCACCATGAGCTTATCGTCCTCCACCAGCGACCTTCCCACTTCGTATCCCTTCGCTCTCAAAAAGGTATAGGCCATGCCGCCGCCGATAAGGATGGTATCCACCTTGCCCATCAAATTCTTGATCACCCCTATCTTGTCGGACACCTTGGCCCCACCCAAGATGGCGACAAAGGGGTGCTCAGGTGAGGCCAGGACATTGACCAGATACTCTATCTCCTTCTTCATGAGAAACCCACAGACCGCCACCTTCATGTGACGGGCGATTCCCTCGGTAGATGCATGTGCTCGGTGGGCAGTGCCGAAGGCGTCGTTGACATAGATATCGGCAAGGTCCGCCAACTCCTTGGCGAACTCCGGATCATTGTCCGTCTCTTCGGGGTGAAACCTCAGGTTCTCCAGCAAGAGGACCTCTCCCTCTTTGAGCTTCCCAACGAGTGCGGTTACCTCCTCACCGACACAATCAGGGGCCATCACCACCTCCTGACCCAGGAGGTCAGAGAGGCGACGGGCGACCGAGGCGAGGCTCATCTCCGGGACCACCTGCCCCTTGGGACGCCCCAGATGGGAGGCCAGTATCACCCTGGCACCCTTCTCCACCGCATACCGGATGGTGGCAAGGGCGGCGGTGATCCTGGTGTCGTCCTGCACCTCACCGTCATCGCCCAAAGGCACATTAAAATCAACCCGTATAAAAAGCCTCTTCCCCGCTATCTCGATCTCGTCGATGCACTGAATAGCCACAGCGCCGTTCCTTTCGGGAACTCCGATTACGAAGAAATGAATCGGGCCACGTCAACCATCCTGGCAGAATACCCCATTTCATTGTCGTACCAAGACAAGACCTTGACCATCCGTCCCTCGATGACGGTGGTGCTGAGGGCATCCACAACGGAGGAGAGATCGGTCCCGTTAAAGTCCACCGACACGAGGGGTTCCTCCGTATACCCCAAGATGCCTTTCAACTCACCTTCGGAGGCCTTCTTGAGAGCTGCGTTTACCGCGTCTACACTCGTCTCCTTCTCCACCTCGGCCACAAGATCGACTACTGAAACATTGGGAGTCGGGACCCTCATGGACATCCCATCCAGCTTACCCTTGAGTTGGGGTAGGACCAGCGAAACGGCAGCAGCCGCCCCGGTGGTGGTGGGAATCATGGAGAGGGCAGCCGCCCGGGCCCTGCGCAAATCCTTATGGGGGAAGTCTAAGATCACTTGATCGTTGGTATAGGCGTGGATGGTAGTCATTAATCCCCGCTGGATTCCGAAATTATCGAGGAGGACCTTGGCCACCGGGGCCAGGCAATTGGTGGTACAGGAAGCATTGGAGATGATGTGATGTTTGTTCGTATCATATTCCTGGTGGTTGACCCCCATGACGATGGTGATATCCGGGTCTTTTGCGGGAGCGGAGATGATCACCTTCTTCGCTCCTGCCTCCAAATGCTTAACTGCCTTTGCCTTTTCCCGAAATAACCCCGTGCATTCCATGACGACCTCCACCCCCAGATCCTTCCATGGAAGCTGGGCAGGGTCTTTAACAGCCATCACCTGTATCTCCTTACCATTGACGAGGATGGCACTGCCCTTCACCTGCACCTCGCCGGGGAAGGGACCATGCACAGAATCGTATTTGAGCAAGTGGGCGAGAGTCTGAGCATCCGTGAGATCATTGACCGCAACGAAATCTAGATCAGCACCCATCCGTTGAGCTGCCCTCATGATAATCCGTCCGATTCTACCGAAACCGTTAATCCCTATCTTCACTCCCATCTGTTCTCCCTCCTCACGGCTAAATTGAAAAAGGGGAGCGGGGCCTCAATCGCCACTCTCGGGCTCCTTCGACTCCTCCTCTTCCTTTTCCACAAGTTGTACCTGTGGGCCTTCCACCTTTCCTCCCGTTCCTGGAGGCTCATAGGTATACGTAACCTTGCCAGCAGCGATCTCCCTCAAGGCGATGACAATGGCTTTGTTATCGGAGTCCACTAAGGGGGGAGCGCCCTTCAGGAGCATCTTGGTCCGCTTGACGGCCAAGATCACCAACGAAAAGCGGCTCTCTACACGCTCCAGACAATCCTCAACCGTTATCCGTGCCATCTTCTCCTCCTATACCTTCTGTAATACCCTCTAATACCCTGGCGGTCCTACACCGTTCAGCAATGATAATGGAGGCCAATTCTCGCGTCGCGGCCTCAACCTCGTTGTTGACTACAATATAGTCGTACCAGGTCATTTGATCAAGTTCCTTTTCGGCATTGCGCAAACGAGCCTGAACGACCTCTTCGGAATCCCCGCCCCTCGATTGCAACCTCCCCTTTAAAACCTTCAGGGAGGGCGGTCGGATGAAGATGAAGACTCCGTCATTAAACTCCTCCCGGATCTTTCGTGCCCCCTGCGTATCTATTTCCAAGACGAGGTCCTCGCCCTGCTCGAGCGTTTCCACGCTGGCCCGCGGGGTACCGTAAAGGTCGCCGTGCACCTGGGCCCACTCGATGAACTTCCCCTCTCGCTCCATGGCCTTAAACTCATCTCGGGTGATAAAAACGTAATCGATCCCCTCTTGTTCCTTTGGTCGAGGGGCCCTTGTCGTGCAGGAAACCGATAGGTTTACTCCCGGAAGCTGTGCCATGACCTTGCGTAAGAGGGTCGTCTTCCCAGCCCCTGAAGGGGCTGAGATGACAAAGAGGATTCCTCGTGCTCCCCTTGCCACCCCTTGTGCTCCTATCGTCCCCTCCTCGTCTCAGTCCACGCCAGCGGCCAACCGATGTGCCAGGGTATCAGGCTGAATCCCCGACAAGATCACATGATCGCTATCGGTAACGATGATGGATCTGGTCTTGCGCCCCTGGGATGCATCGATCAACTTGCCCGCATCCTTGGCATGATCCTTTAATCTCCTCATCGGAGCCGAGTTGGGACTGACGATAGCGACAACGCGCACTGCAACCACTACGTTGCCAAAGCCGACGTTCAAAAGTTTTGCCTTCATCTTACCCTCTCTCACTCAATGTTTTGTACCTGTTCCCTCATCCTCTCCAACTCACCTTTGAGCTCTATCACTTTGTGGGCGATATCGGCATCGGTGCACTTCGCCCCGATGGTATTCGCCTCCCTGCTCATCTCTTGAAGGATGAAATCCAACTCCCTTCCTACAAGCCCATCTTCCTTGAGCTTAGATTCGAACTGACGGAGGTGACTCTCCATCCTGACCACCTCCTCAGAGACATCGGAGCGTTCGGAGAAATAGGCCACCTCTTGGTAAAATCTGCGCTCATCAAAGTCGCTCCCCTCCAAGAGGACCCGCACCCGCTCTCGCAAACGCTCCCGATACGTGTCGACCACAGCGGGGGCGTTACCCTTGATCTCATCGGTCATGTTTCTGGCCTCTGCAAGCCTCGCCGTCAGATCCGCCCCGAGGTTCTCTCCCTCCTTCCGCCTCGACGCATCCAAGGCCTCCAATGCCTGTTCCGTCACCAAAGCAACCTCGTCCCAATAGGGTTCTGCATCCTCCTTCACCTCGAGAAAAGGCACGATCTCCCGCACCCCGGCAACGTGATCCAGGGTCACCTCCCCCATGAGGTCAAACTTCTCCTTTAAGCTACCCAAGAGGCGAATGTATTCCTCTGCGAGCTTCATATCGGCTTCCAGCCGGTACCGGGGGATGGTGGAGGATGTGGGGTCGAGCCTCATCGTCAAATCCACCCGCCCCCGGGAGACCCACTTCTTCACGAGGTCACGAACCTTGGGCTCATGGGTGAAGAGGCCCCGCGGGATCCGGAGGGAGATATCGAGGTATTTATGGTTGAGGGAACGCACCTCCACCGCCACCTTCCCCAAAGGAAGATCCCGTTCTGCCACACCGTATCCGGTCATGCTCTTAATCACGCCCCACCCTCCTGCAGCTCCTGCACATATCGCCTCCTCACCCCGTGAAGGATCTCCCGTACCGGCGACGATGCATAGTCCGGGTATGTCCACTCGAGAGGTCTGAACCGCCCCTCACGGTAGATCAGGGTAAGGTCCGCATAGATCCCCTCGCCGAGATAGGGTCGGTGAGTATACCCCTTCGTCGTGGCCAAAATCAAGTGCTCCGCACAGAGATATCCGGGATCGATGTTTATTCTCCTCCTTCCCTCAACGGCAAATTGCTCCTCTATGCCATTGGTCTCCTGCTTGATCATCACCAAATGCTCCCGGGGGATGAGGGGACGAAAGGTAACAAACCGCCGAAACAGACCTTCCCCCATCTCCGCGGTATAGTAATCGGTGAAGTCAAAGGGGAGGATATCGCTGATAGAGTCGACCTCACCATATCGTTCTCCCAATATCTCAATGGCCTGGTGCAGGAGCCGATCGTCGGAGCTGATGAGGCTCATGATCAGCTTAACCGGTTTCGGTACCCCTATCCTTCCCATGGGGGCGCTCACAGTAGAGAAAGAACTCCTTGTTTCCCTTGGGGCCCTGGATGGGGGACTCCATAACTCCCCGGGAAATCAAACCTTCGCCTTCGGCGAATTTCCTGATCTTTTCCACGACCCGCCGATGCTTCTCCTTGTCCCGCACCACTCCCCCTTTGCCCACTTCCCCCTTTCCTACCTCGAACTGGGGCTTTACCAACGCCAACAGACCACCCCCCTCCTTGAGAAAGGTAAGGGTGGGGGGGATAACCAGCTCCAAGGAGATGAAGGAGGTATCGACCACTATCAGGTCCACCTCCTCCTCCACTTCCTCCCGTCTCAGGTAACGGATGTTGCGGCGTTGCAGGTTGATCACGCGGGGGTCTTGTTGGAGCTTCCAGGCCAGCTGTCCGTATCCCACATCGACGGCATAGATCCGCCGGGCACCCCGTTGCAGGAGGCAATCGGTGAACCCGCCGGTGGACGCCCCCACATCCATGACCACCCTCCCCTGGGGGTCGATGGCGAAAAAATCCAGGGCCTTTTCTATTTTCAGGCCTCCCCGGCTGACATACGGCTGGGGGGCCTGGGTGAGGCGAATACCCACCTCGGGACGAACAAGGGTCCCCGCCTTGTCTTGCCGCTGTCCATCGATCAAGACGGCACCCGCTAAAATGAGGGACCGTGCCCGCTCCCTGGTCGGTGCCAAACCCCTCGCCACCAACACCTTATCGAGTCGCTCCTTTCCCATGATTCAAGGCCGTCCGTACCTCGTGGGCGATCCCCTCGGCGTCAAGGTGGTACTGCTTCCGCAATACAGCCTGGGGGGAGTGTTCGACAAAGCGCGCCGGAATACCGAGACAGTGTACCCGGGGCGCGGTGCCCCCCGTGGCATGGAGAAATTCCAGCACGGCGCTGCCGAAGCCGCCGGTTATCACGTTCTCCTCGGCAGTCAGCACGACCTGATGCCTGCCGGCCAGCTCACCGATCAGCTCCTCATCCAAGGGGACCACAAACCTGCTATTGACCACGGTAACCCCAATCCCCTCTGCATCGAGAAGTGACGCTGCCTGCAATGCGGGATGGACGGTGGAGCCGATGGCCAGAATGAGGACATCCTCTCCGTCACGCAGGACCTCACCCCTACCGATCTCCAGAGGCCTGATCTCATCCTCCAGCGGCACCCCATGCCCCTTACCGCGTGGGTAGCGAAAGGCGATCGGGCCGTCTTCATACCTGATGGCAGTTAAGAGTACCCGGCGCAACTCATTTTCATCCTTGGGGGCCATCAGGACCATGCCGGGGATATGGCGCAGGTACGAGAGGTCGAAGAGGCCTTGATGGGTGGCCCCGTCCTCACCCACGATACCCCCCCGGTCCATGGCAAAGACCACGGGGGTATGTTGGAGACAGACGTCGTGGACGATCTGGTCATAGGCCCGCTGCAGAAAGGTGGAATAGATGGCCACCACGGGTCGCATCCCCTCCAGCGCCAACCCCGCGGCGAAGGTCACCCCGTGCTGCTCGGCGATGCCGATATCATAAAAACGCTCGGGAAACCGTTGTGCGAACTCCGTGAGTCCCGTCCCCAGGGGCATGGCGGCGGTGATGGCCACCACCCGTTCATCCTGTTCGGCCAGCTTTACCAAGGTCCTGCCAAAGACGTCGGTGTACGTCGGGGGGTTGGAATTACTGTAGATCCTCCCCGTCTCCTTCTCAAACTTACCCACCCCGTGAAATATGTCGGGGTTTTTCTCGGCGGGCGGATACCCCCGCCCTTTTTGAGTGAGCACATGGACGAGGATCGGCCCCTTGAGCTTTCTGACGTTCCGAAAGGTCTCGATGAGATGTTCGAGGTGATGCCCCTCCAGGGGCCCGAAATACTGAAAGCCGAGCTCCTCGAAGAGGATACCGGGTACCATCAAACCCTTCAACGACTCCTCGGCCTGTTTGGCGAACTTAACAACGGATTTGCCGATACCCGGGATCTCATGCAGAAATTTTTTGATGTCCTCCCGGAAACGGTTGATATGGTGCCCGGTCATGATCCTGTTGAGATAGGCGGATACGGCCCCCACGCTCCTGGAGATGGACATCTCATTGTCATTCACCACCACGATGAGATCCCGTTGCTGTTCACCGGCACAGTTGAGGGCTTCAAAGGCCATGCCCGCCGTCAATCCGCCATCCCCGATGACCGCCACCACCCTAAAATCCTCTCCGCGCAGGTCCCTGGCCTCGGCCATGCCCAGGGCCGCCGAAACAGAGGTACCGCTGTGACCTGCACCGAAGGGGTCATAGATGCTCTCCGCGCGCTTGGGAAAGCCGCTGATCCCACCTGCCTGCCTCAGGGTCCTGAACTGTTCCCTCCTGCCGGTGACCAATTTGTGGGCATAGGCCTGGTGTCCTACGTCCCAGATGAGCCTGTCCCGGGGGGTATCAAAGACATAGTGCAGGGCCAGCGTCAACTCCACCACCCCCAGACTCGGGGCGAGGTGACCTCCGGTCTGAGAGCAGACGGAGACGATCTCCTCCCTGATCTCCTCGGCCAGGCGGGAGAGATCCTTGCGCTCAAGCCTCCTTAAATCAGCCGGCGAATCGATGCGGTCGAGGATACGCTCTGTCACCACCCGCTCCTCAGCCATCCTCTCCACCCTCAGCCGGCTCAAAAGGCTGTGCCGTCATCTTTCCGTTCGCATCCTTAAGGAGTATTTCCACCCGCTTCTGCGCCTCATCCAGTTTGGTGTGGCAGTATCGTGAGAGCTCCACGCCCTTCTCGAAGAACGTGAGGGCCTCCTCCAGGGGCAGATCCCCCTGCTCTAGGCGATTCACGATCTCCTCAAGCTCCTGCAGCGCAACTTCAAAAGTCTTTTCTTTCATACCCATTACCTTCGGGAGGCACAGCCCTTACAAGGGAGTCGGGATCTACCCGTGCCCCCAGCAACCTGATCCCCCAGTGAAGATGGGGACCGGTCACGCGGCCAGTAGCCCCCACCAGACCGATGCAATCACCGACTCCGACCGTCTCTCCCTCTTTGACCCGTATCTCTGACAAATGAAAGTACATGGAATAAAGGCCAAATCCATGATCTATTATAATGGTCTTCCCGCACAAGTACAACTCCTGGACAAAGACCACGATTCCATCGTTGCAGGCGCCCACCTCGGTCCCCCCAGGGGCACCAATATCCACCCCGCTGTGGGGGGAGCGGCCCTCACCGTTGATGATCCTGCGCAGGCCAAAGGCGCTCGTGATCGGTCCCTCCACCGGCTTGATAAAGGAATGCTGCCACAACCGCTCCGGATTGACCCGGTTAAAGACCCGCAGCATCTTTTTGTTATCCGCCAGGACCCGCTGCAGGGCCTCTCCCTTTAACGCCACCATCTCCTCGGGAAGCGTCAGCCGTTGCACCTCGAAGCCACCCGGCTTCACCTGTACCTGAAAGACCCGCTCAACAGAACCGCCTTCGGAGTTTTCGATCCCCACCCGGAGGAAATGCCTGCCCGGGGAGGTCGCCAAGTCCACCCCCACGATGCCGGCCATTGCACCCCCCGTACGTTCGTAGAAATAGATCGGGGTCCCATCCAAGTCGCCCTCGACAGAGGCGTTCTCAGCCTCAAGCTGCACCGTCACAAAAAGGACCTCCCCCTGCCTCAATTCCTGGGGGGACCAGCTGACCTGCATCACGTCCTCCCCATAACAGGGGACGATGAAGAGGAGACAGGTGACGACACACCAGAGCGCTATGCGAACAGCTAATCTCATCCCTTCCCCTCCACCCGACAGATGAGTTCGCCGCGATGGAGCCGTACCATCACCTGTCCCTGAACCCCCACCTCATTCGCTTCCCTCAGGATCAAGCCGTCGGGCAGACGTCTGGTGATGCTGTATCCCCTCCTTAAGATGGCCAGGGGACTCAGGGCGTCGAGCCTCGCTGCCTCCTTTTCCCATCGCTTGCGCTTGGAGTCTACGAGTGCCGCCATACCCCCCTTTAACCCCTTGTTTAACTGGGTCAGGTCGCCCCTGAGAGATCGGATCTCATGGGAGGGGTCCCGGGCCAAGAGGAGCCGCAAGACCCGCGCGGCCCGCTCCCTGCTCTCACGCCAAGTCCTGTGGGCCGCTGTGGCGAGTCGGCCCCAGAATTCATCGAGCCGCAGGCGCAGCTCTTCTATGCCTCGCCGGGGGTCCCTGAGCCTCCCCCCTGTGCGCTGGACCTCCTCCAGTCTGCGGACAAGCAAACGATCAACCCCCCTGCCCATCCGCTCCATGAAACCGCCGATGCCCCTGAGCAGATCCCTTTTCTCCCGCACGGCGATCTCCGCTGCGGCCGAGGGGGTGGGGGCGCGCACGTCAGCCACGAAGTCCGCGATGGTAAAGTCCGTCTCGTGCCCTACCGCTGATACCACGGGAATCGGGGAAGCGAAGATGGCCCGGGCCACTACCTCTTCGTTAAAGGCCCACAGGTCTTCCAGCGATCCCCCTCCCCTGCCCACGATGATGAGGTCTGCCTCCCCGGCTTCGCCGAGGTATCCGATCCCCCGGGCTATCTCCTCCGCCGCCCCCGTACCCTGGACCTTCACGGGGTAGAGGACCACCTCGATGTTCTCAAACCTCCGGCGCAGGATGTGCAGCATGTCCCGGATGACCGCCCCGGTAGGGGAGGTGACGATCCCGATCCGTCTTGGCAGCACGGGCAGGGGCCTCTTGCGGCCCTCATCGAAGAGCCCTTCTTCGGCCAAACGTTCCTTTAGTTGCTCGAATGCAAGCTGGAGGGAGCCCACCCCTTTGGGCTCCACATAGTCGAGGATGAGCTGGTACTCACCCCGCTTCTCGTAGATGCCGACCCTCCCCCAGCAGATCACCTGCTGGCCGTCCTCCAGCTCAAAGCGCAGATACCGACGCTGCTGCTTGAAGATCACCGCCCTGATCTGACTGTGCTCATCCTTCAGGGTGAAATAGAGGTGGCCCGAAGGGGGACGCCTGAGGTTGGAGATCTCACCCTCCACCCAGACCTCGTCGAAATTTGACTCCAACAGATCCTTGATACCCGCGGTGAGCTGGCTTACGGTTAGGACACGCCTTTCAAAAAGATCCATCATGCTCCTCAATCCAATTGCCCGATTATAGCATATTTTCCCGATTTTTAAAGAAAAAAAGGGGGTGTTACGGTTTAAAATCACCCATTACAACGAAAAGGTCCGGGAAGGAGGGGGATTCAGCCTAAAAATGCCATTGAGGCCTTCAACTTGACATGGTAGTAACGCTGTAATATTGTGTTTCATTGCATAAAGATTAAAGGAGGTCGCCGTGGCATATGAGGCGGTCATAGGGCTAGAGGTTCACGCCCAGCTCCTGACCGGGAGCAAGATCTTCTGCAGCTGTTCCGCCGCCTTCGGCGCTGAGCCCAACACCCATACGTGTCCGGTCTGCACGGGCATGCCC
>CAZFIR010000064.1:0-4776 GCA_964519535.1 uncultured Thermodesulfobacteriota bacterium | reverse complement strand
GGCCTTGGCCCTGGTGGGGGCTGAGCTCCCCGAAGGGTTACCGATAAAGAAGGCGCAGATTCGGGGGGAGCACTCTGAGGGGATGATGTGCTCCGAGGCGGAACTGGGGTTCTCCTCCAGCGCTGATGTCATCATGATCCTCCCCCCTGACGCGCCGGTAGGCTCCCCCCTGGCGGATTTTCTCAAGGTCAGAGATCACATGCTGGAGGTCACCCTCACCCCCAACCGAGGGGACTGCCTCAGCATGATCGGCGTTGCCCGGGAGGTGGCCGCCTTGACCGGTGAAAGGTTTCGCCCCCCTACCCCCCGGCTTCGTGAAGGCGACCATAGGGTGGAGGACGTAGTGCGGGTGTCCGTGTTGGACCCCGATCTCTGCCCCCGATATTCCGCTCGGTTCATCAGCGGGGTGCGGATCGGCCCTTCCCCCTTCTGGTTGCGGATCAGGCTCGAGCGTGCAGGGGTGAGGTCCATAAACAATGTGGTCGATGTGACCAACTATGTCATGTTGGAGTACGGTCAGCCGCTCCATGCCTTCGATTTTGACCTCCTCGAGGGGGGAGAGATCGTCGTGAAGCGGCCAACCGAAGGGGAAAACTTCGTGACCTTGGATGAGGTGGAGCGGGTCCTGGACAAGGATACCCTCATGATCTGTGATGGGATCAGACCGGCGGCCATCGCTGGGGTTATGGGAGGATTGAACTCGGAGATCCGCGAGGACACCTCCCGTGTCCTCTTGGAGAGCGCCTATTTCTCCCCTGCGGGAACCAGGCGTACCTCCAAGGCCTTGGGCCTGCAAACAGAATCTTCGTATCGGTTTGAGCGAGGGATCGACCCCGAAGGGGTGCTCGACGCCTCCCTGCAAGCGACCGCCCTCATCGCTCAGCTTGCCGGAGGTGAGGTGGCGAGGGGGGCCATCGATTGCTATCCTACCCCCCTGCCTCGTGCAGAGATCAGGCTGCGCCTGCCGAAGGTCAGCGCCTTGCTGGGGATACACCTGGAGCGCAAGGAGGTGAAGGGGATCCTGAAGCGCCTGCACATGGAGGTCAAGGAGCATCACGGCGCGGAATGGGTGATTTCGCCCCCCTCCTACCGAGGCGATATCACGAGGGAGATAGACCTTATAGAGGAAATCGGGCGTCTTGCGGGATACGATCGTATACCGGTCGAGACCCCCAAGATGTGGATGTTGCCCCTTAAAAAGGACCGGCAAGAGGAGTTGGAGAAGCGTGCCAAGGATACCCTGGTCGGTCTTGGGTTCTCCGAGGTGATCACGTACAGCTTCGTCACCCCCCAATCCCTTGAGGCCCTCCGGTTGCCCCCGAATGACCCCAGACGCCATCCGTTGACCCTCCTCAATCCCCTTGCAGAGGGACAATCGGTGATGCGTACTACGTTGCTGCCCAGTCTGCTGGAGACGGCTAGATACAATCTGAGCCATAAAAACAGGGACCTGAAGATCTTTGAATCGCGAGAGGTCTACCACCCCGATAAGAAAGAGAAACTGCCACAGGAGAGGAGGTCTTTAGCGGGATTGGCGATGGGTGCCGTGGCCGAAGAGGGGTGGAATACCCCGTTTCAGGAGGTGGACTTTTACTTTGTCAAGGGGTGTGTCGAGCACTTGCTTGCGGAACTGAGGACCCCCGTCCCAACCTTTACTCACAGCGAGGGGATCCCCTATCTCCACCCCAGCAAGGGTGCGGTAGCAACGGTGGACAACGTGGAGGTGGGGGCAGTGGGGGAGCTGCACCCTGCGGTGGCTGAGGCATTTGAGCTCCCTCCTGGCGTGCTCATCTTTGAACTCGACCTCCCTACCCTTGCGGAGCGCTTCTGGAGGGAGATCGCCTTTATCCCCTTGCCCCGGTTTCCGTCGGTGGAAAGGGATGTGGCGGTTGCGGTGGAAGACAGGATAACGGCGGAAGAGTTACTAAAGATCATCAATGGAGTGGATAATGTTTTTATCGAGTCGGTAGATGTCTTTGATTGCTATCGAGGTGATCCCATCCCCCCGGGGCGCAAGGGGTTGGCCTTTCGAATCAAGTATCGTTCGGGGGAGAGGACCTTGACCGACGAAGAAGTGAACGAGTTTCACCAGGAGGTGCTGGAGCAGCTGCACAAGGTGCCTGAATTATCAATCAGGTAGCGCGCAAACAAAAGGAGGTGAGGGGATGACCAAAGCCGAAATCGTCGAGAGCGTCTACGAAAGAGTAGGATTTGCCAAAAAGGAGGCGTCTGAAATGGTGGAGATGGTCTTTGATCTCATGAAGGAGACCCTGGAACGGGGAGAAAAGATCAAGATCTCAGGTTTTGGCAACTTTATGGTCAAGGACAAGAAGGCACGAAAGGGGAGAAATCCTCAGACGGGCGAAGAAATAGAGATCGCCCCGCGGAGGGTATTGACCTTCAGGCCGAGCCAAACCTTAAAGAAACTATTAAATCCCTAAGGGGCCTCCCCCATGGTAGTGGAGAAACACGTCTTCGCTGATAAACTATATTATCGCATTGGAGAGGTCTGCCGCATCACGGGGGTGAAACCTCACGTCCTGAGATACTGGGAACAGGAGTTCAAGCTGCGCCCCGAACGGTTTGGGGGTACGCAGCGCAGATACAGACGGGAGGACCTGGAGACGATCCTCACCATCAAGAAGCTCCTCTATGAGGAGCGGTTCACCATTACGGGGGCCAAAAAGCGATTGCGGGAATTGAGCCACCGACGGAGAGGCCAGCTCGCGATGGATTTTTTGGAGGAAGGTTACAAAGAGGTCTTGCGGGAGGTCAGGAAGGAGCTCAAGGAGATCAAAGAGATTCTTGACTAAGAAAGGGTAATCTGCCAAGATATCCCGTAGGTCGGGGCGTAGCGCAGTCTGGTAGCGCACTGGCATGGGGTGCCAGGAGTCGGAGGTTCAAATCCTCTCGCCCCGACCAGCTACTAAAAACTCCTGTTGGTAATGCGCCCTCCTTTCCTCTCCCTTTTTAATATATATAATGATAATACAATGAAGATTTTGGTCACCAATGACGATGGTGTTTTCTCCGAGGGCCTTCGTACCTTGGCAAAAACGATGGAGGTCCTGGGCGAGGTGTATGTGGTGGCCCCTGACCGAGAGCGAAGCGCCGCCGCTCACTCGTTAACCCTCCACCGCCCCCTGCGAGTGGAGGAGATCGAGTCGAGGGTATTTGCGGTGGATGGCACCCCGGTGGATTGTGTCACCCTGGCTGTTTACGGTATCCTCAAGGGGCATCCTGATCTCGTCATCTCGGGGATAAACAACGGACCTAATCTGGGAGAAGATCTCGTATATTCGGGCACGGTCTCCGCTGCGTTTGAGGCCACCTTTCTGCGGATACCTGCCTTCGCCATCTCGCTGGCCTCCCGGAAGGACTTCAAATATCAGGTGGCGGCCAACTTTGCCCTGAAGGTGGCCACCCATATCATGCAGGGGGGGCTTCCTCAGGAGACCTTCTTAAATATCAACGTCCCCAATGTGGAGGAGGATAAGATACGTTCCTACCAAATCACCCGCCAAGGGAAGAGGGTCTTTGAAGATGCGGTGGTAGAAAAGGTTGACCCGCGAGGCAAAAAATATTATTGGATAGGAGGAGGAGATCGGGGTTTCGAGGAGATAGCGGGGACGGATTTTCACGCCATCGCGAACCAGCATATCTCCATCACCCCGTTATGTGTCGATTTGACCAACCACTCCACCGTGAAGGAACTGGAAGAATGGAGGTTATAAGAAAACGGGTCAAAATAATACAACATGATAAAATAAAACAAAGCGATATTAAGGCTAAAAGCATTCGCTTCTTTACCCCATGTGGCAATAGAGAAACCGGCCGGACTTTAATGCATAATGATCTTCACGGAGGCACTGCCACAAAGAGATGGTAGAGAGTGCGGGGCTAAAGGGAAGGAGGTCCCATGATACAATTCGAGCAAACCTTTATGGATTTTCTCCTTCAACACCAAGAGAGACATAACCGCACATACCACTTCCTGATCCTCATGGATGCAATGATCAGTGCGGCAAGGCATATCCAACACTACTATTTGACGGGTGCATTAAAGGGCAATCTCGGCTTAGCAGGTGACGTAAACGTGCAGGGTGAGGATGTCATGAGAATGGATCAGATCGCCCAGGAGATCACCATGCATTATTTGAAGACGTCGGGTCGCATCATTCACGCGGTCAGTGAGGAATCGGAAGAGATCATACCGATGAATCCTGATGGGGGACGTTACTTTATCTATTTTGACCCGCTCGATGGATCATCCAATCTTCCCCATGGTCTACCAGTCGGTTTTCTCTTTGGGATTGCGAAACGCAATCTGGAAGGCCCTGAGGACGGACACCTGAGGGCTGGGAAAGATTATATCGCTGCTGGCATGTTTGTGATTCCGACTGGGACTTTTACCCTCGGGCTCAAGGATGCAGGTACCTGGCGGTTTCATATCGACGAGACAATGACTTTTGTCAGGCCTACCCGAATGATCCTTCCCGAGGACACCAAGAGCTGGGAGTTGTCATTCAATGAGTCAAACCGCCGCACCTATGCTGAGCATGTTCAGAAATGGATCATGGAGAATGAAGGTAAGTATGCATTCAGGTACCTCGGCGCGTTAGCCGGAGATTTTCATAGAATTCTGGCAAACGGCGGCATGTTCATGTATCCAGCCATTATCAATCATCCAGATCCAAAAAAGAACCGTCCTGAGGGAAAACTGCGCCTCATGTACGAAGCGGCGGTAGTGGCCTTCATGTGCCGTGAATCAGGTGG
>CAZFIR010000063.1:0-2833 GCA_964519535.1 uncultured Thermodesulfobacteriota bacterium | reverse complement strand
CCCCTTTATCTTGCTGAGTATGTGTGGAGATATAACCATAGATCTCTTTCGATTCAAGATCAAACAAATAAAATTATGACGTTATTGATACAACACAATTACCATAATTCTTAGTGGCTAAATTGGGACTTTACCCTAATTCTTTATTCTTTGAGCTCTTCGTATCCCTGTCGAGAGCCTCTAGGTCGAACGATCTGTGTTATTACTTGTATTATTCTCACGGTGATATTCCGTGTCTTTCCGTGGTTAACTCTTACTCCGTAAGAAATGCCCGCTCTTACCCCCCTTCTTCTCCACCAGGTGGATATCGGAGATCACTATCTCCCGGTCCACGGCCTTGCACATGTCGTAGATCGTCAGGGCGGCTGTGGCTACGGCTGTCAGGGCCTCCATCTCGACCCCGGTTTGCCCTTTTAGCTTGACCTGCGCCTCGATCTCTATGCAGTGTTTCTCTTCGATCGGATTGAAGGTGATCTCCACTTTCGTGATGTTTAATGGATGGCACATGGGGATGAGCTCCGCCGTCCTCTTGGCCCCCATGATGCCCGCCACCTTTGCCACCCCCAGGACATCCCCCTTTTCTATCCCCCCCTTCATGATCCTCTGGAAGGTCTCCGGTTGCATCAGGACCGTTCCCCGGGCCCTGGCCTCCCGCTGGGTGGCCTCCTTGTCGGTGACATCGACCATCCTCGCCTTGCCGTGCTCATCCAGGTGGGTAAATTCCTTCATCTCCTATCCTCCTATGGAGTGCATCCCCCTCTGACACTTCTTGAAACGCACATCCCCGATGTGATGTCCCTCGGGTTTGGCCCGCAGGGCCTGATGGAGGGTCTCCTCCACTTTTGCCTCACCCCCCGACCCCCTCACGACCCCTTTGAGGTCGATCTCCTCATCGGAGAAGAGACAGGTCCTGATCCGACCATCAGGGGTGAGACGGAGGCGGTTGCACTGCGCGCAAAAGTGACTGCTGACGGGGGAGATAAACCCGATCTCCCCTTTGCCTCCTTTTATATAATATCTTTGGGCCGGACCATCGTTTGCCTGCGGTCCGATGGGTATCAGTTCCCCTATCTCCCCGACCTCCTCCATGATCCGGGAGGATGTGATCGCCCCCTCGCCGTGCCACTCGTTGCCTTCCCCCATGGGCATGAACTCGATGAAGCGGATGTGCAGGGGGTAGGTGAGGCTGAGGCGGGCGAATTCTTGTATCTCGTCATCGTTAAACCCCTTGATGCCCACCACGTTGATCTTGACCGGGGAGAGGCGGTGTTGCAGGGCCGCTTCGATCCCCTCCCATACCGCCTTGAATTTATCCCGCCTGGTGATGTGGGCGAACCGCTCGGGCCGCAGGGTGTCGAGGCTGATGTTGATGCGGCGAAGCCCCGCCGTGACTAAATCCCCGGCGTATTCCCCCAACAGGACCCCGTTGGTGGTCAGGCTCAGGTCCCGGACCCCCTCGGTCGCTGCAATCCCCTTGATGAGGTCCACCACCCCTTTTCTCACGAGGGGTTCACCTCCGGTCAGGCGGATCTTGGAGATGCCGTTGCGGGTGAAGACCTGGACCACCTGTAAGATCTCCTCATAGGTGAGAAGATCTCCGTGCTCGATCAGGTCGACCCCTTCTTCGGGCATACAGTAGCGGCAGCGCAGGTTGCACCGGTCGGTGATGGATATTCGCAGGTAATTGATCTTGCGATCGTAGTCGTCGAGCAGCAGTTTCATAGTTTTAACAATGGTAAAGGCCGACGACCCCGCGCTGGCCATCGGCCCTTCATGTCTTCTGGTGGACCTCCTTTCCAAGCACGGGGGGCGTGGTCGTTTCCCACCACACCTTTTCGGCCGCCCTCCCTATCCTCACAGACGTAGGAGAAAGGCTCGAAGATCCATTGCATATTCAATTTGGTGCCGGAGGGGGGATTCGAACCCTCACAGGCGCAAGTCCCGGGGGATTTTGAGTCCCCTGCGTCTCCCAGTTCCGCCACTCCGGCGCTATATCAAATATAGGGGTTCCCTCAGGGTGTGTCAATGGAAAAGTATTGTGCCCATCCATCGAGAGGAGGGGAGACAGTGTGGTTTTTCTGTTAGAGGTATTGACACCGTGGGATGAGAGCTTTATACTTTATTTTAATTACTGGGGCTGTAGCTCAGTTGGGAGAGCGCTTGAATGGCATTCAAGAGGTCAGGGGTTCGACCCCCCTCAGCTCCACCAAATGCAATCAAGGGGCTGGCCGATTGTGGCTGGCCTCTTTTTTTGTCAATTGTGCAGTTTTTGTGCACTGCAAGATGAGATCATCCTGTCCACTTTAAAAGCCGTCTGAATATTCCTAACTACAAACTCATCCACAATCATCATCTCGCTTGCCCTCCCTCTCACAATAAACCTGACTGGCGGGGGGGGGCATGTTTGGGAGAAATTTTATTTGCAGACAGCTTTACTACGGTTAATCCTTCTGGGCCTAACGCTGCGGATCAGCTGCGTGCGAGACAGCGCAGCTGATCGCCCGTCAGCCTTCATCCGGTGATGAGGCGAAACAGGCCACTGTCAAGACGCGACCCTATGCTCATGCTCTCAGAGGTATGGAAACCATTTCTTCCATGACATAACGCTTCCACGGAGATCACCTGTTGGCTGGGGTGCCTTTGCCTGTCCGAGCAAGCTCCTCCAGTATCTTTTCCATTTTGTCGAGTGCTTGCCCGTATCCTGCCCAGTCCCCTGCCTTCAGGCGTTCCTGGGCCGTCTTGTATTGGTCCAAGGCAGCAACGATGAGATCTTGAATCGATCTCTTCGCTACTTCTTGCCCTGGCACGGTCTCTTTAAAACGCCCCACTCCTT
>CAZFIR010000062.1:0-4951 GCA_964519535.1 uncultured Thermodesulfobacteriota bacterium | reverse complement strand
TTTATTAATAGTTTTACTTCTTTTTACCATTATTCGAGGAGTTGATTTTATGACCATCGCCGAAGTAGGGTACACACCTGCTGAGATAGTCCGTGGGTATACGGACAGAATACTAAGGGTTGATCTCTCGAATAACACCATAGAGGTCGAGGTGTTGCCCGAAGCATTCAAGGAGAAATGGATTGGGGGTCGGGGATATGCCTTAAAATTGATTTGGGACGGCACCGATGAGAAGACCCGCTACGACAGTTCAGAGAACATTCTGGTTCTGGCGGGAGGGCCCTTAGGGGCCGAACCCAGCTTTCCGGGCACCGGAAAATTTGCCGTAGGGACCATCTCTCCTCTGACCGGGACCTTCATCGATTCCAACGCGGGGGGGCACTTTGCCCCCCTTCTCAAGCTTTCCGGCTTTGATGCCTTGGCGATCATGGGGATCGCCTCACAGGAGGTCATTCTCTTTATCGATGGGGATTCAAGCAAGATCAGGTTGATGAAGGCCCCTCATGGAGAGGGTAGCATAAGCTATGCAGAGGAGTTGATGACGAATCTCTGTCAGGGGAAAAAGCCGGAAAATATTGCTGCGGCCGCTGCCGGTATTGGAGGGAAAAATTCCTCATTTGGTATTATTAACAGCGTCTTTTATGATACCAAGCGCAGGCGTTTCCGATCGAAGCAGGCAGGGCGGGGCGGTACGGGGACTGTGATGAGACTCAAGGGTCTCAAGGCTATTGTCGTAACGAGCAGTCTTTCACGGTCACAGGCCAATCGTCCTGCCGACCCGGATATGGTTAAAGAGGCTGGCCGTAAGCTGAAGCATGTTATCAAGACCCAGGACCCCCGCGGCATAAACCTCAGGGCATGGGGTACCACCGGCCTCATCGGTCTCATGAACGACTTCGATATTCTGCCGATCCACAACTTCCAGATGAGTATTCATGAGGAGGCTCACCTTCTCGATGGTGAGGTGTTCAGGGATAAGTACTTTGCCACCGGACTTCCTGATGGATGTTATTATGGGTGTAATCTCGCTTGTTCCAAGAGTGCCGAGGGTATCACCTTGCGATCAGGTCCTCACAAGGGGAGGAAGGTGGGCGTTGATGGACCGGAATACGAGACCGCCGCGGTCGGGCCTGTTACTGGAATTTTCGATCCTTACTTTGTTCTCGAATATAACTGGTATTGTGATGAGTATGGATTGGATACCATATCAGCAGGTGTTACGATTGCATTCCTTATGGAATGCTCTCAACGTGGTTTCATAACAGTCGATGATATCGGCTATCCCTTGAAATGGGGCGATAGGGAAGCAGCGCTTCGGCTGATCCATGAGATCGCCCTAGGGGAGGGGTTCGGTAAGATAGCGGGCAGAGGAATTCGTTTTCTCAAGGGATGGATCGCTGAAAATTATGGCCGGAGCAACAACGGTGATAAAGAGACCGTACTCCACGAACTGGAAAAATTTGGCATGGAGTGCAAGGGGCTTGAATTCTCTCTGTACATCACTAAAGAGTCGCTGACGCAGCAGGGAGGATACGGTTTTGCCCTCAAGGGGGCACAGCATGATGAGGCCTGGATGATCTTTATGGATCAGGTGAACAATGAACTGCCCACCTTCGAGCTGAAAGCGAAAGCCTTGAAATGGTTCCCTCTTTTTCGCACGTGGTTCAATGCAACAGGCCTGTGTAAGCTCCCGTGGATCGATGTCAGACATCCCGAGGCCGCTCACACCTCCGAGCCGGCCAAAAATCTCCCCAGCGCTCAATACTTTGTGGAGCACTACAACGGGACGGTGGGGGCAAACAAGCAGTTAGGGGATCTCCTCAGAGATTCAGAGCGCCTGTACACCTTGCAGAAACTCATCAACCTCAAGCATGGTGTGGGTACCCGTGAGCACGATCAAATTCCGTTGCGTGCCATGAGTCCCGTCTATATCGAAGAGTACCGTTCGCGGCAGGAACGCTACGATCGACAGCTCGCCGAGATATTAGGGGGTAAGGAGCGGTTACCAGCAGACCTTCAGCACCGCCTCGATCTGCTCATCGGCATCCGTCAGAGCCAGTACCAGGAACTTTGCGATGCCGTATACCAGGAGAAGGGGTATGATCGCAACGGCGTGCCCACGCATGAAACCCTCGCCGCGTTCGATCTGTTGGACGGTGAAACCCAGGCGCTCATAGAAAAATATGGGGCAACGGACTGAAGTGGAAACCTTCAAGGTCTGCGTGATGATCTAATGAGCGGGTGGTATTCTTTAAATTAATGGCCGCTGTCTTACGATTGTATGTCCGTTTACCTCTCAATCCAAAAGAACCCTACTCGGGTTGAGAAAATGGATGCCGACGCGATACAGGCCCGACTCAGAAGGTTGGACATTTTTCACCTCCCCTCTGAGGGGGGTGATCACGTCGCCCATGGCGAGTTCAAGTTCTATGATGGCTCCAACAGGCAGCTCATCAACCAGCTCGATGGTTGCCCCCTCCAGGTTCAATTCCAGGGTCCGCCCCAGCCCGTGGATGACCGTGCTTCCCTTCTCCGGATCTACGTTGATGAAGTTTAATGAATGAACCCGGACAGCCTTTCTTCGATCGGTCTTTTCCTTCATAGTCCTCGCTCCGCCATATATTGTAGCTTTTTCACCTTTATGAAGCAATGATTATTTTTGCTGTTCAACGTGCTCTGTCGCCAGATATTCTGTCCGTGTTGGCTGAGTCTGCCGAACAGCGTGGGGGGCCTATCGTTCTTCCTCCGCGATCATGAAACCCGATGTGGTGACGTAGATACTAAAGGTTTTATTATCCGAAGGGAAGGTAAAGACTGTATTGCCGTACACCGCCTGCACAAGGGGGAGGCGCGCACCGTATTCGAACAACCAGCGCCAGCGGGAGTCCTCTTCGTCGGCGACCAAACTGTATACAGTGGCAGGCATGTTCATCTCGTCTTCGGTCCGAAGGTAGCGACCACGTACGCGGGTCAGTTTAAACATGGTGTGAAGGCCGAAGAAATTGAGCCAGTCATCCCACTTAAGGATGTGACCCTCGACGGTCCATTGCTGGCCGCGCAGCCGATAGCGGTGGCTGTGGGCAACCGTCGGCGACACATTCATCACCAGTTCAAGGATCATCACGTCTTCCGTACCAGGTACGGGGGTGCAGTTGACTGTCGCAGCCAGTTCGCGGCGTGTAAAGGCGGTGTAGGACTGGATAAAGGCGCCCAGGAACAACATGCCGAGTGAAAGAGCGATTAGCAGTAGGATAAAAAGCAGTCGCAGGGTACTGGCGATGATACCGATCCGGTTTACCCGCCTGCGCCGGAGGCGGCGAATGATGCGGTGTATCCGCTTGAAGATGAATACCATGAGTAGCGCCAGGGCAACGATCAAAAGTCCCAGCGCCATATAGATAAGCGTGGAACCTGAAAAGGGGAGATCAAACATAGTGCTATGCCCTCACCTCAATGGGGGTTGAGCACCTTTGTATCGATGCGGTCTACAATTTGCCCGTGGAATATTAAAGAGAATATTGCACAAATGATAAAAAGACGCAAGGGATAAAAGGACCACGGGGCAGCTTTTTCATCATGAGCTTCTTAATTTCTTGACCAAGGATGCAACCCGCTTTCCTAACTTCGCGGCATTGACAGCGGTGCTTCTATCAGGTGATCCAATACACGATACCCCATAGTGTCCCGTTGCATCGAGAGGATCTCCAACGATGATCATGCCGTAGATCAAAAAGGCCAGGATAATCGACATGATCGTCGTCTCTTTGCCCCCGGATGAGTCTCCAGAAGTAGCGAAGACCGCGCCTATTTTGTCCTCCATTTTCTTGCGGACACCGACAAACTTCTCAAAGACCGCCTTCAATTCAGCGGCCATCGTCCCGAAATAGACAGGGGATCCGGCAATGATACCATCTGATGTCACAAAGTCATCTTTTTTGACATCAGCAACTGGTTTTACGAGGCATGCGACACCGTCCACTTCCCTCACGCCTTTTGCTATTTCTTCAGCCAACTTTTTAGTGTGTCCTGTTGCTGAGTAATACATAACGAGAACCTGCATGACTGCCCTCCTTATTGTGATCTTTCCTGTAGTTTTTCGGCCAAATGTTTCACCCGGGCCGTGAGGTTGAGGAGATAGGCCTTTTCCGGCTGTTTCGGTAGTGGTTTGCCGTCGTGTTCTTCAGCCTTGATGCGTGCCACGACTCGTTCCACTGATCCTCCCTCGACCCGTAACAGTTCTTCTACCCTGGACTTAAATAGCTCAGCCGATTCAATCGAACGGGCTAAAAAGTCTTTTACCGTTGCACCGACATAGACGAAGTGATGTCCCTGGCATAAGACTTCTACGTCCAAGGCGGCCAAGCGCTTCAAACCAGCAAAATAGCTTTCATAGTCAACGAGGAACTCAGTAGTGATGTGGCCGGTGATATCGGCACAACCTACAGCCTCAGTGGCGATGAGAATTCTCTTTTCTGGTATATAGTAACTCAGTAGATCCCGGGTATGGCCTGGGGTCGCCAAGACCTGAACAGACCCCCCCCCCTCCAGCTCTATTACTTGACCATCTGTCAGTAGCAGATCTATATCGAAGGGTTTGAAAGGTTCTTTTAACAGCTTTTTACTGTCCACCCCGGATATCAGGGAGACCGCATTCTCGTTCAAGGTCCTCATCAGCTTTTGGGCGTTGGTTCGCTTGATGATCTGGGCCGCCTGTGATGATGCAGCCACCTGAAGAGCGGGGAAAGCCTTCTTAAGGTAGGAGGTGGCACCGCAGTGTTCGTAGTGGACATGGGTGAGAAAGAGGAATGCAGGCTGGCGATCCCCTAAGACCGACCGGATGGCCTCCTCGTAGATCTTGCCCAAGCAGGCCAGTCCGGCCTCAAAGAGGACCGGTTGTTCTCCGTCCAACAGGTAGACGGGCATCCAGGTATGGCCTAAGACGTAAAAATTG
>CAZFIR010000061.1:0-14015 GCA_964519535.1 uncultured Thermodesulfobacteriota bacterium | reverse complement strand
ATCGGGAACCAAAAGGGGAGAACGCTGTTTCATGACCGTTTCACAGTAAAGCCCGGTATTGAGGTTTGCCCGTTCCCCTTTTTTATAGGGGTTGCCCTCGGTTGCGCTTGATATAAAAACCTCGATCTGCGGCGGATCGACCTTCATGATAAGCCCTGCCGGCACGCCCACTGTCCTGGCCAAGAGGTCTACGATTCGTTGCCACTTAACGGCAAACTCATCAGGGATGTCGGGCTTTTTTGATGCCTTCTGAGCTCTGTCATGCATAAGGGTATATTCTCTCTCCCCTCTGTATACCCCCGTGTAGTGCGTGTCTATGCAACTATATGGCTGAACACGAGGTGCCTACCGGCGTAAAACCTATTGCTATGCAGAATACAATCGAATGGCGGTAATATCAAGGTGTGAGTTGCAAGGCGTGCATTACTCGTCAACTCATTTGTGGACTACTTAAACGAGAACGCGCCCTCGCAAAAAACCTTCAGGCAGGCATCGACAACGAGAGGATCATACCGGACACCCTTATTCTGAAAAATTTCATCCAACGCCTCCTCGAGAGCATGGGCCGGTCGGTAGGGGCGTTGCGAGGTCATGGCCTCAACAACATCAGCGACCGCCAAGATCCGCGCCTCCAACAGAATCGCATCGCCCGAAAGTCCCTGGGGATAGCCGGCACCATTATATAATTCGTGATGCTGCAGAACGATTTTGGCGATCGGCCGGGAAAATTCGATTCCGTGCAATATATCATGAGCTATCTGGGGATGAGCCTCAATGATGTTGAACTCGGATTCACTTAACTGGATGGGCTTGATGAGGATTTCAGTGGGGATCTGTACCTTGCCGATATCATGAACAATGCCCGCTAGACGGAGCCTCGTTTTCCTCGCGTGGGCAAGGCCCATTTCCTCGGCAATGGCACAGGCGAGCTTTGTCACCCGCTTTTGATGACCAGCGGTAAAGGGATCCCGTAGCTCGGCTACCGCCGCGATGGCCATAATCGTCTTCTCCAGGCTTTCTCGCAATCTCTCAACACCCTGCTTGAGCTTCTTTTCTGTTCGGGTGTGTTTGGTAATTGCATCCTGTAAAGCTCTGTTCGCGGTGACAAGCTCGGCCGTGCGCACTCTCACCTGTTGCTCTAAGTTGTTATATGCGTTCATCAGCTCCTTCTCAGCCAGACCAAGTCTGTATGAAAGTCGCAATAGAGAATACACAATGGGTGGGGACACAAGAGCAGGGACGATGATGGAGGAGAAGATACCGACAGCTACAAATGCATCTACAAGGGTACCAATGAGCCAATACAGTAAAAAGGACGACAGCATTGCGCACGCGGTGGCCAGGAAAGTCGCCTTGACGATGCCAAGGCGCCCTAAGAAGTTACGGAGAATTATCTCTCTCTTTATCCTCCGTGCAGTTCTATCAAGCATCGCCTCTCTCCAGCTTGAGTATCATCATCGGTACTGTGCCACACACGTATGCTTCGTCTTAGGTTGTCGGATCTGCGACCCTTCCCATGAACAGGATGCTCCCGGTCTCGTTGTGGCGGATCAGGAAAATAAAGGGGTGGTCGGCGCGAAACGTCGAAGGCGATTCTGGCAGTGCCTTTACGCGCATGACAACCCCTGTCGCTGCGGCAGCCTCGGTCCCCTCTTCATTTACCTCAACAACGGCCTGGTGAATGGCGGCGCCGATATATAAAAACATGGTACCGTCCATGCCGGAGAAATTGGCCGTGGTCTCGTCGAAGGCATCAGGCATGCCCATTGATTTGAGCGTCTCATCCAATCTAAATTCTGAGGTTACCTTGAACTTCGGCACAAAGACTGCGACCTTCTGTTCCAATAGATGCTTCGTCCATTTTTCGAGATTCTCGGTTGTTAGTTCCTTTTCAAGTGCGGGCAGGCCGCCAGCTCGCATCGGCAGGAGGATCAACATCGCGAGATCATCTCCCTCATACGGGAGCTCCAGGATCTGCAGTTCCCCATCTTCCCCGTATCTCAATGTATGTACTTGGGTCATAAAAGACACGTGTACCGTCTTTTTCGGTGTCAGGTAAAAGGGGGCATCTTGTGTCAGGGATTCCTCGAACTGCCTCGCCCAATTTCCCTTGAAATAGATCGCATTAACCAGGACGAGCCGGGTAAGCGATGTGAGGATGCCGGGTTTGATCAGCTCCTTGATCTTTGCCGCGGTCTCTTCTTCGACCCATCCGTTGATCGTTTTGCGCGCGTCCTCAGTGGCCTTCTTGTAGTCAACCGGGGTGATTGAGGCCCCATAGCATCTCTTCATCAATGTCAGGTACCCTCTGAGAAAGGGATAGTCCTTATGCGGCCACAGGGAATTGGCTGCGTGTAATTGGACCGCGCCCTTTTTCTGGACCGCATCCAACTGGTCGTCAAGCCGGGCGAAGGCCCGGTGAAGTTGCTTCTGATCCAGGGCAAAGTGGAGGGTCTCTGCCATCTGCTGGGCAGTAGTTTCCCGGGCGCCTCCATAGGTCATGGCCAGGGCGGTGGATATGCTGTAGGGGGACAGGAATAAATTGCCGTCGGCACTGCGCAGCTCTTTGTAAAGCTCAAGGGCGAAGGCGGTGTTGCCCGCTACCACCGTTTGCAGATTTGGCCGCTCAGCCGGAGAGGCGGTCGACCCCAGCAAAAGGATTATCATGCTCACTACAAGCGATGGGATTATGGCATAGCGTTTCACGTTCTCCTCCGAATGAAAATCAGCCACGCAGGGTGCCGCTTCCGCTGAATGTCTCATGTGAGACTTCGTTACATCCCCCGAGCCTCATCTCCTCATCGGAGAAGGGCTGAGCCATCATCGCAGCAATGATACCACCAATAAAAGCTACAATTATTTACGCAATAAATGTGCCTTATTTTGTGAAATACTGCCTGCTCATTCATAATCTTCTTCCAGCCCAAGAATAACAGATAGCCGACTGTCTGGCAATAGGAGAACGAGGGAATATGTGAATTGAGCCGCATAATGCACTATTTGCACTCAAATGATCCTTCAATAGCTATTAATCCCGTTAACCAGCATTATCCAAATCTTTCGAGAACCGGGTTCTTCAGAATCCGCTTGATGACCCTTGTCACTTCCGCCTTCGCGGCATCGCTCGCGTTATGTGACCATGTACGTCATCGATTTCCTTCATTGACATTAGCCAGCGGGTTGGGTAATGATATCCTCAGTGCTATTATCGTGCCTTGGATTGTGATAACGTCTGCTATCCTTATCAAGCAAAGCAAGAAATGAACATCAAACCACACTGCGGCAACATCCTCTTGAGTGTTTTAGGATTAATCTTCTTCATCACCATAGTCTCCCCTGTGCACGCGACTGACCAGTACGCCGCGCAAACAGGAAAGGGGTGCATATTTTGCCATCAAGAAAGCACCGGCGGTCCGCTGAAGACCGTTGGCTTTGCCTATATCAAGAACGGCTACCGGTACCCGATCCCCGAGCGTATATTGCAAAAGGCCGATGCCCTTCAGAGCCCCTTTCATAAAACGCTGCGATTCATCATCGGCTACTTCCACCTCCTGGCGGCGATCGTATTTTGTGGCGCAATCTTTTATATCCACATCTTTGTCAGGCCATCCCGGCTGATCGGAGGGATTCCAAGACATGAGCGGATCCTCGGCGTCACCTGCATGATCACGTTGGCCCTCACCGGGGTGTACTTAACGTGGGCCCGCATCAGCAGATGGGAGCAATTTCTTGACAACACCTTTGGCCTTATGCTTTTTGTCAAGATCCTCCTCTTCCTCATAATGGTAGGTATCGGCATTGCCGCCATCACGGTAGTCCACCAGCGGATGCAGAGGGATACAAAGGCTCCCGAGGCCCCTCCAGATGCCGATCACATCACCATCGCTCATATACGTTATTTTGACGGTACTGATGGCAAGCCTGCCTATGTGCTCTATAAAAATAAGATTTATGATGTCACTACAAGTCCCAAATGGAAAAAGGGGCGGCACGTTGGCAAACATGGTGCGGGCATGGATCTCACCGAAGCCCTCAAAGGGGCGCCCCACGGCGCAGAGTTCTTGAAAAAAGTACCGTATGTGGGAAAACTCGCTGCAACAGGAGATATGTCTCAAGGCTTTACCCTTGCCCAAAAGACCTTTATTAAGATGGCCTATATAAATCTGGTTATCATCTTCTTGATCCTCGCCTGCATCAGTGTGTGGCGCTGGGGCTTCCCCGTGCGGTTGATCCCGGAGTCCAGGGCCGATGTCATCTCAGGAGGCAATTGTATTGAATGTCATCAAGAGATAACGCCAGGGATCTATCATGATTGGAAGGGGAGCGTTCATGCAAAGGTAGCCGTGGACTGTTACACGTGTCATAAAACCGACAAAAAAGATAAACTCTCCAGCGCAGCCCACCTGGAGAACGACTCCCATCCCATCTCGGTAGTGGTAAGCTCCAAGGATTGCAGCGGGTGCCATCCGAAGGAAGCAGCACAATACGAACGGAGCAAACACGCGCACACCCTCGAAATCATGTGGAAGGTTGATCGCTGGCTCAATGACGGCATGAACAACGCCATCGAGCGCACAACCGGATGCTATGCCTGTCACGGCACCGTGGTGAACGTCGTCGATGGCAGACCCGTGCCGGGCGTCTGGCCCAATGTCGGCGTGGGCAGGCAAAATCCGGACGGCAGCCTCGGCAGCTGCAGCAGCTGCCATACCAGACATAAATTCTCAGTCGTAGAGGCGAGAAGGCCCGAGGCCTGTGACCAATGTCACCTCGGGCCGGATCATCCCCAGATAGAAATCTACAACGAATCCAAGCACGGGACTATCTACCATGCTGAGGGTCATACCTGGAACTGGCGGCCTGATGATGGGCGCTGGCAAGCGGGCAGGGATTACCGGACCCCAACCTGTGCGGCGTGTCATATGTCCCCTGCCATCGATGTCCCCGCGACGCACGACGTCACCGAGCGCCTTGCATGGGAGCTGCAGGCCCCGTTGACCGTCAGGCCGGAGGAATTCACCCCCTTTCCCGCAGATACAAACTGGAAGGTCGAACGGGAAAAGATGAAAAGGGTGTGTCTGCAATGCCACGCCCAGCAATGGACCGACGCCCATTTTGCGAACCTGGATCAAGTGGTGAGCAATTACAACGAGGATTACTATAAGCCGATAAAGGGATTGATCGATTCTCTCTACACAGCTGGCCTCCTGTCAAACCGAAGATATTTCGATGAAGAGATCGAATGGGAATTTTATGAGTTCTGGCACCATGAAGGGCGCAGGGCTCGGATGGGTGCCGCCATGATGGCACCTGATTACGCTTGGTGGCACGGCTTTTATGAGTTGAAACACCGTTTTAACAAGATTAATCAACGAGCAGAAGAGTTGCGGAAGACCCAGCGGGTTTATATCTACAAAAGATTCCCAGGGAGATTCGAAAAATAGTTTGCACGCGGCAACAGGGGATGGCAAGGCCTCAAAAGTAGTAGGTCACCCACAGGAAGACGCTGTCACTCCCCCTGGCAAGGAAGGGGGTGCCGGGTATCCTGAACCCGCCGTACTCGGTTCCCTGCCGACCATAGTATATGTTAGCTCCCAAGGTGACCTGAACATCCTGCAAGCAATCCCAGGTAACGCGGGGCTGCACCACCCCCGAGGGATCTGCCAGGTTATTGATTACCGTTATATAGCAGTTGAACAGGGGGTGCAGCTCCACCCTGAGGTGGGCGCTGAGATACGTCCTTCCTAACGCAAACAGCTCTCCCCGGTCCAGGCGTTCGACCATATTCTGATCGAAGAACGCATCAGTATAATCATCTTCCCCTATGCCGCTGTAGAAAAACTCCAGGAACCCGTAGAAGTTCTTTCGCCACCAGATCCAGGAATAATCCATATTGGCCACGAGGGAGAAGAAGTAGTCCTTGCCCCGCCGGTCATTGAGGATAGTCCATATCCCGTCCACCCGCCAGGCCGCACCCCCCAGATACCCGGTGCTGCCGATGCCAAACACCGCATCTTCATAGTGTTTGGCAATCATGATGTCAAACTCTGTCGTGCCCCAGGCAAAGTGAAACTTGCCAGCCAGAGAAGAATGGTTCCACTGCACCGAGTCCCTGGCCGGGTCCCTGCGCGGCACATAGAGGAAGTGGAGGTCCCCAATCTTATTCAGATTGACTTGGGCCGAGACCATATCGTCGCCGACCTTATAATCCCGCTCAATGTCCGTGGGGGCGAAGGGGTTAAAGAGGTCCATGGGGTTAAAGATGAGGCCATTCCCCCACGTCACCGCCTGCCGGCCGATGGTGACGGCACCCCACTGCGGCAGGAGGGTCAGGGCGAGCCGGTCAAATCGATGGTAGAGGATATAATGGTCATCTTCATGCATAGTCCAGGTCAAGTCCATCAGGCGGCGGTCGTCATCCAGGGGGCCTGGGATCATGAAACCCGTAGTAAAGAGATACGGATAGATGCGCTGCAACTCATTCAGCTTGCGCCGGGTATCTCCCCCTGAGAGGATGGTCTCGTGATGGGCCTCGAAATACCCCCACTTCTCGAAGGAGACCTTACCTGTGAGCCGGGCCTCGGCGTAGCCGTCATAAAACGGCCCTGTGCCCACGGACTGAAAAAATGATTCCTCATCGGCCCACGATACGCCCCCCCGGACTTTGAGAAGACCACCCAACTCCCAGTTGATCTTCTTGTACCAGGGTTCTGCCTGAGGTTCGGAGACAGCAGTGTCGGATTGATGGGAGTCATCGGATGATGCCCGTGAGTAGGGCGGCCCAACGAGGATGAGTGAAACGCCTGCGAGCAGTAACCCAATAGCTATGAAGGCCCTTTTAAAAGACGTGTTAGCTGCTCCCTAGTGCTTTGTGGCTACGATTTTTGACATCGGCTGAAAGCTGAAGGCTAACCGCTCACTGCCCCACTTTCACCGCTTTCGGACTTGATCTTCCACGATGCGGCCGTCCCTGAGGTAGATGAGCCGGTGGGCATACTCCATGACCATCTTGTCGTGGGTGGAAAAGATAAAGGTGACCTGCTTCTTCTCATTCATCTCCTCCATGATCTCCAAGAGGCTGGCTCCGGTCTTGGAATCGAGATTGGCGGTGGGCTCGTCCGCCAGGACAATGGACGGATCGGATGCAATGGACCGGGCCACAGCCACCCGCTGCTGTTGCCCGCCGGAGAGCTCGGCTGGACGCCGGCCGTACATGCCTGAGAGGCCCACATCATCCAAGATGGCCCTGGCCCGTTCCCTGCGCTCACCGGTCGGAACACCCTGCAGGAGCATGACGAACTCGACATTTTCTTGCGCCGAGAGGACCGGAATGAGGTTATAGGACTGAAATACGAATCCGACCTTGTGCAGCCGCAATTGGGCCAGTTCCGACTGGGTCATTGCGGTCAAGACATTTCCATCTACGACCACGCGTCCGGAATCCGCAGCGTCCAGGCCGCCGATGATATTCAACAGGGTGGTCTTTCCAGAGCCTGAGGGCCCGGCAATGGCGATAAATTCCCCCTTTTTAATAGAGAGGCTTACGCCGTCGAGCGCCTTGACTGCCACCGTGTTTTGTCGGTAGGTCTTTTTGACCTTGGTGCACTTCACGATGTCCATATGTTGCTCCTCTAAAAAGTCATCAGTATTCAGTTATCAGCTGTCAGTTTAAAGATTCTCACGTCACGTGTGTGCTAAGGCCTCGACCGGGGTGAACCGGGCCGCCTTCACGGCCGGGTACAGGCTTACCGCCAGCCCCAGGATGAACACCACCAGATTGGCCATGATGACGTCTTGGCCCAGGATGGAAGGGTAGATCACCCGGGACATACCCCAATATTCCGTGCCGGCGGCGAGTGCAGAGAGGTCAATACCGGGCCCGGAGAGGGCGAGGACGCTCAAAAATCCCAAGGCGTTGCCGATGACCATGCCGAGGATGAGGAGAAAAAACGATTCGATGATCACCTCCTGAATAATCCACCGGGGCTTCATGCCGAGTGCCTTGAGCAAACCGAACTCCCTGATCCGCTCGAACACGGCCATCAACGTGGTATTCACGATGCCGAATCCCATGGCGATGAAGACCACCAAGAACCAAATAAAGATAGTCCAATCGTAAATCTTCAAGATGGCAGTGGCCATGGGCAGAAGCTCTTGCCAGGTATTGACTTCATACTCGGTTGCGGGGAGCTCGGCTCGCAGGGCACCGGCCACCTGATCCGCCTCGCCATGAGCGGGGAGGAGGATGGCAATCTCGGAGATGGCGTTATGTAACTTCAGCATCTCCTGCGCTGCGGACATGGTGACAAAGACGAATTGCTTCTCCGTGGCCTCCATCTCGGCCCGGTAGACCCCGATGATGCGAAAGGCCCGGGAGGCTATCTCCCCCTCGGTATCCTGAGACATGAGGACCAGCTTGTAGCCCAATTGGGTCTCGAACTTGTCTACCAGGGCCTTACCCACTACAATGCCGTAGGGGTCGTCAGAATTCAGATAGCGCCCCTCGGTGATTGCCCCGCCGATGAACGAAATGAGCGCCTCTCGGGGAGGGTCGATGCCCACCATGGTGACGCCGGTGGAGTGGCGGGCATTGCTCGCGACGGCGTTGACCCTTACCCTGGGGGCCCACCGGGCGCCATGCGGCAGGCGTTTGGTGAGGGCGGCCTCTACCACCGAGGGCTCAGTTATGCTGTTTTCGACGACTGGGTCGTCTCGGTAGCCCGGCTGGTGCACCTGGATGTGTCCGGTGAGGGTTTTGATGCCATTGCGGACAAACTGGTCGGCGATCCCCCGCATCAGGGCTCCCAAGAAGATCATGCTCCAGACCCCGATGATGACCGCGGTCAAGATGACCAGGGTCCGCCTCCGGTTGCGCCAGATGTTGCGCCATCCTAACTGAAAAAACATGAAGCAATACCTCTGAGTACCATTAAGAATTGACCGTTTACCTAATTACTGATCACTGATGCCCTCTAGACCGCCCTCATCGCCTCCACCGGGCGCAGGCGCCGCACCTTGAGCGCTGGATACAAGGCAGTCACCAAAGTGATGACCAACACCAGACCCGCCCCGATGGCGATGGAGAGGGCCGAGAGCTGGGGATACATCCGCTCAGGTAACCCATACTGACGCATCATCTCTGATGTGCCGGAGATAAGGATGCCATGTACCTGAAAATACCAGGTTACCAGGCTTCCGGCAATGATGCCGATGACGGTGCCCAACAACGTCAGGGCCGTCGACTCAAGCAACAGCAGCCTAGTCAACCGCCCCGGAGTCGTACCCATGGCCATAAAGACGCCGAACTCCCTGGTCCGCTCGAAGATGACCATGAGGAAGGTGTTTAAGATACTAAATGCCACCACGATGATCAAGATCACGTAGAAGATGAGTCCACTGACCAGGTCTAGTTGAATAACCTGGATCAGGCCGGGCATGAGCTCCATCCAATCCAGGACTACCAGCGTGTCTTTGTTGTCTATCGTTTTGATGCCGGCTGCAACAGCCTGCTTTACCCGCGGCACTGCCTCGCGGGAGGTGCAAAGGGCTGCCACCTCGTGGGCTGCCCCTCTCATGCTGTAGACCTCTTGAAAATAGGGGAGGGGTAGATAGATAAAGTTGCGATCGAATTCGTCCTGGCCGTAGCTGAAGATCCCCTTGACTTGAACCGCGGTGGCTGCGATGGAGCCGTCGCGCCCCTGCCCCAGGAGGACCACTTCATCACCCACACCCACGCGCAGATTTTTGGCCAGGAGCCCTCCCACCAAGGCCTGGTCGGCGTCCCCTTCTGCAAGATAGTTTCCCTGGCGGATCAACTGTTTGAGGGTAGTCACCTGCGACTCCCTCGCCGGGTCGATCCCCATAACGGCGACGCCGTAGGTTCGCTCCTGCGATGAGACCAGGGAGAAGGCGGCAGCACGAACGGTATGGGCGGCCACCCCTGGGGTCTCCTCCAGAATGCGACTGACCGCGACCGGATCGGGCACCACGAGGCGCATTGCCCGTTTCTCATTGTATCCCTTGGCCTGCACCTGCAGGTGTCCGGTATGGACCTTTACCGCCGCGTTGATCATGGTGTCATATGAGCCGAACTGCCACGATAACATAAAGATCAGCAGGAGGGTGGCAAAGGCGATGGCGGCCATGGTCAAGATGGCCCGCCGGGGGTGCCGCCAGATATTCCGCCATGCCATTGTGAGGTCGATGGACATGGGCGTCTATTGTCTGGGGTTCCTCAAATTGGTGAGGGTAAAAAGGGTATCGGGCAGGTCATCCTTAAACTCGAGCTCCTGGTAGATCAACTCGGTATATTCATCCTCGACACCGGCCTTTTGCATCCTCCATACCTTGGGAAAGAGTCTGCCGCTCATCATCTGGATCTGAGATCCGGTCATGGCCTTGACCAGTTCGAGATCCTCGTCGTAGAACTCCTCTTGCAGCAGGATATGGTCTTCCCTGATCTTGAGGCGCTGCATACCCCACACCACCGGCGCAGTTGGTTTCGGCATCGACTTGATCACGTACACCTTCTTACCCTCATGGGTCTCGGTACCGATGAGGGTCTGGGTGTAATCATCGAGAATGCTGTCGGACTTGGCCAGATCGTCATTGGAGAAGTCCGAACCCATCCAGGCCTGGGACATCATGGAGGGCGGGACCTTAATCACCCGGTTGACCTTGGGGTTGTACATCCACATCTCCTTGCCCTTCTTGAGGGTACCGTTACCTTTGTCTTTGGCCGGAGCACTAACAACGACGATACTGTTTGATTTGCCCTTAGTCCAGGCCTTGATGGTCATGGGTCGCTCCCAATCCGGGCGATGAATCACCATTGCCACCGTGGCGACGGAGGCCTTGCCCCGCCAGTAATCGAAACTGGCCTGCACGATGGCCTGGGCATCCTGGGCCATGGTGTCTGTGCTGGAACAAATAAAGAGCAAGATGACTAAACCTAGGATCACAAAGCCCCTTTTTATCATATCACGCTCCTTGACTAACAAGCGGATATTGTAACCGTATTCAAACGTTTTGAAAAGTACATAATACATCGCAATATTGGACTCGAGGAATGAACGAAATATTCCCTGGGCCTCCTGGCCATGCTCCATAATTTTAATTTGACACGAGATCCGCTTTTGGTACAGTAAAAAATACTGAACCCATATCAACGAAGTGTTTTGTGCAGGGGGTTTAAAAGTATGGTAAGTTTTGACCACAAGTGGAAAGGTGAAAATATCTAGAATGTAAGTATAGCAGGTAAAAATTTCGTTGGCACGATAGGCTTTTTGAACTTAGTTTGCAGGGTGCTAAAATGCCTTTTAGCCACTATGTCATTCCTTTGCCAGGTGAGTCGTTAAATTATGTAAGAGCATACTATTTTTTGTTCTCAAGAGATCATAGAAAGATTGGCCTCTGTCAGGATCCGATCACACGTGTTTCCACAACCAGAAGTAAGAAAATTTCAGGGATAGAACATTTTGCCCCCCAAAAAACACGGCGCAAAGGCGAGCAATGAACCCATGGCTGCGACACACCCACTATTACAACGCATGATACAAAGCCTGCAAATTATCTACTCAAAGGAAGAGGCAGTATTGATCTTTGCTGACCTGAAAAATCTGATGGACCGTTATCGCAGAGACGAGGTCATCGCGGAGAAACGGAGAGAACGTGAAAATCAGCCCCTCCTTAGCGAGAAGGACACCTTTCTCATCACCTATGCCGATACCATATACAACAGGGACGGGGGAAAACCCCTCCGCACGCTCCATCGGTTCTTAAAAACGCGCGTCAAGGATGCAGTGGCAGGCGTTCACATCCTTTCTTTTTTCCCCAGCAGTTCCGACGCCGGTTACGCCGTCATCGACTATAAAGAAGTGGACCCCAGGCTTGGTACCTGGGCAGATATACGAAGAATCGCAAAGGACTATCGCTTGATGGTGGACCTAGTCCTTAACCACGTTTCGAGCCAATCTGAGTGGTTTAAGGGGTTCTTGGAAGGGGATAAACGATATCAAGACTATTTCATTTGGAGCAACAAAATGGTTGACATGCCGGAAGTGTTTAGACCCCGGGAGACACCTTTATTCACAGAGTTCCGCGCGGTCATGGGGACAAGATATCTCTGGACAACCTTCAGTGCCGATCAGATAGATCTCAACTACAAAAACCCCGAGGTGCTCTTAAGAATCATCGATGTATTTCTGTTCTACCTTGCACAGGGGGCTGAGGTCATACGCCTCGATGCAATCGGCTATATTTGGAAAGAACCGCACACGAGCTGCGTCAATCTATCCAAGACCCATCAAATCGTTAAACTCCTCAGAAGTATTCTGGAGTATGTGGCCCCCTATGCGCTTATACTCACGGAGGCGAATTTCCCCAACAAGGACAACGTAGCGTATTTCGGAGAAGGGCACGAGGCACACATGGTATATAATTTTTCGCTCCCTCCGCTTGTGATGGACGCCTTTGCTCGACGGGATACCGGGTATATAAGAGAGGTTACCGAGCGAACAAGGCAGGACCTCCTCTTCTTTGATTTCCTTGCTTCCCATGACGGCATAGGGCTTCTTGGCATAAAAAATGCTCTTAGTAAAGAAGATTTTGACAACCTTTTGTACATCACAGAGGCTCATGGGGGATTCGTATCCTATAAGGCAACGGACGGCGGAGAAACCCCGTATGAACTCAACATCAACTATTTCGACGCTATCAATGACCCAGACCAACCACGTGATCCCCTCGCTGTCAAAAGATTCATGGCATCTCAGGCCATTATGCTTGCTCTCAAGGGAATCCCCGGCATTTACATACACAGCCTGCTCGGTTCCAGAAACTATTATGAAGGCGTGAATAAAACCGGAATAAAGCGCATGATCAACCGTGAAAGGCTCCCTGAAGAAAGACTTGAGACATCTCTTTCGAATAGCCAGTCGCTGCGATATCAGGTAATGGCGAGTTTTCTCTCTGTGCTCAAGGCGCGAGAAACAGTGCACGCCTTTCACCCGTCGAGCACCAGGGAGCTCATTGATTGCGACAAAAGACTGCTGGCCATTGAAAGGCGGTTTGAGGGTAAGACCGTTTTAGTGGTCATCAACGTGAGTGAGGATACGGTTGGGGTACCTGAACATAGGGGGAAATCGGATGTCATCACGGGAGACCCCTTTCAGGGCAAAGCCGAGCCCTACGGTTTCTACTTTCTCAGATAAGAGACTTTATTCAGGCAAGAACGCTCTCTCGAAGGCGGCAAATGGTATTCCGCTTTTTGGTTGAGATACCTGTCCTCTTGTTTGACACTAATTGCTAACTATGCCTATACCCACTTAATGAGTTTCATAATTTTGATTTGACACCTAAACCACTTTTGATACAGTAACAAAGAGTAGATTATATCATCAGGTTATATATGCTTATTGGAAGTATAGTAGATTGATAGGGAGGATAAGATGGCAAAAAAATCAGAAAAGACAACAATTTGCCAGATCTGCAAAAAACGAAAGGCGCTCAGCGAGGTGCTCCCAGGGGCATTGGTCCGTGACTCCATCGTTGAGCTAATTCGGAAACAGCATCCCGATTGGTCCTCCGATGGCTTCATCTGTCTCGATGACCTGAATTATTTCCGAACGGAGTATGTCAAAGGCATTCTCGAAGCGGATAAGGGCGATCTTTCGGGATTAGAAGAACAGGTCATGAGGAGCCTCAGAGAGGAAGAGTTGTTGTCCAAGAATATCAATGTCGAATTTGAGGGGCAGTTGACGCTCGGACAGCGGATGGCAGACAGAATTGCCGAATTCGGCGGAAGCTGGCGTTTCATCTCCATCTTTGCTACCGTGCTCCTGGTATGGATCGTTGTCAACTCCATCGTACTCATTTTGAAACCTTTCGACCCCTACCCGTTCATCCTTCTCAACCTAGTCCTCTCGTGTCTCGCTGCTATTCAGGCCCCCATCATTATGATGAGCCAAAACCGCCAGGAGTCCAAGGATCGCCTGAGCGCCCAACACGATTATCTG
>CAZFIR010000060.1:0-13697 GCA_964519535.1 uncultured Thermodesulfobacteriota bacterium | reverse complement strand
ATGCTGGAGGGCATAGAGACCCAGATAGGTCAGGTTCGCCGCCTCGGCGTGACCAAAGACCCCGAAGATACCGCATTCTTCCTTCCAAGAGTTGGTCATAGTATCCTCACCATATATATACGCAACCAGGTATCTTTTATCAAGTTGATGCAAAAAAACCAAGGAAAAAAGCATCCCATACCCATTACACCGGACTGGTGGAAATCAACGTTATGTGTTAAAAAGATGTGGAAAACCCAAGGGAAAAGCCCCTTAAGGCATGGACATTAAAGGATTTATGAGGGGATGCCCATTCCATAAGCACCGCAAAAAACCAACAAAATCAGCACCTTACATTAATTTTGAGGTTTTTAAACAAAGTAGTTGTAAAGAGTGATTTCTACCCTTGATTATAAACAATTTTTAAACACTGTGGTTCTCCAAGCCTTGTCCGCCCCTTTAAACAAAAATAGAACAACCTTCCTTAATTTTCTCTAAATGATAACAAATTGTTTATAATATTAATACTATCCTGTCTCCCTTGCCCCCTATACAGCTGTCCATATGCTTTTTTTGTAGGGACAGCCCCAGGTGATCGTGTTAAAATGATGCCAAAACTATGGAGGTGCAGATGGGGACCTTTAAGATTGCCACCTACAACGTGAACTCCATACGTTCCCGCCTCCACATCATCATACCGTGGCTTCAGAGGAACCGCCCGGCAATCTTCTGCATGCAGGAGACCAAGGTGAAGGACGCGAAATTTCCCGCTAAGGAGTTTGAAGACGCGGGGTACCACGTAGTCTTCAAGGGGGAGAAGCAATACAATGGGGTGGCAGTAGCATCCCTGGAAAGGCCTGAGGAGGTATCCTTCGGCCTCGATGATGAAGGACCAACAGACGGGGATCGGCTGATAAGCGGGGTCTTTGCAGGAATCCCTGTCGTCAACACCTACGTCCCCCAGGGATATGATCGGGAGAGCCCACGATTTCAATACAAGCTCCAGTGGTTCAAACGCCTCAAGGAATTCTTCAGCAGACATTATTCACCCCGGAAACCCCTCATCTGGTGCGGCGATCTCAATGTGGCCCCGGAGGAGATAGACGTGCACAACCCAAAGAGGATTATGGGGCATGTCTGTTTTAACCCGGAGGTCTGGGAAGGCCTCGCCGCTGTCAAATCGTGGGGTCTGGTCGATGTGTTCAGAAGACACCATCCCGATGAGCCCGGACAGTATACCTTCTTCGACTACCGGGCCCCCAAGGCCGTGGAACGGGGGCTGGGATGGAGGGTGGATCACATCTTCGCCACCCCTCCCCTGGCTGATAAATCCGTAAACTGCTCCATAGACATGAACCCGAGACTTGCGGAAAAGCCATCCGATCATACCATCGTGGTCGCCGAATTCGAGATGTGAACCGGAGGGTAAAGAATTGATCAGCCCTTCGTCTCGCAGGTTATATTGCTTATATCTGGAAACCAAACCCCCACTATGTTTCTTCTTCATATCCTCTCCCCAAAGCAGAGAGAATGAAAATGAGGGGGAAAAGTTGTATCCACCCTCACCTGCCTCCTTGCGGCCCCCTCCCATTCGGATATTTTATAGATGAGATGTCGCAGTGCGACAGAGCGGGCCCGACCGTCTCCCCGTCGAAGATCCCGCAGTCATTGGGTGGGGATGGGGCTGGGACCTTACGGCCCGCCAGCGGAAGAGGGAGTTGATTGAATTTTCGTGGTACGCGTCTGGCGACGATACTATGAAAAACTATGTCGATTCCGTCTAATTTCACATTTTAAGCATAATCACGATCAAAAGACCTTTTTACAAAAAATTATGAACACATTGACATTCAATATTGTCTATGCTATCTCTTTTTTTACGAAGCTCTTCACTAATGAAGTTAGCTTATTATCAAAGATAAACCTAATGCCATTTCCCGTACCCTTGAAGGAGGGATGATGCAATGGCTGTCCAGGTAGACCCTCATGATTACAGAAATATGATCAAAAAGAATGTGCTGTTTCGGTATATGTCAGAGGAGGCATTTTTTGCATTTCTTCATGGATCAGAGCTCATGGAGTACGAGGATGGTGAAATAATCATTTCCCAAGGTGATGTGAGTCAATTTTTATATTGTCTGATTAAAGGGTCTGTTGCCGTCTCTGCACAAGAAAAAGGAAACGATTTCTTTATTTACAATCTTGAAGAAGGAGAGATCTTTGGAGAGGCCGCCCTTTTTCTGACCGAACTCAGAATCGCAAACATTAAAAGTTCGGGAAGCTCACTTATCATTAGAATACAGCGAGGGAATTTAATCAAATTCATCGGTGAGTATTCTCAGGCGGGCAATAGGATTTTCATATTGGTCATATATAGCCTTCTTAAGAAACTGAGGACATCCACACGGGAGATCACCGCGGTCAAAAAAATGTATATGCAGGTACAAAAGATGAAGGCCCAAATGGAAAAACTCTTAGAGGAGCTATAAAGAGATTTTGGAAATCGACGATCTAAACCCCCCTTCTCCCTACCCCCCTTGTAATGGAGGACAGCCCTTGACACGGGATACGTTGAAGGTACGCTCTCACCCGTCAGTTCAGCGGCCGCAATACACTACCCGCTGATGTCGGCACTATACACACCCTATCCCCGCGTCGTACAAGGGTTTTAAAAAAGAAGTGAGGGGAAAACCCGGAGCAGGGGAGGGGTAATATGGGGGACCCCTGCTACCGCAACGCTGGCTGGCACCAACGAGGAGTTAAAACTCAATTCTCCCCTCACCGATAAATATAATAATCTTATGCTGACGTTTCAATGCCTCGGTACGTCTTTTAGCAAAAAATTTTCACGATGAAAGCATCACCTCTGAGAGATTAAAAATCCCCTAAACGCGGCTATATTGGTAGTAAAGGTGAGATAACCGGAAGGAATCCATCCAAGGTCCTCAGGAGTGCACAAATCTCGATAATATCCAGCTCACAATGCTAATTAGGACCGAGCCGATCAAGGCCCCTAAAAAACCGTTGACTTGAAATCCTCTCACGATAGCCGACACCAACCAAAGCAGCAACCCATTGATAACCAACAGGAAAAGCCCAAAGGTCACGACGGTAATGGGAAAGGTGAACAAGACAACGAGGGGGCGAATAAACGTATTGACGACCCCCAAGAGAAAGGCTGCAACCAGGGCTGCAATCAAGCTATCCACCTGGATCACCCTCGGCACGAGATAGGCGATGATCAGGATGGCCACGACATTGATCAGCAAACGGATGATGAAATACATGATCCCTCCCGTGTGATAAGATGTCAGTGTTACTGTAGGCAACTTGACCCCTCAGGTCAAGATTTTTGTCATCCCTCTCACTGCCACGGGGTGAAAAAATCTCATCAAATGCGTTGGCACCATGGACCCCTCTTTAGTGAAATCTGAGGATCTTATCTGACAATAGATATTGACTTTTCCCCCTTCACCATTTATGTAAGGTATACATTCTTAAAAGAGAAAATCTATGACTAAAGGAATCCAATTCCCTAGGATCAGAGAGTGGTGGACCCGAGTTACGGTTGTCTTGACCCACCGTGAGCATCTTTTTATGATCGTGCTGGGTGGAATCGTGGGGGCGATAGGGGGATATGGTGCGGTCGGGTTTCGAAAGTTAATTGCCACCTTTACTCAATTGGGATGGGGGAGCTTCACCCGGATGGAGGGACAGGGACTGCTGGCGATGGCCCAGGCGGCACCCTTCTGGGTAAAGATCCTTATTCCCGCAGCAGGTGGCCTCATAGTAGGTATTATCGTCCATTTCTTTGCCCCCGAGGCCAAGGGGCATGGCGTTCCCGAGGTAATGGAGGCCGTGGCCTTAAAGGATGGGCGGATGCGAACCCGCGTATTCTTTGCCAAGGCCATTGCCTCCGCTATATGTATTGGTTCTGGTGGTTCGGTAGGCCGTGAAGGTCCCATCGTGCAGATCGGTTCCGGCATGGGCTCGGTCATCGGCAGGTTGGTCAAGCTGTCAGGGGCGCGCTTGCGGACCTTGGTGGCCTGCGGTGCCGCGGCAGGTATCGCCGCAACCTTTAACGCACCGATGGCTGGCGCCCTCTTCTCCTTGGAGATCATCCTCCCCGAGTTTGCCGCCTCCCAATTTATACCCATCGTCGTCTCCTCGGTGATCGCCACTGCCCTCTCCCGGCACTATCTGGGCAACTTTCCGGCCTTTGGGGTCCCCCCTTATGAGCTTTTGCACTATAGCGAGTTGTTTCTCTATCTCATCCTCGGCGTCTTAGCTGGGGTAGTAGCCTATGCCTTTATCCGAGCGCTCTACGGCATGGAGGACCTCTTTGACCGCTGGAAATCACCCGTCTACCTCAAAGCGGCGGTCGGCGGGGCCATGATAGGATGCATCGGGCTCTTGTACCCCCATATCTTCGGTGTGGGATATGACACGATCAGCCAGGTCTTGCGCGGGGAGATGCTGGGGACCATCCTCATCGCCCTCTTGGTGGCAAAGATCCTGGCCACCAGCATCACCATCGGTTCCGGGGGGTCAGGGGGGATATTCGCCCCTTCCCTCTTTATGGGGGCAGCCCTGGGGGGGCTCTTTGGGCATTTTGCCCACACCCTCTTTCCTCAGATCACTGCCTTCCCCGGTGCCTACGCCATCGTGGGGATGGGTGCTGTGGTCGCCGGGACCACCCGCGCCCCTATTACCGCCATGCTCATCATCTTTGAGATGACCGCCGATTACCGCATCATCCTCCCCCTGATGTTTGCCTGCACCATAGGCCTGGTGATCTCAACCATGCTCTCGCGGGAGTCCATTTATACCCTGAAACTGATCCGGCGGGGGATAAACATCCATGCGGGAAAGGAACTCAACGTGCTCAAATCCCTCAAGGTGTCCCAGGTGATGCACCCTGAGATTGAACTGGTCTCTCCCTCGGTACCGTTGGCCGAGCTCGTCACCCGCATGATGGTAAGCCCCCACGTTCACCTCTTCGTCGTTGCGGGGAACAACCGGGTCCAAGGACATATCTCCATGGAGGCTTTGCGCCCCATTCTCAAGGATTATGAGACTGTCTGTAACGTGTGTATCGCCTCCGATCTCATGGACAGAAAGGTTGCGGTCGTGCCTCCTGGGGAGACCCTCGACATGGTTATGCAGCTCTTTGGAAAGTTTGCCCTGGAAGAAATCCCTGTAGCGGACAGAGGCCAATTGATCGGGACGGTCCGCAAGAGCGATGTCATAGAGGCCTACAACAGGGAGATCTTCAAGCTGGATATGGCCTCTGGATTGGCCACCTCGTTCCGTCTCCACCAGCGGACGGAAGTGGAACGATTGGCCTTGTTGGAAGGAGTCCTTATCTTGGAGGTCTCCGCCCCCCGGCTGTTTTTTGGCAAGAGCTTGGCAGACCTTAAGCTCCGGGAACGTTACGGGGCCACGGTCTTGACCATCAAACGGTTGAGCCCTGAGGGAGACGACCGCATATCATATATCCTCCCCACCCCCGCTACCCAAATCAAGAGGGGGGATGTCCTCATTGTTTTCGGCTTGGCGGAGGATCTGTCGCGCTTTCCAGGAAGATAGCGTCTTTGTGTCAGCCCTTCATTTTCTTGCCTGTTTTAACAGGAAAGAAACACCATGTAGCAGAGAGGATTGAATATAGTGCGGCTGGGAGTATGCTGATACACCCCTAAAACCTCGCTCGCCAGCTATCCAGGTTGTCGATGGTCACAGAGAGATGATGAAGCTATTGCTGTTTCCTAGTATTCTCCCAAATCCCGAACTAAGGTAAAATTGTACGGCTCAGCCACCAGTTTATCAGCAGTGTTCTTTGCGCTACCGGTCGCGACGGCAAAGGGTAAGGTGACGACAAAAATGCTCGTCCCCAAAGCCAGGCCCACGAAACCGAGAGGACGGGCAATCATAAGATCAAAGGTGATCTCCGTCCCCGTCGGTTCGTCCATGTCCTCAGCCCATACCGCAGAGGGCGCGCCCAGAAAACCGACCATGAAGGTTACGAGAACCCCTAAAACGATCCCCTTTCGTAAAGACATATGTACCTCCTCAGCTGTTTGGTTACTCCCAACTCATCGGCGGGCCTTACTGACCCGTCAATCGTTCTATTTTCACGTTAAATAAGGATATTTGTCAATATATTTTTTACATCTTGTGACGCACAACCGTATGGACCTTTTAACTTTTACCGGCACAGGGGAATATGGTAGACTTTTCTGAGGTCATCGCTCAGAGGAAATGAAATGAAGGATAAAAGGGCCATCGCTTTTTTTGTACCCTTCGTGCTGTTATTACTTGGCTACCTCCTCGTGCTTCCCCCGTGGGCCTCCGCACAAGATCCCGGGGGTACCTTTGAGGTCAAGAGGGTGGTCGATGGTGACACAATCGTTCTCGCAGATGGGCGGCGCGTTCGCTATCTGGGGATCAACACCCCTGAACGCGGTGAACCCTTTTGGCGTGAGGCCAGAGATTACAATGAGCGTAAGGTCAGGGGAAAACTGATCACCTTGGAGTTTGGGCAGGTCAAGGAGGACACTTACGGGCGTACCCTGGCCTATTGCTCCGTCGGAGGAGAGATGGTCAATGCCCAACTCTTGAAGGCAGGGTTGGCCCATCTCTTTGTCCTCGAACCGATCACCTACTACAATCATTTTCGAAGGCTTCAAGAGGAGGCCAGGGCAAAGGGTCTGGGGATCTGGGGGAGAGGCGGATTCACGGGGCCACTCAAGATCACGACACTGCATGCCGATGCCCAAGGGGACGACAGGAAAAATCTCAACGGGGAGTACGTGAGGATATGCAACATATCCCCGAGGGATCTCAACCTCAGGGGTTTTTCCCTGGTTGACCGGGAGGGACACCGATACATCTTTACCAAGGGCGTCCTCAGACCGGGTTACACCGTACTCCTCTTTACCGGAGCGGGTAAAGACGTCGTGGACGGGGTTGATCAGCTCCGTCTCTTCTGGGAATCGCGCTATCCCATCTGGAACAACAAGGGGGATCAAGTCTCCCTCCGAGATCCACAGGAACAGTTGATAGATACCTTTGTATATAGAAAAAAAGTTCCCTCAAATGAACACAGGCAAGAAAAAGCTACCAATGGTACCATATTGCCTTAGACTGATCTTTATGATATCGTTTTTTTTCTCTTCTGGCCGCAATGCAATCTGACGGAGACGAACTATGGATTATAAGAAGACCTTGAACCTTCCCCAAACGCCGTTCCCCATGAAGGCGGATCTCCCCAAGAAGGAACCCGAGATCCTGAAGGGGTGGGAAGAAAAAAGGTTATATGACAAGATCCTCCAGACAGCAAAGGGGAGAAAAAAATACATCCTCCACGATGGCCCTCCGTATGCCAACGGACACATCCACATCGGAACCGCCCTGAACAAAATCCTGAAGGACATCATCGTCAAAGCCAAGTTCATGGCCAGCTTCGACAGCGCTTATGTCCCAGGGTGGGATTGCCATGGTCTGCCAATAGAGCATGAGGTGGATAAGATGCTGGGGGAGCGTAAACAGGGGATGACCAAGGCCGAGATCAGGAGGCTTTGCCGGGATTATGCCGCCCAGTTCGTCGATATTCAACGGGAGGAATTCAAGAGGCTGGGGGTGCTGGGGACCTGGGACAGCCCCTATCGCACCATGGACTACGACTACCAGGCCACCATCGTGCGGGAGCTCGGGAGGTTTGTAGCGGGAGGCTATCTCTATAAGGGGAAAAAGCCGGTCTACTGGTGCGCCACCTGCCATACCGCCTTGGCCGAGGCCGAGGTGGAATACGCCCCTCACCAATCACCCTCTATCTTCGTCAAGTTTCCCATGATCTCCGATATCGGCGCTGCCCTCCCCTCTCTGCGGGGGAAAAAGGTCTCGGTGCTCATCTGGACCACCACCCCGTGGACCATTCCGGCCAACCTCGCCATCGCCCTGCATCCTTCCTTCCAATACGTGGCGACAGAGGTGAACGGCGAGGTCTACATCGTGGCAGCGGATCTCGCGGCAATCGTGATGGACACCCTGGGGATCAAGGACTATCAAGTGCTGGAGACCTTTGAGGGGAGCGCCCTGGATGGATTCAAGTGCCGTCATCCCTTTTTGGAGAGGGAGTCGGTCATCATCATGGCCGATTACGTCACCCTGGATGCAGGGACAGGCTGTGTCCATACCGCCCCCGGCCACGGCCAGGAGGACTATGAGAGCGGCCTGAAATACGGCCTGGATATCTACGCCCCGGTGGACGATGACGGCAGGTTTACCTCCGAGGTGGAGTTCTTCGGCGGGGAATTCGTTTTTGATGCCAACGCAGCGGTTAACGCCAAGCTGACGGAGGTGGGGGCCCTGTTGCACGAGAAAGAAGTGGAACATTCCTATCCCCACTGTTGGCGATGCAAAAACCCCATTATCTTCCGCTCCACCGAACAGTGGTTCATCTCCATCGACCACGCCGGACTCAGGGAGAAAGCGCTCAAGGGCATCGAGGAGGTTCACTGGATCCCTACATGGGGAAAGGAGCGGATCTACGGGATGGTGGCCAATCGGCCCGACTGGTGTGTATCCAGACAGAGGGTCTGGGGGGTCCCCATCGTGGCCTTTTACTGCGAGGGGTGTGGCGAGACCCTCCTGCGGCAGGACCTCATAGACTTCGTAGCCGAGCGGTTTGCCAAAGAGGGCGCGGATATCTGGTTTGACGAGCCGGCACAGAAACTCCTCCCCCCCGGGACTACCTGCCCCAATTGCAAGGGTGAAAAATTCACCAAGGAATCGGACATCCTCGATGTCTGGTTCGACTCGGGGGTGAGTTGGGCCGCGGTCCTGGAAAAGGACGATGCCCTGAAGTTCCCGTGCGATCTCTACCTGGAGGGGAGCGACCAACACCGAGGATGGTTCCACTCGTCCTTGCTGACTGCGGTAGGGACCAGGGGAACCCCGCCGTACAACAGCGTTCTCACCCACGGCTTTGTGGTGGATGGTGAGGGGAAAAAGATGTCCAAATCGGCGGGGAACGTGGTGGCCCCCGACGAGGTCATCGATAAGTTTGGGGCGGAAATCCTGCGGTTGTGGGTGGCGGCTGAGGACTACCGGGACGACATTAAGATCTCCCAGGAGATCCTCGACCGACTCACCGAGGCCTACCGCAGGATCAGGAATACGTGGCGGTACATGCTCGGCAACCTCTACGACTTCGATCCCCAGCACCATAACATACCCGTTAAGGAACTCCTGGAGATCGACAGGTGGATCCTGGGCCGCTTTCAGCAGCTGCTGGAACGGGTGCTCAGGGCCTATGAAGAGTGCGAGTTCCACATCATCTATCACGCCGTACACAACTTCTGCGTGGTAGAACTGAGCTCCCTCTATCTGGACATCCTCAAGGACCGTCTCTATACCTCCGCGCCCTCCTCCCACAAGAGGAGGTCCGCGCAGAATGCCGTCTACCGCATCCTCAAGGGAATGGTGAGGCTCATGGCCCCGGTCCTCTCCTTCACCGCCGATGAGGTGTGGCATCACCTCCCCACGGAAGGTGGCGAGGAGGAGAGCGTGCATTTGGCGAACTTTCCCCGCCCTGAAGAGGATCTCCCCGACGAGGCCCTGGAAGAGAGATGGACGCGGTTATGGGAGGTGCGTGAGGAAGTAACGAAGGCCTTGGAGAAGGCCCGCCAGGACAAGGTGATCGGCCATCCCCTGGACGCTGCGGTGAAGGTAAAGGCGCCGCAGAAGCTTGCCGGGTTCCTGCAGGGATTTGGCCCCGAGTTGCGGGAGATCTTTATCGTCTCACAGGTGCAACTGGAGACGGATGGGGACGCCCCTGAATTGACGGTGGAGATAGGCCGGGCAGAGGGTGCGAAGTGCCAGCGGTGTTGGGTCTATGACACGAGTGTGGGGTCGAACAAAGAACAACCGGAGATCTGCGAGCGCTGCTTCCAAACCATCGAGGACACGGAGTGATGAAGAGGAAGTACAGAATCTTGTTGATCGTCTTCTGCATCCTCCTCGCCCTGGATCAAGCGACCAAGCTCTTTATCGAACACACCTTCTCCCTCCATCAGATCAGGGAGCTCATCCCGGGGTTTTTTACAATCACCCATGTGCAAAACAGAGGGGCGGCCTTTGGCCTGCTGGCCCATATTCCCGGAGCCGCTCTCATCTTCGTCATCATATCCCTGATAGCCATTGGCCTCATCCTGGCCTATTTCCGCTGGATCAAAGAAGGGGAGGTGTGGACCCCGCTTTGCCTCTCCCTGATTTTGACCGGGGCTGTTGGCAACCTCATCGACCGCTTCCGCCTGGGAGGTGTGGTGGATTTTCTCGATTTCCATTACAAAGGGTGGCACTGGCCCGCCTTTAACGTGGCGGATGCCTCCATAACCATTGGGGTCATCTTGTTGGCCCTCAAGATCCTGTGGACAGAGAAGAAGGACACCAAGGAGGAACCCTGAAATGCATCCCGTCCTATTCAGTATCGGCAGATTCAATATCATCCACTCTTATGGGCTCATGATCGCCATCGGCATCCTGGTGGGGTTATTCTTGGCATGGCGGCAGGCAGCGCGGGAGGGGACCGATCCGAACAAGATCATCGATATCACCTTCTATGTTCTCGTGACCGCTTTAATCGGCTCCCGCCTGCTCTTTGTGCTTATGAACTTTCATGAATATGCCGCCGATCCCATCAAGATCATCAAGATATGGGAAGGGGGGTTGGTCTTTTACGGTGGGCTCATACCGGCCGTGGCTATCGGGATCTGGTACATCAAGAGGCTCGACCTTCCCCTCTGGCAGGTGGCCGATATCTTCGCCCCTTCCGTGGCCATCGGCCATGCCTTCGGCAGGGTCGGGTGTTTTTTGGCCGGATGCTGTTACGGTAAACCGAGCACCCTCCCCTGGGCCGTCACCTTCACGGATCCCCGCAGTCTGGCCCCTCAGGAAATTCCCTTGCACCCTACTCAACTCTACAGCTCCCTCGGCCTCTTTGCGATCTTCGCCTTTCTCATGTTTTTACGAAAGAAAAGGGCTTTTCACGGAGAGCTCTTTTGGTCATATGCCCTCATGTATTCCATCTTCCGTTTCTTTATAGAGTTCCTGCGGGGGGACCCCCGCGGCAGCGTCCTGGGAGGGCTCCTCTCCACAACCCAGGCCATCAGCATCCCCTTAGCTGGAATTTCCGTGGTGATGTTACTATATTTAAGGAAAAGAGGACTTAACGCGAATGGCCGCAGCTAAAGTACGTATCTATCCCGATCCGATCCTCCAGCGCAAGGCGGCTGAGGTCGAAAACATCGATGAACGGGTTGTACAGTTGGCCGGCGAGATGGCGGAGACCATGTACGCCGCCCCGGGTGTCGGTCTGGCTGCCCCGCAGGTCGGTGTCTCAGAGAGACTCATCGTTGTAGATGTGAAAAACTCGGAGGGCAAAAAGGGGCTTATCAACCTGGTCAACCCGGAGATCATTGAGATAGAGGGACGGGTCGTGGAGGAGGAGGGCTGCCTGAGCCTGCCGGGGATCACAGAAAACGTCGCCCGGGCCGAAAAGGTCTTGGTGCGCGGCTACGACCTGAATGAGCGACAGCTGGAGATCGAGGCAGAGGGGCTCCTGGCCGTGGCCTTGCAGCATGAGATCGACCATCTCGACGGCATACTCTTCATCGACAGGGTAAGCCGTCTCAAGCGGGGGATCATCCAGCGCAAAATGCGCAAGCTGGTGCGAGAAGACCAATCACCCAAAGAAAAGGACCACGTCATTTTCTAAAGGGAATGAATTCCAGTACAATGAAGCTGCGGGCCGTCTTCATGGGGACTTCACCCTTTGCCCTCCCCACGTTGCGATCCTTGGCCGTTTCTGAAGAGGTGATCGCGGTCATCACACAACCCGATCGCCCCCGCGGGAGGGGAAGAGCGGTCTCACCCCCTCCGGTAAAGGAACATGCCCTTGATCTCGGCCTTCAGGTCCTCCAGCCGGAACGGGTAAAGGACTCTCATTTCATCGCCGAATTAGAGACGCTGAAGCCGGACGTGATCGCGGTGGCGGCCTTCGGACAGATCTTGCCCCCTGCTGTCTTGGCCTTGCCCCGCCTCGGGTGCGTCAATGTCCACCCGTCGCTGCTGCCCAAGTACCGGGGGGCAGCACCCATCAACTGGGCCATCATCAATGGTGAACCCAAGACAGGGGTGACCACCTACCTCATGGATGAAGGCATGGATACGGGCCCGAGCCTCCTGGCCCAGGAGGTGGAGATCGGCGCAGACGAGACAGCCGAGGAGCTCGGTGAGCGGTTGGCCTATGTGGGGGGAGATCTGGTGGTGGAGGTGGTCCGGGGTCTCAAGGAGGGAACCCTGCACCCCGTACCCCAAGATGAGAAAGGGGCCTCATATGCCCCCCTCTTGAAAAAGGCAGACGGTCTGATCCAATGGGAGGAGGAGGCAAGCCGGATCAGGAACCGGATCAGGGGGATGGTACCGTGGCCCGTGGCCTTCACCTGGTGGCAGGGGAAAAGGATAAAGCTCCTGCGGGGAAGGATCGGGGATGGCACAGCTACCCCCGGTGAAATCGTCTTCTTAGCTGGGGGATTCGAGGTGGCCTGCGGTAAGGGTTCGCTATTCATCGAAGAACTGCAGCTGGAAGGGGGCAGGAGCATGGGGTGGGAGGAATTCACCAGGGGCCACCAATTGACCCTAGGAGAAAGACTGGGGTAACATGGTAATCAGTATTCAGTGTTCAGTGATCAGTATTCATTAAGGCAGAAAAAGCTAATACTGATAACTGAATACTGACCACTGAATACTTTAGTATATATGTAATTAAGGAGGACATACTATGAACCAGTTCAAAACCTATATTCTCATGGCGCTGCTCAGCGCCCTCCTGGTTTGGATCGGGAACCTGGTAGGGGGACGCGACGGGGCCCTTCTTGCCCTTGTCTTTGCAGGTGTCATGAATTTCAGCGTCTATTGGTTCAGTGACCGCATCATACTCCGGATGTACCGTGCAAAAGAGGCGACCGAGGCCGAAGAGCCGGGCCTTCATCGGATCGTGAGGGAGTTGGCCCTGCGGGGCGGACTTCCCATGCCCAAGGTCTATATCATCCCCAATGACGCCCCCAATGCCTTCGCCACGGGGAGAAATCCTCAGCATGCGGCTGTGGCGGTGACCACGGGGATCAAGAGCCTGTTAACAGAGGAAGAACTCAAGGGGGTCTTGGCCCATGAACTCTCCCATATCCGCCATCGGGACATACTCATCGGGACCATCGTTGCCACCATCGCCGGGGCCATCAGTATGATCGCTACGATGGCCCGTTTTGGAGCCATGTTCGGAGGCTTCGGCGGCGACAATAGACAAGGGGGCGGGATAGCGCAACTCGTCGCCGTCCTAGTCCTCACCACCCTCGCCTCCATCGCGGCGGTCCTTATCCAACTGGCCATCTCCAGATCCAGGGAGTACCACGCCGATGAGGGCGGGGCGCAACTCGCCGGGCAACCCCCTCTATCTCGCCAGGGCCTTGGCCAAGCTGGATGCCGGGGCGAAGCGGATCCCCATGCAGGTCAATCCCTCCACCGCCCACATGCTCATCGTCAATCCCCTGCGGGGAAAGGGGATCCAGAGCCTCTTCAGCACCCACCCACCCATCGAGGAACGCATCAGGAGATTGGAGGCGATGACTAGCCGCTAATGGATCGGGCGCGCACAAAGG
>CAZFIR010000059.1:0-20459 GCA_964519535.1 uncultured Thermodesulfobacteriota bacterium | reverse complement strand
TCATTTTGAGGAGCTCCCGGAACGAAGTTAAGGGTTATTTTTTCTTGTCGCATCGTATTTTTCAAAAGGTTGCTCTTCGTCGCCCCTTGGTAGATAAATACCGCACCCATGATCACGCCTACTGCGCCAATGATTATCATTGTTACTGGCCAACCCGGGCCCTGTTTCTTACGTCTCACCGCTTGCCTCTTTTTTGCCATGACTCGTCCCCCTTTTGAAGTGTTATTTCATATAATGATAAGACCACGATATAATAGAGTCAAGGTTTTTGTGCGAGCGTTACCCCTGAACCATCAAGCACTAGACAAGGCCTAAGTATGTAAAATTTGACAAATATTAATTCAAACTCAAGGCCTGACAGCATATAGTTTAAAAATAGCTTTTGACTATAACCTACAACACCATTAATTCAATTCCTTAACCTTTGCAACTTAATGGCAGATAGTATTGATTATTTCATGTGTAAACCGATAAAATAATAACGGCAAAGACTATTGAGTTCATCTTGGGTTAAACAGATTAATAACCGATCACATGTTTATCTAAACTGTGCTGCTCATATTGACAATTAATAACTGAACCGAATTGGCTAAAGCAAATCTCTTCCACACATAATACATATTGGGGTATTATTTTCCGGGAAGAGGTTAATATCCATCAGGTTATCCATGCGACAAAAACCGCAAGGTATCCATCTGTCTTTCAAAAAAATCGAGAGTGGAATTTGTCTGTGAATGATTCTTACAACAGCTGGGTCAATGACGCAATAGAAATTCAAAGGTTTTTTTGAACCTTCAACACTAACTGTTCCGATCTGTTTTATAAGGCCCGCGTTAGACCATCCAGAAACCTTGGCTCGAGCTGCGTTCTGTGTAAACTTAAAAACATCATTTGCTAAGTAATTAATGGTAAATAACTCTCTTCCTACCCTTTGTATATCTTTTATGAGTTCCTCCCCATAAGTCTGTAGAGAAATCTGATCGCCATAAAGGAGAATTCCTTGATCGACTGAATTTAGGTCGATTTTTTCTGCATTAGAGTCAATTTCAGCTTGCACAGCATAAATCTTTTCACAAATCCGAATGAGATTTCTAGGTGACCCATTGGCAAGTAGGCATAGAGCAGAATCTATATCGTAATCTGGCTCTTTGGATAACAAGGATTTAAACGTTTCAACTTTGCCGTCACTGAAAGCTCTCAACCTTGCGGCGAGTACTTCTTGAAGCGTTGGCATTTTCCATGTTAATTGATATTGATGCACTCGGTCAGGTCTAGCGTCTGTTCTATAATATGGTTCGATTTTATCCCAAAGGAAAAACTTGAAAGCATAGCCCTCAAAACCCAGAAGTTCCAGGTCTCGTATCAATGGTCGCAACAGATGATAGGTAGCCTCCGGATCATTTCCCGTCTGCTCAGTTTCATCGAGCTTGTCCAGGAGAATGTATATTGCCTTAAATCCAAGATTGCAAACAACGTCACGGAGTGACTCAAGCTGATACTTATATGTATCTTGCAGTTTTTTCTCTTCTTGTTTAAACTCTGGTAAATCTATTGTTTCCAAACCGTATTTTTTGAGTAAAATATTTACCACAGACTCAAGGACGCCAACATGTCGCTTCCAAAACTCTTTGAATTTCTCAGGTAAACTTTTCAGCTCATTAACTATTTCTTGAAATGAAGCTCCTGTCATATCCCCCAGATAAGAGTGTACAAATATGGATAAGGCTTGCCTCTTCCCTTTGTCCAGATTTTCCAAGAGTTTGGGATAATCAGCCAAATAGGATAAATAAGATATAAGAATTCGGACAATGATATTACGAAGGTGGTATTGGAGAGTTACGTTGCTAACCTTATCGCCTGAACCGAACTCAAATCGATCGTATGTTACAGCCAATACCTTATTGGCCCCAGCTGCATCTTCTACCATTCGTCTCTGTGCGGTCTTGCCACCTCCTCTGGGCGCAAACACAATGCTTGAGTTTGGTGTTTCAGGGTCGCCAATTACAGAGTCGAAAAATGGTGGTGGTACAAAGTATTCAGCTAGTCGTGGTTCTTCGTCAGCGTTAGTTTTCGCAAAAGGATGATTAATAAAGCCTAAATTTTCGTATAAAGCCATAAACGCCTCTATATTTATAAATTCTAGGGGAAGCTGCTCATTTATTCTCCACACTCCTCAGGATCGCCCTGGATCTTGGCGATGGTGTGGGAAATGGCCGGAAGGATCACCTCCAATCCTTCCCGCACCGCCTTGGGACTGCCGGGGAGGTTGATGATAAGGGTATGACCCCTCGCGCCGCACACGGCGCGGGAGATCATGGCATGGGGGGTCCGCTTCAACCCTTCCATTCGCATGGCCTCGGCAAAACCGGGTATCTCCCGCTCGATCACCTCCCTGGTAGCATCGGGGGTGACGTCGCGCGGACTGACCCCGGTCCCCCCGGTGGTCACGATGAGGTCCAATCCCATCTCGTCCGCCCCCTGGATCAGTACCCGCTTGATCTTGTCCCTCTCATCGGGGACCACGGTGCTGAAGGCCACGTCGGCGTCCAAGCCCTGCACCATCTCCCGAATGACCTCCCCGCTGGCGTCCTCCCGCTCACCCCGGTATCCCCGATCGCTGACGGTGATCACCCCGACCTTTATCATACCGCAACCTCCTCTCCCATCCTGGAGGGATCATAGCCGCCGAGCCCCTCGATCTGGGCCCGAAATTCCTCTGAGCGCAGGACCTCAACGACCTTCCGGACCTGGGGATCATCAAAAAAGGCCTGCGGTATGATGAGGTCATATTGCTCCTGCTCCAGGGGCACGAAGTCCAGGTCCAGGGCCTTGGCGGCCCCGAAAATCCCCAAACCGACGTCGGCCCGGCCACTTGCAACCGCCACTGCCACCGCAAGATGGGTAAACTCCTCTTCCCCATAGCCGCTGATCTGAGCGGTATCGATCCCGTCCTTTTCTAGGAGGTAATCGAGCAAGACCCGCGTGCCTGAACCTCGCTGCCGATTGATGAAGCGTATCCCGTCCCGCGCCAGATCAGACAAGACCTTGATCCCCTGGGGATTGCCACGGGGGAGGATGAACCCCTGCTGCCGATAGGCGAGGTGGATGATCTTCACCCCTACGCCGGAGAGATATTTACGGATATAAGGGATATTGTATTCGCCAGTTGCAGGATCCAAGAGATGGGATCCGGCCATGTGAGCGTAACCCTTTTGCAGGGAGACGATCCCCTCGAGGCTGCCCACATGGTTGGAAGAGAGGGTGAGAGTAGGATCATCCTTCTTGACCCAACTGGCCAAAAGGTCGAGGGCAAGGTCATGGCTGCCGATGATCACCACGGTGTGCTCAATGGAGGCTTTACCCACCAAAAGCTCAGCCTCTGTTTCTTCCCCCTCCTCGACCCCCTCGATCAGGCGCGGGATGCGGATAATGGCGTCGGCCCGGGTAAGAGAAGTGATGACCCCTGAGCCGCGGGGCAAGGGTGTCGCCACGACCCGCTCACCAACCCGCCCCACCCTCACACGCACAAACTCCTCCACACCCAACTTGGAGGGAAGCCTCCTGGTGGGCACCACACGAATTTTTTCCCGCTTTGGCGCTGCACAACCCAGCATGGCGGCAATCAGGGGTCTTACGAAGAGCTCACAGGAAAGGGTCGCGGAAACCGGATAGCCGGGTATGCCGATGATGGGTCTTTCATCCACGACCCCGAGGAGGGTGGGTTTGCCGGGCATGATGGAGACCCCGTGCACCAGCACCTCCCCCAACTCATCGACGATAGAAGCAGTATAGTCTTCGGAGCCAGCGGACGATCCCGCATTGACCACGATGACGTCGTGTTCTGCTCGGGAGGCGGAGAAGATCGCCTCCTTGAGTTCCTGGGGGTCGTCCCGGACAATAGGATGGGGCGCAAACTCCCCCCCGGCCTCCGTGATCAACCCCCCTATGATGGTCGAGTTTACGTCCACGATCTCACCCTCCCGGGGCTCCCTGGTCAGGATCTCCTCAGGGGGGATCACCTCATCACCGGTGGGTATCACGGCAACCCGGGGCCTGCGCTTGACCGGGAGCTCTAAGATCCCTCCGGCCAGCAAGGCCCCCAGATCAGCGGGGGTAATGAGATGCCCCTGGGGGAGGATGAGTTCGCTTGCCACGAGGTCCTCACCCACCGTGCGCACGTGCTGCCAGGGAAAAGCGGCCCGCATGATCTCCACGGTCTGGACATCGACCTGATGGACCTCCTCGATCATGATCACGGCATCGGTCCCCGGAGGCAGAGGGTCTCCGGTATCCACGAAGAAGGCCTCCTGGCCCACCCTCAATTTTTTGGGGCGGTCCTCCGACGCCCCAAAGGTGACCTGAGCCTCCAGCGCAACCCCGTCCATGGCCGCACTGTGATAGTGGGGTGATGAGAGGCGGGCGAAGATGGGCGCGGCGGTCACCCTCCCCAGGGCCTTCTTGACAGGGATGATCTCTGTTTTATCGTATCGTGAGGGCTTGATCCGTTCGAAAAAAACCGTGAGGGCCTCCTCCCACGAGCGCATCTGCAGGTAGATACGACGCTTCATCCCTTGATCACACCCATGGGTTTCAGCTGCACCACCTTTTTCCCGATACCGGCGCCATGGACCACGTTGACGACATCGCTCACATCCTTATAGGCCTCAGGCATTTCTTCCACAATGGTGCCCATGCTGGCCGCTCGCACGTAGATACCCTTGGCCTCCAACTCCTGGATCACTGACCGACCCCGAGCGCTCTTTTTTGCCTGATGGCGGCTCATAACCCTCCCCGCACCATGACAGGTGCTCCCGAAGGTCTCCTCAAAGGCCCCCTGGGTGCCGACCAGCACATAGGAGCACCTCCCCATGTCGCCCGGGATCAGGACGGGCTGACCGATCTCCTGATAAAGGGAAGGAACATCGGGGTGATAGGGAGGGAAGGCCCTGGTGGCACCCTTGCGGTGCACGCAGAGGCGCTGTTGCCTGCCTTCAACCGTATGGGTCTCTAGCTTGGCGATATTGTGGCAGACATCATAGATGAGATCCAGCCTGAGGGTGCTCGGGCCCATGTGCAGGACCTGCTCAAAGGTCTCCCGCACCCAGTGGGTGATAATCTGCCGGTTGGCAAAGGCGAAGTTGGCGGCGCAGGCCATGGCCGCGAGATACTCCCGCCCCTCCTTCGATCCGAGGGGGGCGCAACAGAGCTGTTTGTCCGGAAGCTCTATCCCATACTTTTGCGCGGCCTGGAGCATCACCCGGATGGAGTCATCGCAGACCTGATGGCCCAGACCCCGGGACCCGGTGTGAACGATGACCGTCACCTGGTCCTTGGCCAACCCCAGACCCTTGGCCGCCCCTTCGTCATACACCTCGGCCACATACCCCACCTCGACAAAGTGGTTCCCCGATCCCAGGGTCCCCAGTTGGGCCCTGCCGCGCTCGAAGGCCCTTGACGAGACGAGATCGGGATCGGCGTCCGGGATGCGGCCTTTTTCCTCGATGTGCTCCAGGTCCTCCCAGCGTCCATATCCCTGGTCTACCGCCCACTGGGCACCCTTCTGAAGGACCTTGCGCTGCTGCCCTTTGTCGAGCCGCAGGTCCTTCCGATGGGACCCCACCCCTGAGGGGATGTTGACCAGGAGGGCATCCACGATGCCTTTGATCTTCCCTTGAATCTCGGTGCGCTCCAGACCGGAGCGCATCAAACGCACCCCTCAATTGATATCGTAACCCACCCCGCCGGGCGAGACCACCCCCTCCTCTTCGTCAAAGGCAGCCACCCCCCCGATCGGAAACCCATATCCCCAGTGGATGTCGGGCATGGCCAGGGAGTAGCCGACGATCCCGGGCAGAAAGGCCACATTCTTCACCTGCTGGAGGCTCTGATCCTGCTTGATAGCACCCATCAGGCGCTCGTCGGCATAAACCATGCCGTCGGTGCGCATTCCCCCTTCACGCGGTATCCGCCAGCGGTACTCGTCTACCTGTTCAAGATGCACTGATTGCTTATCGTCCATGTAACCGCCTCCGTTAGATATCGAAGATCACCTGGGCCTGCCAGCACCCGTCCTCTTCTTTGATCTCCAGTTGATGGTAGGTCACGGCCTTTATCGAGGTCTTGATTGTATGACGGCCCTCGTGAAACTCCTCCCCCATGGCCATTCCCCTTGCGTTCCCTTCATCGATCTCGGCTAACTTAAAATCGCAAAAGAGCAGGCCCTTTACCTCATGCAGATAGAGGAGCTCGCTGAGCCAGGCCACCAGCAACTCCTCCCGCCCCGACCCCTTTACAGCGATCTCACGCTTTAAATGCACTTCAACCTTTTCGAGGTCCGTGATGATATCAAAGAGTGCCCGCGCCGCCTCCTGAAAGGTCCCTTTGATATCATCGGCCCAGACCCTAATCCCCAGGTCGCCGGTATGGTCTAAGAACTCGTAATCCATCTTCGTGGGTACTTTATCAGCATGATATCATATTTCATACTACGTAAAAAGGGGGGAGGCAGAGGAATCCTGTTGAGGTAACAGGGTATTCGAAGCATTACAGGTAGTACGAGTTAGTAACCTTTCAATCTTTATTATACTTTGGGTTCTTCCCGCCGTGGCTGCGCCGGTAGGCCTCTAATTGCTCTACCCTCTTCTTCTTGGCACCGTCTTCTGTCATGCTCCGCGACGTCACGACGAGCTTGGTAAATCTCTTTCCTTCGGCACGATGTCCTTGTTCACGCCGTTCGGGATCAGAGGTCGTTCCGATATACACCACCTTGCGATCGTGCCTCAGTTGATAGGTGACGGTTTCACGCTTTGGTTTTTTAGCCATTGTATCCGCTCCTACCTTTGCAATGAGATTTTGTTGTACAATCTTTTAACGCTTATACTGGAATTATAAAGTAATTTCAATAAGATTTTAACCTATTTTTCTACTGATCAGTTAGTCTGGCATTTTGCCCTATTTTTTAAAATAAAGTTGACTAAAAGACAAAAAAATGCTAATAATGCCTGATTACAGACTAATTAGGTTAAGCCACAAGAGGTGGAAGCGGCCGGTAACCGACTTGGAAGGAGGGCATCATCAGCACCAAGATTTTTGTTGGGAACTTGAGCTACGATACAACGCAAGACGATCTCGAAAGACTTTTTTCTGAAGTAGGCGACGTGACAGAGGTGGCTCTGCCAGTCGACCGCAACACCGGTCGTGCAAGAGGGTTTGGCTTTGTCGAATTCTCCGAGGAGGGGGCTGGCGCAGAGGCTATCGAGAGGTTCGACGGCCACCAACTCCATGGCAGAAGTCTTCGTGTAAGCCAAGCAGAGGAGCAGCAGCGACGCTCAACGAATTATGCTGACGCCGGACCATCCAGAAAGTCTCGAGGAGCAAGGGGATCTAAGCCTAAGGGTAGTCGGCGCAACCTCCGTGCCAAGAAGCGCGGGTTCTGAGCACTTCGCTGGGCGACGACGATCCTCCGGCGTCGCTCGTTGAACTCGGGGTTGACACTGATTCTCATCGTAGGTGCCACTACACAGATCGGCCATTAGGCAAAAAAATCAAAAAAAATTTCTTAAAGGAGACCATGATGAACATCTATGCAGGAAATCTATCGTTTGATATAACTGAAGAGGATTTGCGCCAGGCTTTTGAATCATACGGACAAGTTGAATCCGTCAATATTGTAAAGGATAGGTATAGCGGTCAACCGAGGGGGTTCGGCTTCGTAGAGATGCCATCAAAGGCTGAAGCCACATCTGCAATCAATGGACTCAATGGAAAAGAGTTAAAGGGAAGGGCTCTCAATGTCAACGAGGCTCGCCCCCGTTCCGATAGCCGTGGTGGCAAAGGAGGACGAGGGGGCGATCGTCGCTTCTAATCATCAACATAAATAGAATCATAGTTATAGTTCACCTAACGAGCCCGAGCCACGAGAGGGGACCTCTTGTAGTTCGTTTTACCGGTTGCGGCGGCCGTTCAACTATTTGTCAGCCAAACTATCCTGCTATAGTATGATAGTGATTATAGGGCACGATGAACGTACCATGAACGGTTTGCCTTCCTCTCTGATGCACAAAACGAGGCCTGAAGCTCTCGGTCAGTTCAACTCATCTATCCTGATCTCCATTCCCACTCCAACCGGCAAAAAGGCATTACCGTATGCCTCCTGAAAGAGCCTTCTCGCGGCATCACCTGAGCAGTGTCCAGGCCCGACATATCGCACCCCTAACCTCTGAAAGCTGGCGATGACCTCTTGAATCTCATTGACGCCCTTATCCATCAGATGAAAACCACCCATCACCAACAAGATTGTCTCCTGAAAATGCCCCCTTACCTTGGCCAAGATCTCCACTATCCCTGGATGGGCGCATCCGGTGATGACGATCAATCCCCGGGAGGCGCGCAGGATCAATGCCTGCTCCTTGATCCAGTGCCCCATCTCACCGGTAGAGTAGACGCGGGGACTGAGCTCCTCGAAGCCTTCCACCTCCTGTAACCGGGCCCCAAAGCGTCTGACACCTTTTTTGAAATCACTAGAAAAAGAAGGGGGAACAAAGACAGTCACCCCATTATTATGCTGCAGAAGGGATGCGAGCCCTCCAACGTGATCGCCGTGGATGTGGGACAGAACGACAGCATCTACCTCTTGAGGATCAATGCCCACTCCCTGCATATTGGCCAACAGCAGACGGCCGTCACCCCCGGTATCGAAAAGGATGGTCTTATCCCACCCCCGCACCAGACACGAGAAGCCCCATGCCGTCCTAAATCCCTTTTTATACGGGTAGTTATCGTAGACGACGGTGATGGTCTCGGGCTTGCTCACCTCTCGGGCGAATGCCGCTGAGCTGAAGAAGATGGGCATCATAATTAACAGGGGGAATATCCACATCCGGATCTTTCCCTTCTTCCTAACTACTACCGCCTACTTGACCCGCTCAACATACCCCCCTGTCCTGGTATCCACCTTAATGACATCCCCCTCATTGAGGAAAAGGGGCACCTGGATCACCGCCCCGGTCTCCACGGTGGCGGGCTTGCCCCCCCCACTGGCGGTATCCCCCTTCACCCCCGGTTCCGTCCGGACGACCGTGAGCTCTACAAAGAGGGGGAGCTCCACACCGATGGGTTTGCCATTATGAAAGAGGATCTTCACCCCGACGTTCTCCTGCAAAAAATTGCTGTCCGCACCCAATTGACTCTCCGCCAGGGTAAACTGCTCGTAGGTATCGTTGTCCATAAAGTGATATGCCTCGCCCTCCTGGTAGAGGTACTGCATATTCTTCTCTTCCAAAGCAGGGGTCTGCACCTTCTCCCCTGAGCGGAAGGTGCGATCGATGACATTGCCGGTGACCAGACTCTTGAGCTTTGTCCTGACAAAGGCGCCCCCCTTGCCGGGCTTTACATGGAGAAAATCAGCGATGCTATACGGTTCCCCTTCTAATTCGATCTTCAGTCCCTTGCGAAAGTCCGCTGTTGAAGCTGGCATTCTGTTTACCTCCGTGTCATTATGATACTATCAAGAGGTCTTTGGGGATCGCCGTCAAGACCTCACAACCATCAGGGGTAACCACTATCACATCCTCAATCCGCACCCCTCCCCAGTCAGGGATATAAATGCCCGGTTCGATGGTAAAGATCATCCCTGCCTCGGCCACATCAAGCGAGCCCTTCCCTACGGCAGGCCATTCATGGACAGCCAGGCCAACCCCGTGCCCCGTTCCATGTCCGAAATGTTCCCCATGGCCTGCCTGATCGATATGCCGTCTTGCCGCCGCATCTATTTCTGCGAGCTGCACCCCTGGCTTGACCCGTTCTATGGCGCGGTCATGGGCATCCTTCACAATCTCATATATGTGCTTCTGTTCCTCAGTGGCTCGGTCCACGACCACGGTACAGCTCTCATCGGAACAATAGCCCCGGTAGCGGGAACCGAAGTCAAAGAGGACGAAATCACCTTGTTTGAGCGCCCGCTGGGTTGGCTGAGCATGAGGAAGGGCTGTCCGTGGACCCGAGGCCACAATAATATCAAAAGCGGTCCCTCCAGCCCCCCCCTTTCTCATGTGATACTCGAACTCGAGGGCCAATTCATCCTCCCTCGTTCCTGGTTTGACCATCTCCAGAACCTTTTTCCAAGCCTCTTCTGCTACCTGGACGGCCTTTTTTATTAAAGCGATCTCTTCACCGGACTTCAATCCACGCAGCCGCTCCAACTCATCCTTTATCGGAACTAGCGCCACCTCCTGCATCCGCTCCTGAAGCTGCTCGAAGAGGGCCACAGATATCCCCTGGGCCTCAAAGCCCAGCCGCCTCAACCCCAGGGACGAGATCTTTGCCGCAACACCCTTAATCCCTTTATCCACGACAAAGACGCGGCACCCCCTTGTCTCCTCGTGTGCCTGCGTGAGATACCGGGAATCCACCAGCAGGCGGTTTTCATTGCGCCCTGCAAAGAGATAACCCTCGCTCCCTGAAAACCCGGTGAGATATCGAATATTTTCCGGGCTAAAGAAAAGAATCCCCTCGATATCCTGTTCCTCTAAGATCTCTTGCACCCGTGAACTTTCCAACGGCTCCCTCCTTCAGGCATCCCAAGGCTAAGGGAAATGGGGAAAGATGTCAAGATGGCGAAATGCGTTGACAAAGAGGGCGCTACAGGATATAAAAAGTGGGCACAAGAAAGGGAGAAAGCGTGGTTGCCAAACGGAGGATCACAAAAAAGCAGCTGAAGGCACCCGACGAATTTATAACGTTGGGTGCCAAGGCTATGAATTATGCCATGGCCCACCTCACCTATATCGTGCTAGGCGTCTTACTGTTGGCGGCGATCATCGTGGCCCTTGTGTTCTGGCGACAGCACCAGGCAGCCAGCGAGGAGATGGCCTTTACCCTCCTGGGGAGGGGGATAACCCTTTATCAGCAGGAGGAGAAGCGAGAGGAGGCCCTCCCCGTCTTCTCTGAATTGATCAATGACTATCCCAGAACAAAGGGCGGCGCAGTAGCCCTCCTCTATCGGGGCAGGAGCTACATGCTCCAACAAGACTACGATCAGGCCATCGCCGACTTCAAACTCTTCCTCAAAAGATCATCGCAACCATTCCTGCGAACGATCGCCCTCAACGCCCTGGGGAATTCCTATAGTGCCACAGGGGAATATCAGCAGGCCATAGACAGCTTCGAGAAGGTCATCGACTCAGGCGATGAATGGCTGAGGCCCTATGTCCTCCTGCAAATGGGTATGTGCTGGGAAAAACTGGGACAGAAGAAAAAGGCCGTCGAGGCCTACCAAGAATCCCTCGACCTATCACCCCCTCCCCCCTGGGGGACCTTGGCACGTGTGAGGCTCAAGAAGCTGGGAGAGGCGACGAAATAAATCTGTCACCTCTTGCTCTTACCCCTCATGCGCAGAAAGTCTTCAAAACCCATCCTTTGATAGAAGCCATCGCCGATATACTCCAACACCGCGATAAAATCATGCGGGGAACGGTAGCCGATGAGCCTTCCAATCCCTTCTTCCTGCGGGGTCATAAACCAGATGGTGGGCAAATAGGTGGCCCTATACATACGGGCGAGGTCGCCATTCCGGTTTACATCCACCTTGATGGAGATAAATTTTCCATTTAGGGCCTTGACCACCTCCAACTCACTCAAAGTGTCCTTTTCCATGAGTTTACAATATCGACACTTTTCGCTGAAGAAGGCGATTATAATGGGCCTGTTTACCTTCTTGGCGAATTGTATCCCCTCTTCATAATCCCTCCACACAACGTGATCGAGAGAAGGATTCGCTAGTCCTATCCCGGCGGAAAGGATCAAGAAAGAGAAGATGGTGATGAGAAGTCTAAACTTGGATTTCATAACCACTGTTGAAGGTTTCCGGTTAAAATCAGTATTCCTACTAATACCAATATACCACCGCTTACCAAAGAAATAAGGCGAAAATAATTCCTTATCCGGGAGAAAAGGCGAAAGAATGCCTCTATAGCCAAGCTTGATGCCAAGAAGGGAATAGCCATCCCCAGGGAGTAGAGGGTAAGCAAAAGGATTCCTTGGGCAACTGTATCCTGGGTGCTGGCATAGGTGAGGATAGACCCCAAGATAGGACCGATACAGGGGGTCCAACCCAAGGCAAAGGCCACCCCTACCACTGCAGGACCGAAGAAGTGGGAGGGTCTTCTCTCCGGATGAGCCCTGCGCTCATACTGGAGAAACCTTACGTTTAACACACCCATGAGATGCAAACCAAACAGCACCACCATTATGCCACCACCAATGCGCAGGAGGTGGTGGTGTGTGGCGATGAGCCCGCCGAGGAAGGTGGCAGAGGCCCCCATGAGAATAAAGATGAAAGAGAATCCTCCTACGAAGAGGAGGGTTTGCACAAAGACCTTCTTCCTCATTCCCACTTTGTCCCTAACGGCATCAGGAGAGGTCATCTCGGCCACGGATAGGCCGGTGATAAAAGAGATATAGCCCGGTATCAGGGGGAGAACACACGGAGAGAGAAAACTCAGTAGTCCGGCCGAAAAGGAGATAAGGAGAGGAACCTGTTCCATATTACAGGGCCCTCTTGTTGAGGTCCTCAAGGGACTTTTGGGGGACGTCCCCAATGATTTTATCGATAACCTGCCCAACCTTGAAGAGGAGCAGGGTGGGGATACTCCGTACACCGCATCTCCCCGCAGCAAGGGAGTTTTTATCCACGGTTGCCTTTTCGACCTTTATCTCCCCCGGTACTCTCGGGATAGCTCTTCTACAGCAGGAGCACTCATAAGACGAGGTACCCGCCAGGATGTCCAGCAACCAACTAAAAAAGGGAGCGCTGGCTCCCGATCTTTGCATTGAAGCGAGCATCGGATATGACGATTACCTCTTCACCTTTTTTGAGTTCCCCTGCTTCTACTTTAATGCGGGTTGGTTTCTTTACGGCGATGGACCATCGCCTGTATTAACCTCAGGTAAACTTGCCTGTGCCGCATGCGCCCGTGCTTGCAGGGGATGATTCCCCTTTCACCGCGCAGCAGGCGGACAAGAGTTTCTCCGCCTTTTTCGCGCCGCACTGGGGGCACACCACATCCTCATCCTTATCATGGAGCCCCCTCAGGGTCTCAAAGTCATGTCCGCACGCCTGACATCGGTATTCATACAGAGGCATCTCGCTCCTCCTTTGCCCTCTTATTCGCGCCTCGAGTGCGCTCGGTCATCAGAAAGTATATCCCGCATCTCTCCCTAAATTCACAATAATCATCCGGCCGAGTACATACCGCATCCTCTTCATCCACCCAGCAATCAAACTTATGACAGAGTAATTTTCCTTTGTGCGAGGATGCAACAGGTCTTGTCATGATCCCCAGCCTACTGTTTGCCCTCAGTATCGCTGACCTCTTCGGACCGATCCTCGATCCGGCAACTCCTGCTCATTCACGTATCCACCCCCAATTTGGGGAGGATAAATCTGTTTAAGACAAACCATGCGGCAATGATCAAAATAAACCAAATAATACCTCTCACTAAACCTCCTTCTGACAAATAATACTTACCTTTTTGTTGCTATCCAACACAATACTTAAGGCTTAAAGAAAATATATATATTACTTCTTCTTTATTCAAGGTGGGAACAAGAATATACTTCAGGTCTTCTCTTCGAGACCTTCTATGATTGAGGCGGCCAACAGGGGGACCATGATCTCGTGGTGGCCGGTCAGGGCAAACCCCTTTCCCCCTTTGGCCGTGGGCCTCTGGACCACATTCTGGGTAGGGCGGTAGTGCTGGATAAAGTCCATGTTGAGGGTGCAGAAGTTCTCCACCTTATGCCCCAGGTTTCTCGCTGCGCTCAGGGCCTTGAGAAATACCTCGGGCATGATTACTGCTGATCCCACGTTGATATAGACCCCTGCCTCCAAAGCCGCTACCAAAGAAGCGAAGAGCCGAAAATCCTGATAGGTCATTGCCCCGAGGGTCGAACCATCCGTCGAGGGATGGATATGGACCACGTCGGTGCCGATGGCGACATGAACGGTCAGGGGGATATCCAATCGGAAGGCCGCAGCACAGATGCTCTGCTCACGGTACGGGAGTTCTTCTTTGTGCTGAAGGGCCCTTCCAACGGCCTTGCCGATCCCCCACCCCTCACGCTGCCCATCTTTGAGAGCGGCGTTGATAAACTCCGCTGTCTCTCCTGTCACCCCGAAAGACCCTGAATCCAAACCCTCCTCCACCTCCTCGGAGGTCTTGCCCGCCATGGCGATCTCCACATCGTGGATAATGCCGGCACCGTTCATGGCCAATCCCCGGATAACGCCCCGCTCCATCAGATTAATAATGATGGGACTCAGACCCACCTTGATGGGATGGGCACCCATGCCCACCAGGACCATCTTATCCTTTCTGACCGCTGCGACGATGTGTGAGACGGCCTCCTTAAAATCTTCGGCCGCCAAGAACTGGGGCAGGGAATCAAGAAAACCCTTGAAGGCGGAGCCAGGCAGCAGCGCTGAGGCGAAGTGTGACACGTCGACCTTGCTCTTTCTTTTTTTGAGGGTGGAGGTCTTTATCCCCTTGAGGTCCAACAATTGCCAATCAGATCCCCGCTTCACCGTTGCCTCCTGACGGGAAGAGCGCTCCTTCAACGAGTTCACATATGATATGGCAAACAGTGATCTGCACCTCCTGAATCCGAGGTGTGCTGGAGGAACTAACGTTCAGGGCATAATCAGCCATCTTCAATGCCTCACCACCATCCTTCCCGGTAAAGGCAGTAGTCACCATGCCCATCTCCTTGGCCTTGCGAAACCCCTCAATCATATTGGGCGATCTTCCGCTGGTGGTGATCCCCCAGGCGATATCTCCCTCGCGCCCGAGGGCCTCGATCTGTCGGGCAAAAACGAGAGAGAAGTCGCTATCGTTACTGATACTAGTCAAGATAGAGGTATCGGTGGTCAGGGCAATAGCCGGCAAAGGTGCTCGGTCGAATAAGAAACGGTTAACGAACTCTGCAGCGATATGTTGGGCATCGGCCGCGCTACCACCGTTCCCGAAGATGAGGATCTTGTTCCCCTGGCGCAGAGCGTCCGTTATTACGTGGGCTATTTCCACGATGGCATCGACATTTTCACGGAAGAAATGCTCCATTACCTGCACGCCCTCCTTGACCGCACCTAACACCTTCTCCCGCACAATCCTCTCCCTTCCCCGCTTTATCCCACCAGTGCTTGTGCCCGGGGGTGTTTGCAAACCTCATCGACCGCGACGCTCTCGCACGTGCGCCCATGGGACTCAAACAACTGCGCCATTATCGTCCGCGCATCTTGCAAGCCCTCGGGGGAGATCCCTATCCCTTACAAGACCTCCAGGCCCGTGAGGTCACACCTTGTTTACCACAAATAGGGGGTTTTGACAATGCGGGCTGATGCAAGGAGAGACGGTTTCCGGGTATCCGGTAAGCGTCTGGATGGCAACAACTTCCTAATCCGTCGACAATGTCTCGACGAACCTCTCTTCATATCGCTTCATGACCATCCTCGCCATCCCTACATTACCCTTTTTCGCCATGACCAAGCCCACATAGATACGAGTGCCTGGCAAAATCCTTACAATGAGGTAAAATTCATCGGTAGTTACGAGCACTTCTTCAAGCGTATGTCCTTTCCCCAGGACTTCGAGGGCCTTTTCATGCGCTTTCACAACCTCGGCATAATAGGCACCAGCCAGATCGGGGTCAAACGCTGAATCGTTGGCTGTAGCGACTAATGGTACTCCTTCATCGATGCTGACCACTTCTGCCGCAATGACGTCGGGAATCTCACTGGTCAATTCCTCCAGTATTACCGTAACAGAACTGACCTTGCTCGCACGCTCTGCTGGGAGCACAGGCTCTCCCTTCTTCCTTTTGTCCGACGCTTCCCCCTTGGTTTCCGCAAGGAGGGCTTCATCTCTCATCCGTGCCCCCTCAAGCAGGAGGTACGAGAGGGAAACCACCTCTCCCTTCCTGCCCCTTTCCTCTTCACCGAGAGGCCGCATCTCAAACCCACCGCCTTCCCATCTCACGATCTCGAAAAAGGCCTCCTCGCCCGTATGAGAACCCGTCTGCACCCACAGGACAGTATCACCTTCCAAGCCGATCTCACCTTCTTCTCCAATATTGTTGGTCACCTGAACCTTCACCGCCCTGCCGGCAAAGGAGAGAAATTGGAGCAAATCGGTAAACTCCATATCCTGAATGGCCACGGAGAATCCCTTGCGCTCGAGGATTACCTGTACCGTATACATTAATTGTTTAAGGTCCAAGGGCTTTTCTAGATACATCACAGCCCCTTTTTGTTTAGCTAATGACCTTACCAGTGGAGAACCATAGGCTGTGGTCATAACCACTTTCAGTTTAGGACGATTCTCGCGAAGCCACATCAGCAGATCGAACCCGTCTCTGCCCGGCATCCTGATGTCTGAGATGACCAAACCGATTCCCGCTTCTTGCTCCAGCGTGGAGATGGCCTCTTCAAAGCTGGTGGCGCCCAGACAATCGGCATACGAGCTGAGGTAATCACTGACGCTGGTAATGATCGCTTCGTCATTATCTACTAAGAGTATTTTCGGCCGCCTCTGGGGCATTGCCCTCCCCATCCGTCTTAAAATGGTAATAGTGCTTGTTCAAGGATAAAAATATCACATAAGGCTGAGTATCACAATTAATTCTTTGAAGTCGCGGCTGTGCCTCATACGTCGGTGCCACATCATCTGGGCACCCCACTGATAGCTCTTGGGAACGCACAAGATCCCATTGATAAGCCCTGCTCCGTGAAATCACCGTTTGTTTACCATTAAGAGGGAATTTTGACAAGAAACTCACCCTGTGGATGGAGATCTCCCTACCCGTACGTATCAGGGACTTTATGAAACTCTATAGGGTTGATTAGTGGATGGAATGTATATAATGCGTTTCAGTCTTTTCAAAACATATTGTCTTAACCAGCTCATGAAGCTGGGCCAACATCAATTACGTATCCTATCAATACGGAACTCTCCTTTCATAGCGCGTTTCAGTAACCACGCGCAGCGCTATAGTACAAATCTTCAGGCGTAAAAAAAACACTATCTTCCGGGAGTTCAACAGGAACGCATCACCCTTCTACTATGCCTCTGTCGCTCATCGTGCCCATGAGCCTGCCGGCAAACGCAACGGACACACTCATACGATGTCAGAACACGTTTGGAACGTTAATACCGATGTCCTCGACAGAAAATATCTTCGCCGACTCATAGATTACTGTTCGGGGCGCATCGGGGCCCGCATTACGCAGTGCGATCAACTCCCGCAGTTTCTGTTCCTTCCGGCCGTGAGTTTTTTCTGGGTTACTCCACACCCATTTGGGGAACGCAATGAAGCCGTATAACGTCATGGAGTTCAGGTTGATCACCTGGCTGACGACCGTTCCCGTTTCCTCGTACCACGCGACGTTGAAAACGTTTGGCGCTACCTCAGCATAGTTAGCTTCTTGGTATGCATAGCGTCCGCCCGCAGGGCCGCCGAGTACATTGTACGAGATCTTGTGTTCGTTTTCATAATAGACGTGGTATTCCCAGCCATTGTCGTAGATGTACTTTAGTAACTTTCCTACCAGTGGAACTGCCATGGCACCCTCCTTTTCTTAAGGGAATGCATTATCGTAACAGAGTTTCATGTGACGAGAGCATCCCCTGTCATGTGAAAAAAATGGCCTTATCTATTGTTACATCGTATTGGAACCGATTACGCCGTTTCAAAAATGCTCATCTTGCAATCAGTGCTTATCGTGCGTGAGGCCGCACGTAAGACCCAGGGACTGCCTTTTCCCCCAACCGCTTTTGCCCCTGTACCTCAGGTAACGCCTTAAACAAGCATTACTAAACTGCCTCCCCTGAAGATGACTCATGGCAAGGTTCTCCGTTATACATTAGCGGCAAGAGACAAGCCTACAGTATCGCTGAATTCTTCTCATATAGTGATGCTTGACAGCGATCTGAACCTGCTCTCAAATCAAATCATTTATATCCTGTCCTATAATTTCAGACGCTTCAGCTTTAAACTTCTTCAGGATCTTAAAGGCACATGAGTGCGAAAGATACTAAGAGAGCTGAAATTAAACTTCCGGAGTAACTTCAAATGTTATTCTATGATCATCTCTCCATCGGGAAGCATATCATCTGATGGTGATTCGCCATGATTCTTCAGGTACTCTTTTCTCTTGCATTTATCCGTCATGGAACCCTTACAATACATGGCGATCAATGTCTCACAGGCTTCATTGTCAACGGAGCGATACTTTTTAAAGAAACCGCATTTTTCTAATAGTTCACATTCCTCTTTCATCATTGTTCCTCCTTAAAAAGCTTAATTCTTGCTGAACAATGATCCAATGTTTCTTCAATGATATGTTAATTCCTACTATTTTTACCTTCTTTTTAAAGTAATTCATCGACATCTTTCCCAATTATTTCAGCAGCTGCATCCTTAAATTTTTTAAGAATCTTATCTGTATCCTCCATTTCAACTGCCTTGGTCTTAGACACGCCTGTGACAGCTGCCAGGCGTATCCTCCCTTTAAAGCCCGTTTTTTGTGTAACAAGATTGTAAATCGCTTCTAATTTTTCTCCCATTACTGCCTCCTTCCGTTACCTCACGATGCTATTGCCTCTTCAAATCTATCAACGGCATTAGGGATCACCACATTGAGGAGAAGACCGAGTGGAGCCTTCGTACTATCAAGAAGCATTCCCCACCGATATTCGCCAAGCGGGATAACACAGGCCATAACCCCCTCTACAAGGTCCATAACGTAATATTTCCCAAGTGCCGGAAATCCGCTCCCTTCGAGCGACTCAACCAAATACGATGTAAGTTCATTAAAGAGGGCAGTTGCTTTCGGCTGGGTATTAAAACCTGCGAGGCTCTGCCCGTCAGCAACGGTCCATATGTCTGTCGCAATAAGGCCTCCTTTCATATCTTTTTTCATAACCTCAATAGCTTCATCCAATTTGTTTGCATTCATCTTCGTTACCTCCCTTTCTTTTTTGTTAATTCCATGGGTACGATGCCGATCCCCATGGCTATTGCCCACAGCTACTTCTGCGTCTTCAAACGTCTTGCTTGTGGTATCTCTCAGACGAGGATCCTGCTCATCAAGGCGGCGCATACCTTCCAAGAGAAGACTGTGCCAATTGGCGGTTATGGTGCGTTTGGGCGGGGTCACCTCCTGTTTAATTTCAAAGATACCATCCTCCCAGGTTAAAAGCTCATAGATCACCTCCTCACCTTCTTGAGAGTCGAGGATCGCATGTACGATCTGACCATTCTCGAAGAAGAGACTACCCTCTTGGCCCTGGGATTGAACTAGCAAGCACGCCTGGTTTCTCCCCTTACAGGCGACTTGGACGATGTCGCTCAATCCCATCTCACTCAGTTTGCCCTTGAGTGCCATCCCACCTTCCTCGCTCGGTCTTCGAAAAAGCCATCATTCGTTACACACGTTAAATCCACCCCCGCTATTCATGTAGCTGACACCCTTTTAAAAACAAGGGTAACAATCTGTTTCAGGGTACTGATAACCCCCATCCCTTGTGTGGCCACCGCCTCGCAGTAAGGGGTACCATTGGATGGCGCAAGCTGCTGACGTAGCATCGATATGGGGCTAATGCCTGGCAAATCACGCTTGTTGAATTGCAAAACAAGGGGGACAGTTTTCTGATGATAGCCGAGAGCATTGAGGTGTCCGCGCATCTCTTGCATGGCCTGGATGTTTTCGTAGAGTTGACCGTGTTGCGAGTCTGCCACAAATACAATGCCGTCAACTTCCTCCAAAACAAGGTGACGGGTAGAAACATAAATGCTCTGTCCAGGAACAGTGTAGAGATTGAGACGGGGCTTCAGCCCGTTGTATTCTCCGATCTCCAGAGGGAGAAAATCGAAGAAGAGCGTACGATCCTCCTGGGTTTTGAGGGAGACCAGTTTGTCTTTATTCCTCCCGGCCATCCTGTCGTGAATTTGTTCCAAGTTAGTCGTCTTGCCGCTGCACGGCGGGCCGTAATAGACGATCTTAATATCGATTTCCCGTAGTCGCCAATTGATGTACATATCAATCACCCAATAAATCGTCGAGGGCATCGGCGACATCGTGCTGAAGCCCTTTAACTAAATGAACCCCTGTCTCTTCAGCTGCATCTTTTGCTAACACCTCTTGTATCGCACTGGCGGCCTTTACCGTGCGGACGCGCGCTAAACCCAGTGGTACAGTGCCGTTACTGTTAAAACAGAGAGACAGAATCGATCTTTCACCCACCGGCACCGAGAAAATGCTAAAGTCTTCGCCTTCCTGCAAGCTCTGCGTGAAATGACACGTTTCCCCTTCGCTGTGCAGGGCCTCGGCAATTTCAGCAGTTGCTGAGAAGCTACCGGATATCAGGGCCGCCAGGGCGATGGCCTGATCTCTGTCAATCCTCCC
>CAZFIR010000058.1:0-4220 GCA_964519535.1 uncultured Thermodesulfobacteriota bacterium | reverse complement strand
GACCTGGCCACCACGAGGAGGGGGAGATCCAAGAGCTTGATGAGCTCCGGTAACAGGGTCCCCTTGGCGATGGGCACCAGCAGTCCCCCGGCACCCTCCACTACCATGAATGCGTGGCGTCCCTTGAGTTCCTCGTAGGCCGACTGGATTCGTTGCAGATCTACCTCTACCCCGTCCCGCTCAGCAGCGACCCCCGGGGCAACCGGGGCCTGGAAGCAGTAGGGGTTGATCAGGTCCAGGTCGTCCCGGATACCGGCAATCTCCTTGAGGTAAAAGGCGTCTTTTGGAATGGGGGCGGATTCGAAGCTGGGGGCGCCGCTTTCCAGGGGCTTCATTACCCCGACCTCGACCCCCCTGTCCTGCAGCGCAACCACCAGGCCGGCGGCGATGAGGGTCTTCCCCACCTCGGTATCGGTCCCGGTAATGAAAATCCCCTTTGCCCGCCTAGACATGAGAGACCCCTTCAATCCGGCTTGTCTTCTGTCGTACCGTCGGTACGACATTCGGTCTTACCTTTGGTACGACCTTCGGTTTTACTTTCGGTGCGACCTTCGGTTTTACCGAAGAATTCCCGCACCATCTTGATGGCGCAGAACTCACCGCACATGGTACAGACATCATCCATATGAGGCCTGCTCTCTGCCCGGTACTTGCCGGCCTTTGTGGGATCGATGGATAATTGGATCTGCCGCTCCCAATCAAGACTCTTCCGAGCCCGTGAGATCTCGTCATCCCACGTCCTGGCGTTTGCGAGACCGCGGGCCACATCGGCGGCATGCCCCGCGATGCGTGTCGCAATGACCCCCTCCCGCACATCCTCAGGGGTGGGGAGCTTGAGATGTTCGGCCGGGGTCACGTAACAGAGAAAATCCGCCCCGTGGTAAGCGGCCAAGGCCCCCCCGATGGCACACACGATGTGATCGTAACCGGGTGCGATATCAGTCACCAGCGGCCCCAGGACATAAAAGGGGGCCCCTTTGCACAGCTTCTTCTCCAACCGAACATTGGTCTCGATCTGATCCAGGGGGACGTGGCCCGGTCCCTCGATCATCACCTGCACCTCCTCCCCCCAGGCCTGCTCGGTCAGTTCCCCCAAGAGGAGGAGTTCTTGAATCTGGGGACGGTCAGTGGCATCGGCCAGGCAGCCGGGGCGCAGCCCATCCCCGAGGCTCAGGGTGACATCGTATTGTTGGGCAATCTCCAAGAGCCGGTCGAAGCCTTCATAGAGGGGGTTCTCCCGCTCGTTGTAGATCATCCAGGTAGTAAGAAAGGCCCCTCCCCTGCTGACGATGTCGGTGATCCTCCCCTGGGCCTTGAGCCGCTCCAGGCTGCTCAGGGTCACCCCACAATGGACCGTTATGAAATCCACCCCATCCTTGGCGTGGTGCTCGATGACTTCGAAGATGTCATCAGGGGTCATCTGGACGATCCCCCCCCTGCGCTGGGCCACCTCGATGGCGGCCTGGTAGATGGGGACCGTCCCCACCGGCAGGGGGGAGCGTTCGAGGATAAGCCTCCTGATGGCATTGACATCGCCCCCGGTGCTCAGATCCATGACGGTGTCTGCACCGGCCTCCAGCGCCGCCTCCAGCTTGTGGAGCTCCTCGGCGGGATCGGCGTGGTCCGAAGATGTCCCGATATTGGCATTCACCTTAACGGTCAATCCCTCCCCGATGCCGGTGGGCCGCAGCCCTTTGCGCCCCCTGTTGGCGGGGATGACGATCTTCCCGTGAGCCACCCCCTCCATAAGGGTCTGGAGTTCCACCCCCTCCGTGCTGGCTATCTGCTCCATCTCAGGGGTGACCTCCCCCCTGCGTGCCTTAGCGAGTTGTGTCTCTATCATTGTATCTCCTCTTGATCTCGATCACTTTCTGCACGACCTCTGCAGGGTCTCTGCCCAGGATGCGAATCATGGGCTCTTTTCCCCAGCCCCCCTCGTCATAGATGACATCCGGCACCTCCCCTGCATCGGCCAAGACCTGCTCCACCCCCCAGGCGAGCGAACGCCCCTCCTCATCGGTAACCTCCCGGGGTTCCTCGCCGCGGTCAAAGCCGTGGATATGTAATCCTTGCTCCTTGCAAGCCTGCAGGATAGCGGGGGAATGTTTGATGTTCATGGTCGAGCGGTAGGATGGATTGTATTCCATGACAGTCAGGATGATCGAAGCGATATGCCGGGAAGCGCCGAAGGTAGGCGGGTTGATCGTCGCAATGGTATCCTGCAACTTGATGATCCTCCCCGGAAAGGCGGCAACTGCCCCGTTGTCCTGGGCGAAGGGAAGGGCATAGCCGAGATTGGAGGAGACCTCGGGAATGATACCCCCTATATTCGTCTCACCTTGTAATGTGGCAATGGCCTGTCCCAGGGCCTCGATCACGTGATATCGTTCGCCTTCCAAGGTACCATAGGCCTGGGGATAGGTGAATTTCTTGCCTTTTCCAATCGTAAAGGACGCCTTGATACTCGCGATAGTCACCTCCCTGCCCCGCTGCACGGCCTCCTGAAGAGAGGCCCCTTTGGCCAACTCAGTGGCGATGGCGGCGGAGAGCACGCATCCTGTCCCATGGGCCTCGTGCACGGCCGCCCGCTTCGCGGGAAACTCCGTGAACCCCGATTCATCGAGGAGGATGTCCACGGGGTCTCCTTCCAGGTGTCCTCCCTTGATCAGGACGGCCGCGGCACCATATCCGCGTATGCGTTTGGCAGCCTCTTTCATCTCCTCTGTTGTCCTTACCTCTATGCCTGCCAGCGCGGCGGCCTCGGGGAGATTCGGGGTCACCAGAGAGGCCAGGGGGAACAATTCTCTCCGCAGGGCATCCCGGCCTGCTTCATCCAAGAGGGGGGTGTTGTCTGTGGCGGCAATAAGGGGGTCCACCACTACGATGTCCAATTGATACTGCGCCAATTTTCGTGCCACCAGGCTTACCACCTCGCCATCCCAGAGCATCCCGGTCTTGGCGGCGTCGGCCCCCATATCGGAGAAGACGGCATCCATCTGGGCCTCGATAAAGGGGAGGGGAATCGGATACACCGACTGGACCCCCAGGCTGTTCTGGGCGGTCAGGGCAGTGATCACGCTCATCCCATGAGCGCTCAGTGTGGCGATGGTCTTCAGGTCCGCCTGGATTCCCGCGCCGCCCCCCGTGTCAGAGCCCGCGATGGTTACAATCCTCTTCATCGCTCCTGCGTGAGCCTTTTGGCGATCAGGGCCGCGACCTTCTCACCTGAGAGGAGCATCCCCCCGAAGACAGGTCCCATCCGATAGGCGCCGAACGAGGCATTGGCGGACATGCCGGCCACGAATACCCCGGGGAAGACCTCCTTGGTATTTTCCAGGGTACTTCGCTCCGCCTGCTCCGCCCAGAGGGACTTCTCCCCCATAATGCCCCCCGTCGGGGTAAGCAAAGCGGCGTCTACCTTGCGCTCAATGACCTTGACCACCTCCGTATCGTGCCCCGTGGCATCGATGACGTACTTACTGCGCATGGTCAATGGATCAACGTGGAGCCCGGCCATCTCCACCGCCGTCCAGTTCAAGACCAATCCAACTACCCGATCTGCGCGCACCACCACATCCTCCACACTCATCAGATTGAATATCTGAGCGCCTGCCTGAACGGTCTTAGAGCAGATGGTCGAGATGGACTCTACCGCATCAGCGGTATAATACTCATCCTGGTAGAGCTCACTCCTGACGCCGAACTCATCGAGGATCCTCTTGCCCTCTTCCTGCACCACGATCTCATTGAACATCATTCCCCCGCCCCACATTCCCCCGCCGATGCTCAGTTTCCGCTCAAAGAGGGCAACCTTATACCCCTTTCTGACGAGGTAGTACGCCGCTACCAGCCCCGCCGGACCTCCCCCGACAACGGCGACGTCTACTTCGAGGAAGTCGTTGAACTTTCGCAGAAACCTCTCGATAATAGCCCGGGAAATGATGACTTCATCTAGCGCCATACGAGCAACCCTCCTTACATGACATGTGACATATCAAAGGCCGTATCACCCATCGTGGGGAATACGGCCTTCTACTGTAATCCTTGCCGCTTCCCTACGCTGGAATTACCCATACAGGTTCACAGGGTCACCCCTCAACCGGGGTTTCTCAGCCCTTGCGAGCTCCCCTAGCAATCTCTATTCAGTTTTTATCTCCAGTAATACATAGTAAGGCACCCCGCATCAAATGTCAATGAGAGCCTATTTTTAAAAAGTTGTT
>CAZFIR010000057.1:0-3576 GCA_964519535.1 uncultured Thermodesulfobacteriota bacterium | reverse complement strand
TTTACTTTGCCAACATCTCCTCTACCTCTTCTTTGCCCTCTTCCAATTCCTTGACTTGCTGTTGGTCTTCCCGCAACAAGAGCGTCTGGAACTCCCCCACGTGGGCCTTTTCCTCCCGCGCGATGTCCAACAAGACCATCTTGATGTGCTTGTTGTCGGTCAAGGCCGCCATCTGCTCGTAGAGATTGACGGCATCGAGCTCGGCGATGATGGCCGCCCTGAGTATCTCTTTGTCGATGTCCTCTTTTCTTACTTTGTCCAAACTGATGGGAATCTGCGATAACATGGTCCTTTCCTCCTTCTCTTGGTTTTTATTGTGTGATCGACCTCCTCGGGGTCTATCCCGTCAGGTGATTGTAACCTCCCTGCTGTTTTCCCACAACCCGTGGATGTTGCAGAAGCTGAGGGCATGTATGGCGCCCGGCTTCTGGATCATCGCGGTCACCGTTGCACTATGGTGGGTGTAGGCCGGCCCCTGGTTGGCCCCCTCCACCGACTCCCCGTGGGCGGTGAATTCGCACTGAGCCAGCTGGTAGGTGTATTGTTCCCCCTCCGGGTGGAAGAAGACCTGTATCCAACGGATGTGGTGCTCGGTGGTATTGGGGTGGGGAATCTCCTTCCCGATGGAGACCGTGATCTGGAAGGGCTCGCCGCTCTTCACCGAAGCGGGACACTCGATGACCGGCACGTGCTTTTCCTTCTTCCAATCTTGCGTCTGGAATAATTCACCTAATTTCTTCATAGCCTTGCCTCCTCCCTGTTATATATCAGTACCTCTACCGCAGTCTTCATCGACAGGTACTGTGATCACCTCACGTCTAACACGTAGCCGAAGCGCTCAAAGATTAATCAGGGGCCTTCTTCGGACCTTTCCCCAGACAAAAGGTGCACTATCTTTGGAGAGATCTTGTGCCATTACCTGGGCCTCGAGGGGGCCTGTACCAATCACCGGGTCCTTGCCCGGCTCACAGGGCACCTCATCCCCCTCTGCTCATCCAGCCCATGCGCACAATGTCCATTTTCAACTCCTTCAGATGGGCCCGAAAGCACGAATGCCTGAACCTGCGCTGATAGGAGATACGTGCCCCGCAGCGAGGACAGGTGAGGTATTGATCAATATCCTTTTCCTTTTGTCTCATCGCCTTGTTCGATGCCTTCATGGCTATTCCCTCCTTTTCTCAGCACAACATCGAGCATAGATCGATTAATTCATACGGCTTGCTTTCATCGTCCATTCACTGTCGGGACATTCCTCGCACAGGCGATCGAGCCCTTCCCGCAAAAATCTCGCCTCATCGCTGGATACATAGTGCACCACACCGGCATAGAAGATGGCCTCGGATATGGACAATTCCTTGTGCTCAACACAAGGGATTGTGCGGCACTACTACGATCCCCGACTCATCGAGGCAATATCGGGCGGCATCGTAATCCGGGTCACACCCGATCCCCTCCCCCGCCTCGATGACATTGCCGTGGTCTATGATGGCACGATGGATTCGCGCCCCTTGCCCGACGATCACGTCCCCGAGAATCACCGATTCCTCAATCACCGCCCCGCTTGAGATATAGACGTTATTGCCTATGACCGAATCTCTCACGTATCCCCCTGAGACAATGGTAGCATTCCCCACGATCGAATTCTCAACGCAGCCGGTCCTTCCGTTCAGGTCTTCTATCATCCTCGCCGGCAGGCCATGATACGTGATTGATCTCAAAGGCCACCCCGGATTGTGGAAGTTCAGATGGCAGAGGGGGTTATTGAGATCCATATGGGCCCGATAATAGCTCTCTATGGTCCCCACATCCCGCCAGTAATCGGTCGGCAGCTCCGTATCTGAGATCACATTGGTGCGAAAGTCATAGGCGCACACCCGTCTCTCGTCGCATATGGTAGGAAGGATGTCCCTGCCAAAATCGTGACTACTGTTGTTATCAGGGGCATCTTCTTCCAGCACCTCCAAGAGGCAGTCGGTATTGAAGAGGTAATTCCCCATAGAGACCAGGGCTTGATCAGGTCGATCGGGTATAGGTGTTGGGAAGGGGACCTTTTCCTCAAACTGGCGGATCCGCCAGTCGTCGTCTACCACCACGGTCCCGAACTGGGCGCATTGGTCTAGCGGCATGGGAATGGTCGCCACCGTGACCTCAGCCCCTTTTTCCAGGTGATAGTGGATCAGCTGGCGCACATCCATGGAGTAGATATGGTCGGATCCAAAGACGAGCACCAAATCGGGTTGAGCGCTCTTGATGAAAACGCGATTTTTATAGATTGCATCGGCGGTGCCCAGATAGCAGATGTCCTTGTCGAACATGTGGGCTGGCATCGGCATGATCAAGGGACCGTCAGAAAAATAGGGCCGTATCCACCCCTGCTGCAGGTGGCGCAGCAATGAGTGGTCCTTGTACTGGGTGAGAATGTGGATCTCAGGGATCGCAGAATTGACCATGTTGCTGAGGACAAAATCGATGAGCCTATACGATCCCCCGAACGGGACGGCCGGCTTTGCCCGATGTCCGGTCAGGGGATAGAGCCGTTCGCCCCTCCCCCCGGCAAGGACCATGGCCAGGACATGTGGATAGTCGTGAGACGCAGGGGCCTCAAAGGCGGGCGCCCGTTCTCCCTGGTAATCTCTATAGTAGAAAGTTTGACGTTGCATCTCTCTTCCCCCCCTAACTAAAATATTGATTGTCACCCTCTGATCTACCGTACCCTGAAAAGGTGACAGACCCTCCATCATTGATGCGTGGTCACGCCATATCGACACCCAAACCCTCCAGATTGCCGGTAAACCGGATGCGCCCGGAATTAACTAGGTCCGCCACCACCTCGGCTACCAGCCCCTCTTCATCGGAAGAAACCTCCTCCTGAACGGCCTCCACCACGTCGTACAAGGTAGTGGTAAAGATCGTTGTTGACTGATGGTGGGATGCCCGTGGAGATGGGTGTTGAGCCTCCGCTTGCATGGTGTCACCTCCCTCCTTTTCATTAAGTTATTAAAATTATTTATACTTTTTGCGCTAGGCGTATAAGCTGTATAACTGACCATTAATTATCTCCCCTCATAAGGAGTTCCTATCTTTAATATCTAATGTTAAAAAGATATGTAAATAGGACCTTAGTCCAATACGGACTGGCTCCCTTTTCACACTACCGTTTGACCCTCCCCTCATATCAGACCGGGGAAAAATATGCTTTGACTTAAGTCAAAGGGAGATGTTTTTATAAGGAGTAATAAACGTGGATATAAAAAAGGGGATGTATAATATAGTATGAAACGTGCCCCTGAAAGTCACAGAAAAGTATTGTTTCTACAATTATGAAGATGAGGGTAAAAAATACCAAAGTGCTCAGCAATCACGGCTTCGGGCGTATCCGCCTCTCTGCCCAACTCAGCGAGGGAAGGGAGATCAGCCTGGAGGGCGACCCCTTTACCGCCCTCCTCGCGCGTGCCCCCCGCCCAGGGGAGATCATTACGGTCACGGATGTCAGGGGCGTAGAGTTCCGGGGGAGGATCACCGAGCTGGGCGATAAGGGAGCGCGCTGCCATGTCTTTGAGGAGCTCGCCGAACCCA
>CAZFIR010000056.1:0-9935 GCA_964519535.1 uncultured Thermodesulfobacteriota bacterium | reverse complement strand
AACGGTAGGGATTAGAGTTCCTGACAACACAATCTCCCTTGCCCTGGTAAGGGAACTGGAACACCCTATTATTACCACCAGTGTCACCAAGCCCGATGAGAGCCTCTATAATGAACCTGAGGAGATCGATCAGATGTTTGGCAGACGGCTGGATATGGTGATAGATGGCGGAACTATTGTGGCAGAGCACTCCAGTATCATCGATCTTACCGATGACTACCCGCAGCTAATACGGGCAGGGAAAGGTGATGTGAGCTTCATCACGAAAGAGGCATAAGAGAGGTGGATACCCGCTCTTTCTTCAAACGCTGATACCTAACAGGTGCCTTCGCACCCTGTCCAGGGCCACCGTTGAAGCAATAAGTTTTATCCCGTGCCGATCGCCTAAAAAATCGTACTGTTTCACGTCGAGTATGTTGTCCGCCGCCAGGGCGATAAAGACCCTGCCGACAGGGGTATCGAGGGTCCCACCTGTCGGCCCCGCAATACCGGTGGTGGCTAAGCCGATGGCGGCCCCGCTGCGCTCCCGTAACCCTTTTACCATATGCTCGGCCGTCTCTCTGCTCACCGGACCATAGTTCTTCAATATCTCAGGCGGCACCCCCAAAAGCTCCTCCTTCGCGTGGTTGCCATAGGCCACGACCCCTCGAAGGAAGTAGTCTGAACTGCCCGGCATCTCGGTGATGCGGTGGGAAATGAGACCTCCGGTACACGACTCCGCCACAGCAATGGTCGTTCTTGTTTCCTTGAGCAATCTCCCCACAACCCCTTCCATAACCGCGTCACCCGTGCCGAAAAGATAGATTCCCAGGCGTTCGGATAGCTCATCTTCACAGTGTTTGTGCCTTGCCGCAACCTCCTCTTCACTGATCCCCCGCACAATCACTCTGAGGTGTATCTCAGGAAAGGAAGGGAGATAGGCCAATTCGATACCCCCTGCGGCCCCCTCAATGATTTCTTTTACCCGTGCCTCGGTGAGGCCAAATACCTTAAACAGAGCAGATCTGACTATCTCTCTTTGTCCCCTCATCTTCTCACGCAAGAAGGGTAAAAGGGGTTCTCCCACAAGCTTCTCCAGCTCCCGTGGCACCCCGGGGAAGAAGAAGATGGTTGTGTCACCCTCGGTCAATCTGAAGCCGCACATTCCAATAGGATTCGGTAGCGGTTGGGCACCTTTCGGCAAGCGGGCCAGCTTGTTATCGGAACGTGTAAAGCTGAGTTTCCATTTGCGAAATTTCGCTTTGAGGGTATCCAGATACTCCTTATGCACAATGAGTTCCCGTCCCAGGGCAAGGGCTGCCGCTTCGGGGGTACAGTCATCAGGGGTCGGTCCCAAACCGCCGGTCACTAAAATTAGATCGGCCCTCGTCATAGCCTCCCGGAGGGCCTCGGCAATGGTTTGCACCTCATCCCCAACAGAAACGACCCTGGTGATCTTCGCACCTAGAGCGAATACGGCATCAGCCAAAAAGGCGGCGTTGGTATCCACGATATGGCCGGTGACAACTTCATTGCCTATTGTTATGATCTCAATTTTCAATGGCCTTCTCACTATTCGTGTAATATCGCGGAGAGACCTATTCTCCTAACTCATTCCTAATGATATCGACTCCCCTCTCAATATTCTGCCTGCCCACTCCATAATGAGTTGGAAAGAGGAGAAGGCCCTGAGAGACCTTTTGGGCAACGGGAAATTCCCTCTCTGTATATCCGAGATCAAAGTGGTGATGAAGGGGTTTTAAGTATTGCCTCGTCGTCTCTATCCCCTCCTTCCAGAGCCCCCTTTGGATTGTCTCCACAACTGTCGGGTCTTCAAAGATAATGGGAAATTGGTTGTAGGCAATCTCTACACCTTTGCGTTTTTTGTGGAGTAGGATACCATTAACCTCTCGTAATCCCTTATATAGTAGATCACCATTTTCGACCCTCTGGCGAATTATAGCAGCTATCCTCTGAAGGAGGACGGTCCCAAGTCTCTCCTGAAATATGGTTTGAGCTTCGCATGCAAAGCTATGGTGAAGACCTCTGGATTTCAGAGGCCTTACGAAGGGCTCCAATATGGCGTATGCATAAGGATTGATCAACTGGCTGATGGCCAATACCTTCATGAAGGCGAGGATTTCCTCCTTCCACTTGGGGCGCGGCAGGAGTGAAATCTCCCTCTCAATGACTTCTGTTAGCTCAGTAGAACAGGAAAGCAGTCCTCCCCCTGAATAGGTAGAGAGATTTTTACCCCTGTGAAAGCTTACGATCCCAGCCACCCCCATCGTCCCAGCCATCTTTTCTTTACAGACGCTCCCCATGGCTTGCGCAGCGTCATCTATGACCGCTATATTAAACTTTTTTATCTCTGCCACTTCAGGTGGAATGCCGAATAATTCCACGGAAACGATGCACAGTACATCACTATCAACAATGCTGCTGAGGTTCTTAAAATCATAGCCATAATCCTCCAGAGTAATATCACAGAGGGCTATTTTTAATCCGGCTTTGTCACAAGGGAGTTTCAAGACAGGTGCGGTATAGGCCGGTAGAATAACGGTATTTTTATCAGGATATATTCTCTTGAGGGCCTCAAGGATGAGGTAAAATGCGCACGTCCCACTTCCGGTTATGAAAACGTCCGCAATGCGAAAATATTGTTTGAGGGCTTCAGCAAAACCCCCATCTGCCCTCATAGAGAGAGGCTTTATGATCTCAGAAAAGAAGATTGGAGTTCCAGAAGATGGGATCTTTCTCATCTTTTTTCAGCAGCTATCAAGAGGGCAGGAGCGAATAACTTCAGCCGAAATGCAAGAGGAACAATCATGGCATCTTTTTTAAACCCTGTTGCCCCAAGAGATCTCTTTACCCACGAGAGGGTATGGGTCTTCAAAGGTACCTTTATCTCCGGGTCATGGATAAAGGCGAGTTTGTACCCAAAATATATAAATGGGTTCAAGGTATTGCGAAAATCAAAAATCAAATAACCCTCCGGAGCCAACACCCGGTAGACCTCCCTCATCGTACGCATTACATCCTTTTTTTCAACAAGATTATTGAATAAATTGAGGCAAAATACTATGTTTAAAGTCCCGTCTTTAATGGGGAGATGAAATGAATCGCCCTTAAGAAGCATTACCTTACGTCCCATACGCCTTTTTGCCCTCAACAGTATCTCTTCCCACGGATCCAGTCCGTAAACCTCAACAATGGGATGCGAGGCAATCAATCCTTTCAGTAAAAGTCCTTCTCCGCAACCGAGATCAAGAACGCGTCCTTTTATACGCGGCATATGTTCGAGAGCAGTATGCCTGACAAGCTGAGGGAGATGACCCGAGGAATACTCCCCTGCCTCATTTGGATCAAGATCTCTTATCCTCACCTTTTCAACGAGGGTCTTTATTAAGTTTTTCAAGATCTACCCTTTCTTAACATTGTACGGGTAAAATTCTCCACGCCCATGAAATTAAGCAACTTAACCTATTAGCAACCTTGACGATCAGCATCAATCACATTTTTTAACATCTTAGATGTCACTGCCAGCACCTCATCAACTGACAGCACCTTCCAGCAATCCATCGTATCGCATGATACCTTCAGACACGGCGCGCAAGAAACGAGATGCTGCACCAGGACGCTTTTCCCCCTCCCTTTAATTGTCAAATATCCAGGGGCGCTCGGTCCCGCAAGGATTACAATCGGTGTTCCTACCGCCCGGGCAACATGGGCAGGGCCGCTATCATTGGTTATCACCAGGCAGGCCCTTTCCATGACAGCAGGGAGTACGTCTATAGGGGTCTTGCCGGAAAGTATAAAGACCCTTTCACCACATCTCTCTTTGATAAAATGGGCCAATTTCCCTTCACTTTGTGTCCCGATGATCCCAAATTCGACATTCGGAAACAACTCTTTCAACCTCTTCACCAAATCGGCATACCGATCAATGGGCCATCTTTTCGAGGGCCAGTCAGAACCTGGGTTGATTAAAACGAAAGGATTTTTTTTAATTTTCCTCTCCTGTGATAAGAGATCCTCTGCCCTTTTCTTATTCGCCTCTGAGATATAGTATTCCAACCTCTCATCAAAATCTCCATCGGATATGGCCTTGAGGATCCTACCGTACATCAGGACTTCATTCTCCCTTTGCATTTTTTGTTCCGGCACCTTGATGTCGTAAAAAAAGCCCCTCCCTTCGGTGTTCCTCCCTACCCACTGTCCGGCGTTGATCAACAGAAAGAGAAGATACATCTTTATAGCTGAAAAGAATGAGGTCTCAGGCATCAGATTGATGGCCATATCAAATCTTTTCTTTCTCAATTGAAGACCTGTTTTGAAGAGACCAAGAAGGGTCATGGGAGATAAAAAAAGCTCTGTAAGATACGGCTGCTCCTTCAAGATCATCCCTGTCCTCTCAGCACACAGCACAGATACCGCCGAAGGCGAAAAGACCGCCTTGAGCCCTCGCAAAAAAGGGATGGACAAGATCAGGTCTCCAACACCTCCAAAATCAACAACGATGATTTTTTTGGGTTTTGTCATGCAACCCTGAAACCTCAGTGTTTTCCTTTTACTTATGTGAACGTCCTTTTATTTGTCGTTTCAATCTGATGAGCGCGATCTGCGCTCTCACCGCCTCGAATACCTCATCCACAGTTATCGATTCCATGCACTCATGGCCTTTACAAATCGCTCTGTTACACGGACTGCAGGAAAGCCTCTTGTTTAGCACCACATTGTTTTCCCCATAGGGAAGCCACAAGGGGGTAATTGTCGGTCCCATCATAGAAACAGTAGGGACCTTGAGGGCCGATGCGATGTGCAGAGGACCTGAATTATTACATATAAAAAGATCACATTTGCTTATTAAGGCCATAAGTTCTCTAAGTCGAAGCCTGGAAAAGGATTGAACTCTCTCTCCCGCAATTTCTTCCACTTCATCCAAAAGAGTTTGCTCATCTCGGCTGCCGAGGAGGATGACCTTTGCCTCTCCTTGATCAAGAATCCGTCGAGCCAGTTCGCCAAACTTCTTAGCCGGCCACCTCTGACTCGGATAGTGCGCCCCTGGGTGAATGCCAATAATCAATTCATTAGCACTGATCCCTTTTTCGGCAAGGGCCTCATTAGCCCATTGTATCTCCGTATCGCTCAAAAAGACCTCTGGCTTGCAGCCATCTCTCTTGCCACCCGCCAGTTCCGCCAGATCTAACAGATAATCAACCATCCGCTTTGGCGGAGAGGTCGCGGGACCTCTGATATTAAAGAAGATCTCCCTCCCCGCCTCTTCAAAACCTATCCTGTACTTACCACCAGCGAGACATGTCATGAAGGCCTGTCTCAATTCGTAGGTTAAAAAGGAATCTATCACCAAATCATAGCCCCGGGGACGTATCTCTCTGATGAACCAAAGAATCCCGTTATAGACGAGAATTTCATCGATATTGGGATTATGCATCAAGATCTCATGATTGCTTTTAGAAGCAAGCACTGTAACCTTCGCGTGCGGATAGCCCTCCCTTAATGCCTTCAAAGCAGCCGTCGAGAGGACCATATCACCAATACGATCGTGCCTGAGGAATAAAATGCTCTTGATCGAACGCTTAGATGGGAGCCTGGTCTCCCTCAAAAGTAAAAGAGGGCGTAACAAGGTCTTTCTCGTCTTCACATAGATCTCTTTTAAAAAAGGGTTAAGATTGCTGAGCATCGATCTTTAAAGCAACGCTTCGTTTATTTTTTGACGATCCAAAGGATCTCCAGTGCCAATAATTCTCTCACTACGGGCATAGTAGCAAGAAACGGCCTCACAACATCTACGAACAGTCTTTTATATTTGAACCCTCTTTTTTTGAGTTTTTTCTCAAACGCGAATCGAGTTGTAAGGCCAAAGTGCAGCCGAGTTCCCTCACCGCCTCTGAACGATCGCACGATGTACCCTATGAATTCCCTCAATTTATTCGGCGTGAAGATAATCATTCTCCCATTTTTACGTAATACCCTTGCCGATTCATCTAGCAATATTTCCTTACTCTTATCATCTATGTGCTCAATAACGTCCGCTGCTACAATGACATCTGCAGAAGAATCCTGAAATGGCAGGCGAGTCGCATCCGCAGCAATGAAATGCATCTTCGGGTTTCCGCGAAATTTTCCTTCGGCAAGGCTCTTCGCCACCTTAAGAGAAGCAAGAGAATAATCAAGACCTATTGCCTTTCCTCCTTTTAAGGCCATCCTGTAGGTAAATGTCCCTACACCACAGCCGATATCGATCGCCACCTCGTTTCTCTTTACTTCAATGGCATCTGCTATAGCCTCTATCCTTCTTTTATTGCTCTCATCTTCCGGTTCCCAATAAGTCTTTATAGCATGTTCTTCGCCAAGCATCTCTATTCTCTCATCGTAGTCCCTCGAGGTTATCTCCATTGATGTGATAAAAGAGAGCACTCTTTTTGCATTGCTTTTAAAAAAACCATCGATTTTTCTGTTCTTGAGTATATACCTTAAAAATTTTTCAGTGACAAAGATGTTTTGACTTTTTAGATATTCTTCAACATTGCTGCCTTTTAAGTCCTTATGCAATAATAGCAATAGGCCTTCCAGTTCCTGACGGTATTTCCCTTCAAAACCCTCCTGCCACTTCCCTTTCATCGTCAGAAAAAAATTATCTGCCAAGGATTCTCTCATAAACCCCTTCAATCTCCTTAATCGCCTTCTTTAGTGAAAACCTCGCAAGGATAGTTCTCCTGCCCTCCTCACCAAGCCGTCTCATTAAATCCCTGTCTTTCATAAGACTCTCTATGGCAGACCTTAATTTACCTGGATCCTTCTTGGGAATTAATATCCCGTTTTCACCGTTATTAATTATTTCTCTCAAGGGGCCTATATCTGAGGCAATGACAGGTAAGCCAGCCGCCATTGCCTCGATGACTGCAATGCCAAAGCTCTCGTACTCTGCATAACTGGGGAAAACGAATATATCCATCGCCTTCATCATTGCCGATACATCCTTTCTTAATCCTGTAAGGATAAAGTCCTCTTCGATGCCCTTTTCCCTTATCTCATCTATGAGTTCTTCACGGGCATCTCCGTCTCCAACAATAAGGAACTTTACCCCCTTGAGACCTCCAGCAGCATCAACCATTGTTCTAAGACCTTTTCTCCAGTCAAGTCTTCCCAAAAAACCTACGACAAGGTTATCTTTATCAATCTTGAGTTCCTTCCTTATTTTTGCTGTTTTCTTTTCCTCAGCAAAAAGCTCGGTATCCACAAAATTATGTATTGTAATTACCTTCTCTGGAGAAATTCCCTGTCTTTCTATATAGGCATCCCTAGTCACTCCAGAAACCGCTATTATGAGCTTAGTCATCCTGTTGGAAAGCTTATGCCCCATTAGATGTAATCTTCTCTTAACAGGGTTCCTTATCCAGGAATGGTCATGGGCAACGAGATGCTCGGTTACGATTACTGGCTTTCCCGTAAGTACACCAACCAGTTTTGCATAAAGCCCTGTCCTTCCCATATGGGCATGGATTATGTCATAGCTGCCTTTGCTTGCAATCCTCAATAAAGATAAAAGGGAATTGATACTGAAACCGTCTTTCAGTTCAATTCTATGGGTTCTGATATTATTCTTCTCAAGTTCCTTTGAAAGCCATCCTTCTGGGCATGCAACTTCCACAGAGAATCTATCCTTATCTATAGCTTTTGTTATATCAAGGAGATGGCGCTGAGGCCCTGAAAGTTCCGAAGAGTGGATAATATGGAGAATCTTCAAGGTAAGCCGTGAGAAGTTAACGTTTTTCAATAAGAAACTTGGCGGTTTGTTAAAACGGTTCTTTAAAAAAAAAGCATACTTATTTTTAAATAGAAAGAGAGATCTATTCCTTAATCTATCTTTAAGGGAATTTTTTATTGTCTTTTGAGCAAAAGTTATACTGTCAACAAAACCTACACTCTGAAAATATCTTGATTTATATATATATTTTTTAACAACCTTTCTCGGCCCTGGCCATGCTACTGTATCATGAAATGCAATAATCCCTTTATTTATCAATTTAGGAAACCATAACTCAAAGTCATTTTTTACACTTTCATATTCATGATCACCATCTATAAAGATAAACTCTACAGGTTCAGTAAAATCTTTAGCCGCCTCCTCTGACGTTTTAACGACAGGGATGACAATATCGTTGAGTTCAGCATTTTTTATATTTCTTTTAAATTCTTCGCATGTCCCTTCAATGTGTGGATCTATTGCATACACTTTTATTCTTTTTCCAGCTTTTGATCCCTTCCCAATATAACTGGTCGATTTGCCTTTCCATGAGCCAATTTCAACAACTACTCCCTTACCTGCACAATTCCTTGCAACATGATATAAAAATTTTCCTTCATCGTTGGTAAGCCAGCCCTCAATCCTACTGGTAATCTTTTTCATGACGTCAAAATTGTCAACACCTGTATTCATGGAATTGCTTACGCCTTTCTTGCATAAAAAATAATTCCTGTCTGTAAATTGAAGATTCTTGTTAGCAGATTGACAGGGTAATTGTTAAAAACTTTTCTTATACCCTTCGCCGAACGATCGTATCTACCTGTTGGATATTCAACTACAGAAAAATTAGATCTACTGAGAAGTTCTTTCAATGTCCTGAAGTTAAAAAAATATAGGTGGTGTAAGCTATGCAAGAGATACATTCTGTAACCTTCTTCATCCAGCCTCTTCGGACGGAGATGATAACAACCATTTTCCCGTGTTTTAATAGCATATTCATCCCCTAATGGTTTCACCGGATAACCGAGCCATCTGTTAATCTGGGAAAGAAATGTTGCAAAAGTTCTATAATTCGGTGTAACTATCAGCAGCACCCCGTTATCCCTTAGTATCCTGCGGATCTCTTTCAATGTATCCTCTGGGTATGGCAGGTGTTCGATCACATCGCAGAGAGAAATTACATCAAAACTATCATCCTCGAAGCCTGCCTCTTCCACTTCGAATATATTTAAAATAGAAACGCCATAATTTTCCCTGGCAAATTCCGATGCCCTTTCTGAAACCTCGGTTCCAACAACATTAAAACCTTTCTCTTTAGCGAGTTTAAGAAAATAACCATAACCTGCTCCGATATCAAGAAGCTTTCTGTAACCATAAAGATCACGCATCTTCAAGATAGGGTTTAATCTATAAAGATGGTCTTTTTCTCTTATGATCTCAAATTCAAGGGTCTTCTCTGTCCATAAATCTTTATCTTCTGTCATGGAGCTATAGTACGACTCTTTATACATCCAGTTAAGGAATTCTTTACGAGGTCTCGGACTCATGTATTTTAGACCACAGTTTTGACACTTGACGATACTTGCTTTTTTCCCATTTGTTAGCTGGATAATAGTTTGAGAAATAGAGTTATCTTTTCCACAGAGACATTTAACCTTTTCAAGCCTAAATTCCATTTAGTCTTTAATCCTTTCGGCCACTATCTTAAACTGTGATTCTGATCCTAATAGTTTTGTGTCTATCAAGTTAGAAATACCGAGTCTCATGGTTGATGAATATTTCCTGAAAAAACCTTAAACCCCTTTTCTTCAAGAATCCCTCTAGCCTTCTCATGATCCAAGCCTTTGGAGAGGTGATAATCCGAAAGCCTCCAGTCAACGCCGTTCACTGCTTCGATCTTCCTCCTTTGCTTGATTAAATAAAAAATGTAGTCTATCTGCCAGAGCAACTTCCTTAGCAAAGGGTCTTCTTTCGCCAGAACATCTTTCAGCGGCTTATGGATTATATAGAGAAATCCGCCAACAACTATGAGCCTCATAATATTTTGAAGGCTCTCAAGATAATTTGGGAGATGATGAAGAACGGAAGACATCGTCACAAGAGTATACTTGCCTGTAGGTTTCGAGAGAAATGTATCTATATCAGTCTCGACAATATCAAGATTAATAGCCATCTCTGCGGGAAG
>CAZFIR010000055.1:0-2720 GCA_964519535.1 uncultured Thermodesulfobacteriota bacterium | reverse complement strand
ATCATCAGCCTGTACGGAGTGCACCTGGATGAAGAAGAATGCCGTCAAGAGGACCATGACAACGAGTCTTTTCTGTGTCATATAGTTTCTCCTTTCTTCACTCAAGCTTCACTGTACAGGCTATTACTAAGGACAACAACCTCAATTTATTAAAAATCGACCTTTACAAGAAAAAAGGGATAAACATCTTGGTTCGCTTCATGTACTCGGCATAGGCGGCACCGAACTTACGAAGGTTCTCCTTCTCCTCAACCTTGGCTGTGGCAGTCATAAAGGCCGAGGTCGCCACGACAAGGATGATGCCCAAAAAAGAAGGGTCTTTGAAGAACACCCCCCAACCCATAAAGAGGAGGGAACTGTAGAGCGGGTGGCGGATGTATTGGTATGCGCCTACCATCACCAGGGCTGTGGTATCTTCAATATTGTAGTGCTTTGCTTTTCCTATCTTGCTCAGCAGATAGAATCCATGTACCGCCATGAAAAGGGAGGCACCCAACAGGATCCACGAGACGATCTGTTGGGTAGAGAAGGGGTCAAGAAACCACTGCCCGACGTTGAGCAGGATCAAGGCCACGGTAGATTCAAAGGCAAAGAACCGAAAGAAGCCGTGAGAGCGTGGATTGCGTAGAAAGGACCACGACCACCAGATGAATCCCACTGAGATGACGGCGAAGATGATTAGCTCGATCATAGCGTTTTCTCCTTTCAGGACGGTTTTTCACCACAGGCCATAATTCATTGCCTTATAATTGAGCGAGCCTTCTTCCCAGTTCGTAGCCTTCTGCTAACTTTTCCTTCTTTGCTATAATCTCCCCTTTGCGGGTAACCCCCGGCACAATGATTGTTCCGATGAGGTTCATCTCTAAGTACCCGAGGCTCTTCTCGAAAAAGGCCTTCAGGAGGGCGGCTGCCTCGGGGTCCTCCTCTTCGAAGGGAACGGCCAGGACCGCTGGTTTACCCCTTATCTTCGCCCTGTGCTCGGGGCAGTTGAAGTAGACAAAGCGGTCTATAAACCCCTTCATCAAGGCGGTTGGGCCATACCAATATACCGGTGTGCCGAAGACGATCCCGCCGCTTGCAATGATCTTGGGATACATACTGTTCATGTCATCTTTCTTGCTGCATTCCTTGCCCTCCCAACAGACATGACATCCATTGCATTCTTGGATTGCTAAATCATCGAGGAACAGCATGTCTCCTCCGACTCCCTCTGATTGTGCACCTTCCAGTATTCTGGAGACGAGGATATGGGTATTGCCGTTTCTCCGCGGGCTTCCCATCACTCCGAGGATTTTCTTCATTATTCATCCTCCATGCGCGTTGTCATGCTCGCCTCATGCGGGCGGCGAAGAAACCATCCATCCCGTGGCGGGAAGGGGAGGTGCGGAGATAGCCCTTGCTATCCACCACGCCCTCGCATCCTGTGGGCAGGAGGGGTGAGGCGTCCTCGAGGTAAAATTCCTTTCTCTTGGACAGAAAGGCCTCGATCACCCCTTCGTTTTCCTCAGGTGTCATGGTGCAGGTGCTGTAGACCAGAATACCTTCTCTTCTTACCATAGTGGCCGCCTGGGTCAAGATTGTCCGTTGAAGCTTCTGTAGGCGGGGGATATCCGCCTCTTTGACCCGCCACTTCCCGTCGGGGTTCCGTCTCAGAGTTCCCAAACCAGTACAGGGTACATCAACCAAGACACGGTCAAAAGAACCAGGAGGGAAGGGGAGAGATGCTGCTGCATCCTGGACCAGGGCCTTAACGATAGTAATCCCCAACCGGCGGCAGTTCTCCTGCAGAAGCCTCAGCTTGGCCCGACTCACGTCCATTGCTCTGATCTCTCCCCGATCCTCCATCATCTGGGCCAGGTGGGTGGCCTTACCGCCCGGGGCGGCGCAGACATCGAGGACCCGCTCCCCCGATTGTGGGGAGAGGAGAAGGGAGACGAGCTGCGCGGCCTCATCCTGGACCTGAAACCCGCCTTCTTGTAAGAGCCCCCACGCGGTCAGGGGAGGGGGGTTACTAATGATAAGGCCTACGGGGGAAAAGCGGGTGGGTGTTGCTTCTATCTCTGTATCATGCAGTTGATTGATGGTCTCTTTCCGGCTCCCTTTGATGGTATTGATCCTTACCGTGAAAGGGGGGATCTGATTGTTGGCCTGGCACAGGGCGATGGTCTCTTCTATCCCCCACTGGTCGATCCATCGGCGCACCATCCAGGGGGGATGGGAATAGAGGGTTGCAATGTGATCTAATGGGTCGGTTTGCAGATCGGGATAGGAAATCTCCTTCCTTTTCTCGGCGATCCCCCGCAGTATGCCGTTGACAAAGGGGGCGGCATCTTCCTTTTTTATCCCCTTGGCCAGCTTGACCGACTCATCGACGCCCGCCCGTGCGGGGACCCGGTCCATGAAGAGGAGTTGATAGGCCCCCATCCTCAGGATGGTGATAACGGCGCGCTCCATGCGAAGGGGCTTGATGCGCGAATAGGTCGAGATGACCCAATCAAGCCTCCCCCGCCACCGCAGCACCCCGTAGACCACCTCCTGGACAAAGGCCTTGTCACGATCCTGGAGCAGGGGGTCCTCTCTCACCATTTCATCAAAGAGGGGGTCCATGGGGGACCCCCTCTTTTCCCAGCGAATCAATACCTCGAGGGCCTTTGTGCGCGCCCGATCCATTAGCGGCTAGTCATCGCCTCCAATCTCCTGATGCGTTCCTCGATGGGTGG
>CAZFIR010000054.1:0-7427 GCA_964519535.1 uncultured Thermodesulfobacteriota bacterium | reverse complement strand
CATTGCATATATCCTCTGTTATGGGTTCAGCGCACGGAGGATGAACTCCGGTGTCATGGGGAGTCCATCATAGCGCAGTACAAGCCTTTCGATATGAAATCCGGTCTCCCGCCGGATCAATCGCGCCAGCTGTCCGGTGGCGTTTCCCTCCACCGCCGCCACCTCCTTGGCCCCGTGGAGGTGATCGACGAAGTGCTCCGGCACCAAGGGCCAGACCTGGGAGAAGTGGAGCGTGGCTGCCTTTTTGCCTTCCGACCTCAGCCGTTCTGCCGCCTCCTCAACCGCCCCCTTGCTCGACCCCCAGGATACTAAAAGGAGATCTAGCTTCTCTGCACCCTGCAGCTCGGGCGGAATGACCGCTTCCCGGATCCCCTCTCCCTTTTTGAGGCGCTTCTGGACCATCTGTGTGCGCACCGACAGGTCTTCGGTGATGTGGCCGTCTTCGGTATGCTCATCGCTGTCGGCGACTACAAGGTGTTCTGCGTGACCCGGAAGGAGACGGGGGGAAACACCGCCGTCGGTAATAGCGTACCGGCGATAAGGGGTGGCGAACTTAAGCCCTTCTGTGGACCACGGCTGCACCGGCGTTATCCCATCGAGCTCGAAAGGGACTACCGCTCGGTAGGAATCGGCGAGAAACTGGTCTGTCAGGATAAAGACCGGTCCTTGATACAGATCGGCTATTTGCAAGGCCCTCTGTGCCAGCTCGAAGCACTGCTCAATGGAGCCGGGCGCAAAGATGGCCCGCGGGAACTCCCCGTGGCCGGCGTGAAGGATAAATTCCAGATCGGCCTGTTCGGTGCGGGTGGGAAGGCCGGTGGCCGGTGCCGGGCGCTGGGCCACGACGATGACCACAGGGGTCTCGGTCATGGCCGCCAGGCTCACACCCTCTGCCATCAGGGCGAACCCGCCGCCGGACGTACCCACCATGCTCGGCGCCCCGGCAAAAGACGCCCCTAAGGCCATGTTGATGGCTGCGATCTCGTCTTCGGCCTGCTCCACGACGATTCCTAACTCTTTTGCCCACCTAGCCAGATTCAAGGAGATGGAGGTAGCGGGGGTCATGGGATAGAAAGAGTAGAATTTCACACCTGCTGTCACGGCCCCGAGGGCAATGGCCTCGTTTCCGTTCATCACCATGCGCTGCGGCGTGTTGGCGATGGGGGGTAGTCTTTCGAAGACCACTGCCCCTCCAGCAGCCCATCGGTACGATTCTTCTAAAACGCGCCTGTTTTTCTCAGCGGCTACCTGGTGGGCCTTGCCAAAGAAATCGCCCACCGTTTGGGCGACTGCATCTTTATCGAGACCGAGGAGGGCAGAGACCACGCCCAGTGCGGCGATATTCGTGTACTGATCCGGAGCCAACTGGCTGAAAGGTATCTTCAAGAGGGCGTCGTCTTTGATATCGAGGGCTTCATCGATGACGATGAGCCCGTGAGCTGACAACTGATCCCGATGAAGCCCCACTGTCTCCGCAGTGAGGGCGACCAACAGGTCGATGGACTCCTGGGGGGCCTTCACCTCGTTAATGCCCACCCTGATGGCGAAGGTATTGTGCCCGCCCCGAATCCGAGATTGATAGTCCTGGGTCACGCAGATGGAATAGCCGCTGCGCACGAGCCCCTTAGCCAGTATCTGGCCGACCGTTACCAAGCCCTGTCCTGCCTCCCCGCCGATGAGGATGTTCAAGACACCCCCGTGTTGATCATCCATTGTACGGCTGGCCTCACAGGGCCTTCCACAGCCCGTGTATATTACAGTGCTCACGGGCCTCGATCTTATTCGCCTGGATATCAAATGTGGCTTCGGGTGGGTCCCCCGGTTTCAAAAACTGCCGATAGGCCTTGCCATCTGCTATGATCTCGATCCATTCGATGTAGTGTTTCTCCTCCATGGGATGGGGTGCACTTCCCACCTTCACCGTGACACCGTTGGCGGTCTTTTCTATTACCGGCACGTGCTTTTCTTTGGCGGCGTCAATGGTGTTTGCCACGAGGAGCTTCATAGGCTGTCCACAGCACACGAGTTCACCAGCCCCCTCATGAAGGACCTCTACGATATTGCCGCAGACTTCACACTTGTAGGTCTGGAGCCTTTCTGTCATGATAGTACCCTCCTTATGTCTGTGTTGTTATAACCCCCCGTTTTGGGGAGTAGATTCCTCTGTTTACCCTTGTGTTCTGTTCACATAATCAAAGGCCGCAAGGGTTGCCTTTGCCCCCTCGCCACAGGCTACAATAATTTGTTTGGCAAAGACATTGGTGACATCACCGGCAGCGAAGATGCCGGTGATGTCGGTTTCACAGCTACAATTGACTATTATTTCTCCCCTTTCATTTTTTTTCACACCCTGGACAAAATCCGATGCGGGGGTCGAGCCTATCTCGGCAAAGATGCCACCGACAGCGAGATCTTCCACTTTATCGCCCTTGACTATTTCCAATCCCTGGACCAGGGTGTCTCCGTAGATTCGATTTACCGTGGTGTCCGTGTAAAAGGTTACCTTTCCGCTTTCTTGGGCCTTCTCTATGAGCACTCGATCTGCTGACAATTGGGGGTTTACTTCTATGAGGTATATCTTTTTTGCAATTTTGGTTAATTGTAATGTCGCATCCAGGCCTGCATTGCCTCCACCGATGACAGCGACATCCATGTCGGCGAACAGGGGAGCGTCACACGTAGCGCAGTAGGTAATTCCCTTATTCTGAAATGCATCCTCGCCCTGCACCCCGAGCTTTCTGGGCCTTCTTCCCGACGCGATTATTACGGTCTGCGCGGCATATTCCACCTTATCTGTTTTTATGTTTACGTTGTTATCTGATTTTTCTACGAGGGTTACGTTTTCGCCCTCCTTTACCTCCGCATCAAAGTGATCAAGGTGCTCTTTAAATTTTTGGACAAGCTCCGGGCCGGTAATGAATTGGTATCCAAGATAATTCTCGACGTCCCAGCTCAACGATGTCTGGCCGCCGATGTCCGCGGCGATCATCAGGAAATGCATGCGCTTTCGAGCAGCATAGACACCGGCGGTTATGCCTGCTGGTCCTGCCCCTACTATAATCAGTTCGTACATGTTCACTTCGTCTTCTGCCGCTTGAATTCGAGCCAGTCGGCCATCTCCTGTATATTCTTGTTCATATACCAGCGGCCATTGGCAAAGACGCCGTAGTCGGCACCAGCCATGGCCGAGGAAAAACGGGTAGAGTTGGCAAAGAAGAGCCAGTGCTCGACCCACTTCTTCTCAATAGCCTCGTTGAAGATGCTGTCGTCCTCGGCAAGCCCCTTGGCAACACCCGTGTCCCAGGCGGCCATTATGAGCTTGGTAGCGGCCACAGTCGACTCGTTGGTGGTCTTGATGGTGTTTTCGAATCGGCTCCACTGTCCTGCCACCCATCCGTCATGGTGGCATGCAAGACAGACCTTCTCCATAGTCTTGCGCCTCTTTCCTTGCTCCTGAGCGTCGATCAGATACGTGGCCATCGGTTCTCCGGTGAGCTCTGTGGGCAAGGCAAGGCCGGCCTTATTTTTTATGATAGTGGTATCAGGGGACTTGGAGTGGGGGTGGGCGTAGATCAGGCCGAAGAGCCTCCACGGAAGTCGGTCGTTCATCCGATGGGTCCTCTCTGCCACTACGTTACCATCCTCAGTGACGATGAGGCTGGCATGGCAGGCGGCACAGGTCGGCGCGGTGAAGTCTTTGCCTACTGTCCAGGGCACGGCCTCAACATTCCATTGTCCACCAAGGGATGAGAAGATGTTACCGTGTTTGCTGACCATATAGACCTTGTACGCCGGGACATCAGGACCCTGGTGGCATTCGGCACACGTATAGGGTTTTCTGGCCATCTGGATAGAGAACTGGTGCCTGGTATGACAAGCGGTACAGGAACCCATACTCTCATCGGGATTTATCCTCCCCACACCCTGATTGGGCCATCCCCCCAAGATGGGGAATGCCATCTCCCCAAACTCCGTATCCCTGGCCTTGGTTCCCTTCACCTCTACTTTGGTGCCGTGACAATAGTTACAGGATTCGGCAGAGGTCTGGGCGTCGGGTTTTTTATAGCTGATCTTCATATCTTCATAGGTCGCAACACCATTGGTGAACTCCATCAAGTCGTGGTAGACGGGATTCTTATTGAGGTTACCATGGGCGTGGGACATGAGGTTCTGGATGTACTGTTTCACCTCGGTGGGATGACAGGTGGCGCAGTCCTTCGGGGTGACGACCACATGGACCTTATAGCCCTCATGTTCAAAGGTATCCTGATGCTTTCGGGGATTTTGATTGTGGCATTCGGCGCAGCCGATCACCACATCTGCCAACCCCTTCGGTGTCTGCGACAAAGAGACTCTCCTTTCTCGTGATGGCCTTGCCATTGCTTCCTTCAGGGTGACCTGGGCGTGTCGACTCCGTTCCCAGTCGGCAACCGCCCCGGGGGTGGTTGAGCGATGACATTCAAGGCAATCGCTCGTGGCTGAGCTGATCCCGGCTGCCAGGGCACAACAGGGCCACATCAAGGCGATGAGTGTCGCCACAACCCTCCTTGTCGTCATGCTAACTCCCTTTCGCTTGTAGTTTTTCTTCAATTGCCTTCTGATCAAAACCCACCATGACTTCGCCGTCGATCACGATCACCGGTACGGCCATCCTGCCCGAAAGCTGAACCATCTCCTCCCGGGCCTGCGAATCTTGAGTGACGTCTCGTTCCTCATAACTGACCCCCTGTTGCGAAAGGAACTCCTTCGCCCTGTGACAGTAGGGTCACGTCGGGGTGGTGAAGATCTTGATGTCCATGCTGCCCTCCTTAACTTATTGGGGATTTTTTATCCGCTGGGCCACACGCCGGCCCAATGCCTCACAGTTTTTAAGGGCGTCTTGATCAGGGACGAATTGCACCTGTAGCTCCTCGGACACCTCCATCCCCGCGGCCTTGAGGTCTGCTGTCAGGGCCTTGGTCATCGCCCCCTTGCCCCATCCATACGAGCCGAAGACCGCAGCGATCCTCCCCTTGGGACGCAGGCCCTTTATATAGCAGGAGAACTCGGCCACAGATGGGAAGACGCCGTTATTGAGGGTTGGAGAGCCGAGTAACAATCCCCGGGTCTCCAAGAGCTCTTGCACGATGTCGGAATTATCCGAGATGGCCAGCCGGTAGAGCTTGGCAGACACCCCTTCCTCCACAAGTCCCTGATAGATCGCCTTGGCCATCTGTTCCGTGGACCCCCACATGGTGTCGTAGACGACCAGGGCCTTTTGCTCCGTTTCCCCCTTGGCCCACCGTTCATAGGTCGCCGTAATCTCCGGTATGTGCCGCCTCCAGATGATACCATGGCTCGGGCCGATGACCTCGATCTCAATCCCCTGCAAGGCCTCCAGGGCCTTGAGGACCTGGGGCCCATAGGGCATGACGATGTTGGCATAGTACTTCTGCGCCTCAGGGCGGATCGCCTCCCACCCCAGTTCATCGTCGAACCGCTCCGTGGAGGCTATGTGTTGACCAAAGGCATCGTTGGGCAGGAGGACCTTTGCCTCCTTGATGTAGGTCACCATGGAATCCGGCCAGTGGACCATGGGTATCTCTACGAAGGTCAAGGTCTTTCCCCCTAATTGCAGGGTGTCCCCTGTCTTGACTACCTGAAGAGGGATTGTGCCTCCATAGTGGAGTTTGAGCTCTCCCTCGGCCCTGGGGCTGCACACGACCTCCACCTTGGGCAGGGCCTGTTTGAACAGAGGCAGGGAGCCGGAATGGTCCATCTCCACGTGGTTGACGATGAGATAATCAATCTTTTCCAAGGGGATGATCTCCTTGATCCTCCCCATCATCTCCGCGAAAAAGGGGGCCTTGACCGTGTCCACCAGGGCAATCTTCTCCCCCACGACGAGATAGGCGTTATAGCTTGATCCTTTGTGGGTGCTGTATCCGTGGAAATCCCTGATGTTCCAGTCTATGGCGCCAACCCAGTAGATCCCCTTCTTGAGCTCTGTCTTCATGTCTTTACCTCACAATCCGCTATGCTTCAGGCTCGAACTGGTCCTTGGTTGCCCCGCACACCGGGCAGGTCCAATCGTCCGGCAGCTTCTCAAAAGGGGTACCAGGGGGGACCCCGTTGTCCGGATCGCCCGCTCCAGGATCGTAGATATAGCCGCATACCGTGCACCTATACTTTTTCATTTTTCCTTCCTCCTTCTTCTCTTTTTTGGTTTCTATATAGGTAGGGGCCGTCTTAGGAGTGGTTCCACCCTTCACCTCGTGATAATAGGCGTAGGTCATTGGCTTCCCATCATTGAGGAGTTCCCCCTCCAGCACCTCCCCCATGAAGATCGTGTGCGTTCCCGCATCGAGCTGCTGTGTCACCTTCCCCTCAAGATAGCCTACGGTGTGCTCTGCAATGATGGGGCAACCATTTTTCCCCAGACGGTGGGTGCCCCCCTCGAATTTGTCCACCTCTCTCCCCGATTTGAAGCCGAATCTCCCGATGAGGCTCAGGGGGGCATCTTGGGCAAGGATCGAAATGGCGAATACGCCGCTTTTTTGGATGAACGCATGAGTGAGGTTTTCTTTATTGATGGCAATGGCGATTGTCGGTGGCCTGGAGCATACCTGCATCACTCCATTGGCCGCCTGGCCATTGATGCGGTCTCCCTCTTGCGAAGTCACGATGTAAACGCCGTAGCTGATTTTGCGAAAGACCTTGGTATCCATTAGTATCCTCACAGTCGGTTTTCATTAAATATATATCAGACTATATCGCTTTCAACGGGTATGATCAACTATTTCCCCAAAAAAACTAAGCGCAAGGATTGTTTCACGTGTACTCACGTCCCTTGGGTGGCTTTGGCCCGATCCTCCTGAGACATCTCCGCGAGGCGTTTCACCTCTTTCGTATCCAGCCCCAATCCTTCGGCAACGCGACTCCCATACTCAGGATCAGCCTTATAGAAGACTGCTGCCTGACGCAACTGAATGCGCTTCTGCGCGTTACCCAGGTGGGCGGTGATGTTGCCGATGAGATGGTCGCGGTCCTCATCAGTCATCACGCGGCGATAGAGCTCCCCGGACTGGAAGAAATCGTCGTTGGGATGGGTGTAGGGATGACGCCCCGCCTGCCCGGAAACCTCGAACGGCGGCTCACCGGCATCGGGGTCGGGTTCAGGACCGCCGAAGCTGTTGGGGTAATAGTTCGGGCTCCCCCCGCCGTTGTCGCCAACAGTCATAAACCCGTCACGCTGGTAGTAAGTCACCGCTGCCTTGGGCCGGTTGATCGGCAAGAGATGGTAATTCGGACCCAACCGATGGATATGGGTGTCGTGATATGAGAAGAGACGCCCCTGGAGCATCTTGTCAGGAGAAGCGGCGATCCCGGGCACAAAGTTAGCCGGAGAGAATGCCGCTTGCTCGACCTCGGCAAAGTAGTTTTCCGGG
>CAZFIR010000053.1:0-17685 GCA_964519535.1 uncultured Thermodesulfobacteriota bacterium | reverse complement strand
TTAGAATGTTATACTATTGTATAATTATATAATACTATATATAATATTTGTCAAAGGGGATTTTTGCTTTGGGTTCTTTGGGTTACGGGGGGGGATTTCGGGGACAACACGCTCGATTTCATGCGGCGGTCTGGGGCAACCCCTCACAAGAAATATTTCCACGGACCGCGCAATCCCTTTGCAAACGGCCCCTCCTCGGGGTCAAGGTGCTGCTGCTGGTAATACTGGCTCAGGTCCTGCGCCGTTTTTATCTCCACCTGGCATCCAAGGATCTCGCCCAGCTCCTGTTGCATGCCGGCAAATCGCATGAGCCCGGGTATATGGTCCTGAGCAAAGGCAACCAGCACCTCTACTGCGCTGTCAGCCTTGCAATCATCGCCAAGCGCAACATCGGGGACTGACAGCGTGCGGATATGATGCCTTTTGTCGAAGGCCCTTATCTTCGTTTCCTTCCGTTCGTTTTGCCCCATCATGCCTCTCTGCTATCTCAATCAATGCAGGTAGCTATAACAATGTGTTGTCTTTGAGATAGGTATAGACATCTTCAGCGAACTTTTTGACAAATTCGATTTCTTCCAGCTTGGACAGTATTTCATTCCGCTCCACATGCCCGCTCAAGGTGTTTTAAAAAGTGTAAGCTCCTGAAAGTATCGACGGTAAAACCCCCGGTCTCTGGTGAGAAAGCGGTCTGCGCGCTTGAGGGCATGAGCCCCAATGAGAAAATCAGTGATAATGCGCTCCCGCTTGCCACCTTGTTTGCGGTAGAGACCCCAGCGCTGTCCAGCGAGGAATGCGCAATCGCGGTCAAGAGGTTCGATGGTACACTTGATCTTATGCAATGCGGCATCCAGAAGGGATCTGTCTTCAAATTGGGGAACGAGCTCGGCATAAACAATGGAGCACATAACCAGGGCTCCTTGATCATACGCCGCCTCGAGTGCGCGCAGGGACTGCTTTCCCCACTGGGGATCAGGCAGAAAGACATCGAGCAAGACATTGGTATCGACAGCGGTGATCACCTGCCCCTGATCTCCTCGATATAGGTATCGACCTCAGCAGGGCGGTTGAGGATTCCAAAAACCTCTCGGACCGGGTGGGCGGCAGCAGTGCGTTTTCTGACCCGGATGCCATCCTCATCAGGCACAAAATCGATTTCCACCTCTGCGTGGAGTCCGTAACGGTCCCGCAACTTTTTGGGGATGGTTACCTGGCCTCGTTCAGATACCTTCATTTTTCCTCCAATTTTATAATTCATATTTTCATACTAATTAAATCAGAAATATCAATTATTGTCAATCTCTTATCTCGGAAGCAGATGGGGGAACTCTGTATCCTCGGTTTTGTGCAGTTTTTGAAGTTCGCGCCCTCGTCTTGACAATCACCTCCCCCTCTGGTATCTATTGGCGTGCAATTTAAGTGAGGAATTGACCATGAAGAGCAAGGAACTCGATCAGACCCTCGTCCTCATCAAGCCGGACGCCCTGAAGAACTCCCTAACCGGCTATGTGCTGTCCCAGCTCTCCGAATTCCACAGCGGCCTGCGCTTTGCCGGCACCAAGGTGGTCTGCGTCTCCCGGATACTGGCAGAGGAACACTATGCTGAGCACCGGGGGAAGATATTCTACCCCTCGCTCATCGAGTACATCTTGGGGCGCATCCACTACCCTGACGCGCCGCACAAACAGCGGGTCATCGCCATCGTGTACCAGGGCCCGGACGCCGTCAAAAAGGTCCGGGACCTCGCCGGGCCCACCAACCCCCACGATGCGAGACAGGAGCGACCCGGCTGTATCCGCTCCCTGGGGACCGTCGTGCCGCTGACCGACGCGAAGGGAAACGTCATCGGGGAGCGCATGGACAACCTGATACACGCCTCGGCAACCCCCCAGGAGGCCGAGCACGAGATCAAGCTCTGGTTCAAGCCGAGCGATATACCCCCCTTCATGCGCGCCTTTCCTGTCCATCAAAACGCAGAGGAGCATTTCTATTACAAAGACGATGCACTCTACACGCAGCACGAGCCCGGCAGCACCTGTGTGCTCGCGCCCGGCGATGTCATGTGGGAATCTGATTTGAAGGCGCTGGAACTGATCTACCGGGGGAAGCCGGCCCCCTGCTCTCTCCAAACGGTAGTAGCCAAGTATCTCACCAACGAGACGCCTGAGAGCTATTGACCGGCCCTCATTTCAACTCCCTCTCCCACCCCCGCCACAAAGACGGCGGCCGAAGGTGGCCTTTTGGCCAGATCTTCGACAGGGGAGAGGAGATGGCAAGGTGATTTTCTAACATTTTCATATAAACCCTCCTACCCCTCCCGCGCTTTCCGTTATCACGTCTCCCGGGGCAAGAGCACGGTAAAGGCAGTTCCCTTCCCCTCCTCGCTCTCCACTGAAATAGAACCGAGATGGGCCTCGAGGATGTTCTTGACGATGGCAAGGCCCAGCCCGGTCCCCACGATCCCCCGGGTCTTCTCCGACCTGACCCGGGCGAACTTGTCGAAGATCCGGGGCAGGTCCTCTTCCGAGATGCCGATGCCGGTGTCCCTGACCACCGTCTTGACGTAGTCGCCGTCGGCGCACGCCTCTATGGTTACCGCGCCGCCTTCCGGCGTATATTTGATGGCGTTGCTCACCAAGTTGGTGAACACCCCCTCCAGGTTGTCCCTGTCCCCCAGGACCGGGGGGAGGGAGGAATCAAGCTGCACAGCGAGGGAGATCTTCTGGGCCCGCGCCTCCCCCTCCATCAGCTCCACCACCGTGCGCACCACCTCCTCCACCTGGAGGGGCTCCTTGCACTGCACGGCTACTCCGGCGTCTATCCGGGATATCTCCAGGAGGTCGGCGACGAGATCGAGGAGCCCCTTGGAGCGCTCCTTGGCCCTCGAAAGGAGATGCCGCTGCTTTTCCGTGGTCTCACCGACCAGGCCGTCCAGGATCAGGTTGATGTTCTGTACGACGGCCGAGATGGGGGAGCGGAGCTCATGGGAGACCATGGCGATAAAATCCCCCTTCATGCGGTCAAGCTCCAGGAGATAGGTCATGTCCTCCAGGACCGTGACCGTCCCCAACACCTCCTTTTCCTCGCTCTTGACCGCTGCTGTGTGGGCCCTGATGAGGGAATCCCCGATCCGGAGCTCCTGGGAGATGGTGGTCACCTCGGGGTTCGCCGGCTCCACCACCCCCGCGACGGCCTCGATGAGCTTTTCATTCCCGATAGCCTCTTGCAGGGGCTTCTCCAGGCACGCATGGGTGTCGATCCCCAGCATCCTCCCGGCCGCCGGGTTGGTGAGCACAATCCGCCCCTCCCTGTCGGTCACCAGGATCCCGTCCGCCATGCAGTGCACGATGGTCCTCACCTTGCTCTTCTCCGTGGCCACGTCCCTGAGGCTGCGGGCCGCCTCCGCCCGCAGCTGCTCGGCCTCCAGCTGCAGCCTCCACTTTTCCTGGGCCCGGCTGACGATGAGGCGGAGTTGGTCCGGCGTGAAGGGCTTGGGGAGGAAGTCGTAGGCCCCTTTCTTCATGGCCTCGACGGCCGAATCGACCGTCGCGTAGCCGGTGACGACTACGATCAGGAGGGCGGGGTTGACCTCCCGGGCCTGCTCCAGCACCTCCATGCCGCTTAACCCCGGCATCTTGAGGTCCAGGAGGACCACCTCGTAGCCCCCGGGGTCCGCCTTGATGGCCGCCAGGCCCTCCTCCCCGTTGGGTGCAGTCAGGACCTCGCACCCGTCATCGGCGAGGATACGGCTGCAACCGTCGCGCATCACGGCCTCGTCGTCGATCATCAGGATCTTACTCTTCTCACCCACAGCGCCCTCCCCGGGTCCTATCCTCCCGCTTTGCGGCCCCCTACCATTCGGATATTTTTATGCCGAAGGTGGCTCTTTAGCCAGGCGGGGTGTCGCGTGGCGACAGATCCCGCAGTCCATAAAATCTAAAGTAAGGTGCGGGATTGACCCCTCAAGTCCCGTCCTTAGCGGGACAGTCTACTTAGCGATAAGGGCCTCTATCCTCCTGACCAGCTCGTCCGGTTCCACCGGCTTGTCGACGTAGTCATCGGCCTCCGTCTGCATCCCCATCTGCTGCGTATACTTGGTGCTGGGTATCTTGGAGACCACGGCGGTCAGGAGAAGGATGGGGATGGAACTACACTTTGCGTCTGCCTTGAGCTCCTTGCAGACCTCATACCCATCCTTGTCCGGCATCATCACATCGAGGACGATGAGATCGGGCTTCTCGGTCCGGGCCTTTTCCAAACCCTCAACCCCGCCATAGGCGGCAACCACCGCATACCCCTTGCTCTCCAGGATAATGGAAACGGCCTCAACCAAATCAGGATCATCATCAACTATCAGAATCTTCTGTGCCATTGCTTTTCCTCCCTCTGCTTTTTTATACCTTCGGCCTCGGAAGCAGGCCGGCACCCTCAGCTATCTCTTTGACCTTTTCCTCCCACTCGATGGCCATGATATGGACACCGCGCACCCCCTCCATCTCCCGCAGGTGCTGAATGCTCTCGATGCAGATCTTGATCCCCTCAGCACCCTGTTTCTCCTTCTCCACCCCCTTGAGCCGCTCGATGACCTCATCGGGCACGTCCATCCCCGGCACCAGGTTCTTCATGTACTTTCCCATCCCGACGGACTTCAGCGGGGTGACCCCGGCCAGGATGGAGACCTTTTCGTGCAGCCCCATATCGACCACCTGGCGCATCCACTCGGCGAAGCGGTCGAGGTTAAAGATGCACTGGGTCTGGATAAACTCCACCCCTGCCGCGGCCTTTTTGGCCAGCCGCAGGGCCCTGATCTCGAAGGGGGCGGCAAAGGGGTTGGCCGCCGCCCCGATAAAGAGCTTCGGGGGCTTGGTCAACTCCTCGTCGTTGAGAAACCGCCCCTCATCCCTCATCTTCTTCACCGTCATGATGAGCTGGATGGAATCGATATCATAGACGTTCTTGGCCTGGGGGTGATCGCCGAAGCGCTGGTGGTCCCCGGACAGGCACAGGATGTTGTTGATCCCCAGGGCGGCCGCCCCCAGGATATCGCTCTGGATGGCGATGCGGTTGCGGTCCCTCGTCACCATCTGGAGGATGGGATCAAACCCCATCTCCTTGAGGATCAGACACGATGCGAGGCTCGACATCCTGACCACGGAGGTCTGACAGTCGGTGATGTTCGCCGCATCGACGACGCCTTTGAGCAGCTTTCCCTTCTCGCGGATCACATCGGGGTCGGCCCCGCGGGGAGGACCGCACTCCGAGGTGACGGCGAACGCACCCGTCTCCAGGACTTTCTGCAGGCGGCTTTCCGTCTTCATTGCTTGAGATCCTCCCTCACGATCTTTCGCTGTCCCCCGTCCCTGCTCGTGGACCAATCCCTGATAGGGAAGAGCTCGGTAAACCTCGCCTCAAACTCCCCGAGGGCCTTGAGGCGGTCGATGATGAGCTGCCAGCCGCACTCCATCTCAGGACTCACCTCGCACTTTCCGTTGGCGGAGCCGCCGCACGGGCCGTTAAGCAGGCTCTTCGAACAGCGGGTGATGGGGCAGATCCCCCCGGTGAGGTGCAGCACGCAGGCCCCGCACCCCTGACACCGCTCGCTCCAGATCCCCTGCTCCAGTGACCCCCCCATAAAGGAGGTATTCAAGCCGGGGAGGGCGGGGATCTGCTTGTAGTGCTCGGCCATGTACTGGACCCCCACCCCGCAGGCAATGGAGAGGATGGCCTGGTAGTCCCCGGCAAAGCCCCGGATCTGCTCCACGAACTCCGGGTCGCACTGCCGCTCCAGGGTCACCTCCCGGATCTCGAGCTCCCTGCCTGCGGTCTTTCTCGCCGTCCGCAGGGCCGAGGCGAGGAGCTGGACCTCCTTCTCCCCCCCTGCCGCACAGACGGCAACGCATTCCTTGCACCCGGCCAGGATGATCTTGTCGTATCGATCGATCATCGCTATAACATCTTCTATTGGCTTGGCCTCCGCAACGATCATGGCTGTTTTTCCTCCCCTTGTTCCTCGAAAAATTCCCGCCCCTCCCCCGTCTTGACAGGGGTCGGGCCCAGGGCCCTCACCTTTTCCGTCATCTCCTGGGCGATCTCCACAAACCTTCCCCCCATGGCCGCCGAGAGATTATACATCTGGAGCCGCTCGGGGTTGATCCCCAGGGCTATCAGAATCCCCTTCACGTGTTCCACCCGCTTCTTGGCCCGCAAATTACCCCTCAGAAAATGGCATTCCCCCTCCAGACAGCCTGCCACATACACCCCATCCATCCCCTCTTCAAAGGCCCTGAGGAGGTGCACGTCATCGACCCTCCCCGTACAGGGGACCCTGACGAGCTTGACATTCGCAGGATAGCTCCTTCTCATCGAACCTGCCAGGTCCGCTGCCGAATAGGCTCAATGCTCGCAGCAGAAGGCGAGGATCTGGGGTTCAAACGCCATGCGTGTGCTCCTCGGCCAGGGCGATCACCTTGGCGATAAGCTGTTCATCCCGGTAGTGCTGGAGCTGAATCGCCCGCTGGGGACATTCGGCCGCACAGTTGCCGCACCCCTGACACTTGGCCGGGTCTATCACGGAATAGCCGTCTTCACCGATAACGGGCACGGTATAGGGGCAGGCCCGCACACAGATGAGGCACGCGGCGCAAAGCTCCGGATCGACCCGGGCGATGACCCCTCCCACCTCTATCTCGTCCTTGGAAAGGAGGGTGGCTGCCCTGGCTACTGCCGCCTGGGCCTGGGAGATGCTCTCATCCATGAGCTTCGGCGCGTGGGCAAGGCCGCACATGTAGAGCCCCTCCCGGGCGAAATCAACAGGCCGCAGCTTTATGTGGGCCTCGAGATAGGCCCCCTCCAGGGTCCGCTGGACCTTGAACAGGGCCGCGAACTCCTCGTTCTCACCCGGGATGACTGCCGCACTCAAGACGAGCAGATCGGCCTCAATGACGAGATTCGCCCTGAAGGCGTCGTCCCAGACCCGGATCGAGACCTTCCCTGCACCCCCCTGGCCATCCTGCACCGTGGGTGCGCGCTCGGGGATGTACCGGGTAAATGCAACGCCCTGTTCCCTGGCCCGGGTGTAGTACTGCTCAAGGAGCCCGTAGGTCCGGATGTCACGATAGAGGATATGGATATCGAGGTCCGGGGCCAACTCTTTGAGCTTGAGGGCGTTCTTGATCGCCACGGCACAGCATATCCTGCTGCACGAGGGGCGCTCTTCTGTGCGCGACCCCACACACTGGATCATCACGACGCGGCCCAGTTTCTTCGGGTCCAGCTCGCCAGTGGCAATTTGCTCCTCGAGCTCCAGCTGGGTAATGCAGCTCGGGTGCTCCCCGTAGAGGTACTCCTGAGGCTTGTACTCCTCCCCACCGGTCGCCAGGACGGTCACCCCGTGCTCCAGCTTGCGGTACGTCATGGCAGGGGCGATCATGACGCCGGTGGAGAAGTTCCCTTGTATCCCCTCATGGTCTACGACCTCGGCATTGGTGATCACCTGGAGGGAGGGGTGGGCCATGACCTTGCCGATCAGCTCCTGCAGGAAGGCCTGCGGATCCTGCCCGGAGAGGGTGTAGTGAATATGGCGCATGATGCCCCCCAGCTCCGCCTCCCGCTCCACCAGGGTGACCTCAAACCCCTGCTCGGCAAAACCCAGGGCCGCCGTCATCCCGGCCAGCCCTCCCCCGATCACCAGGGCCCGCTTGCGGATGGGGATGTGCTGCCGCTCGAGGGACTCCAAGAGGCCGGCATTGGCCACGGCCATCCTCAGCAGGTCCTTGGCCTTCTGGGTCGCCCCCTCTTTGTCCCGCATGTGGACCCAGGAGCACTGGTCGCGGATGTTGGCCATCTCGAAGAGATAGGGGTTCAGCCCCGATTCCCTCAGGGTCTGCTGGAACAGGGGCTCGTGGGTCCGCGGTGAACACGCGGTGACCACCACGCGGTTGAGCCGCTCCTGGTGAATCACCTCCCTGATCCGCTCCTGGGTATCCTGGGAGCAGGTAAAGAGGTTGTCTGCGGCATAGACCACGTGGGGGAGGGTGCGGGCGTACTCCCGCACCGCCACCACATCCACCACGCCGGCGATATTGATCCCGCAGTGGCAGACAAAGACCCCGATCCGGGGTTCCTCCGCCCCGACGTCGCGCTCCGGGGGGTATTCCTGTTGCTTGAGGAGCTCCCCCCGCGCCGCGGAGATGCCCGCTGTTGCCGCTGCTGCCGCGCCGCTGGCCTGGGCCACGGTCTCGGGTATATCCTGCGGTGATTGAAAGGCCCCGCAGGCATAGACCCCCGCCCGGGAGGTCGCCAGCGGGGCAAACGGGGTGGTGGCGCAAAATCCGTGGGGCTCAAGCGCTATGCCGAGCCTCTTGGCCAGCCCCCGGGAAGACGGGGCAGGGCACAACCCCACCGAGAGGACCACGAGGTGAAATTCCTCGTGCTGCAACCCGCCGGCCTCATCCACATAGGTGATCCAGAGGTTGTTGGTCTCGGGGTCCTCTCGCACCTGGGAGACCATAGACCGGATGTACCTGACCCCTTGCTCCCCCCTGGCCCGCTCGTAGTAGCTGTCGAATCCCTTGCCGAAGGCCCGGATGTCTATGTAAAAGATGGTGGGCTCGATACGGTCCATGTGCTCTTTGGCGATAATGGCCTCCTTGGTCGCGTACATGCAGCAGACCGACGAGCAGTAGTCGTTGCCCAGGCTGGTATCCCGTGAACCCACGCACTGTATCCAGGCGATCTTTTGGGGATGCCCGTTGTCCGACGGGCGCTGGATCTCCCCTCCATACGGCCCTGAGGCGGAGAGGATCCGCTCAAACTCGATGCTGCTGACCACATTTGTATACCGCCCGTATCCATATTCCGCCTTCAGCCGTGCGTCGAAGACCTCGTATCCCGTGGCGAGGATCACCGCCCCCACCTCGATCTCCACCTCTTTGGGCTTTTGCTCAAAGTCCACTGCCTTGGCAGGGCAGATCTTCTCGCATACCCGGCACTTTCCCTTGAGAAAATAGGTGCAGATCTCCGTGTCGATGACCGGTGTCTTGGGTATGGCCTGAGGGTAGGGGACATAGATCGCCTTTCTCTCCCCGAGCCCCTCGTCAAACTCGCTCTGCGTCTTGCTGGGACACTTCTCCTGGCAGGTGCCGCAGCCGGTGCAGAGCTCTTCGTTGATATACCGGGGGCGTTTGAGCACCCTGGCCCGGAAGTTGCCCGGCGCGCCGTCCACGGCAACTAAATCCGAGTACGTGAGGAGCTCTATGTCCGGATGCCGGCCGCACTCGACCAGTTTCGGCGAGAGGATACACATGGAGCAGTCGTTGGTCGGGAAGGTCTTGTCCAACTGGGCCATCCTCCCCCCGATGGCCGGGGAGGACTCCACGAGATAGACCTTGAAGCCCGCATTCGCCAGGTCGAGGGAGGCCTGTACCCCCCCGATGCCGCCCCCCGCGACGAGGACCGCCCCTATTTTCTTTGTTTCGGGAATTTCTTTCTTTCGCTTCGCAGCCATTCGGTCACTGCATCAGGGCCCATGACCCTTCAGCTTACGCCTCCCCCCTTGATTTTTGAGCACCTTTCTGACGCCCCGCTTCACTCGGTTGGGGTGAGCCTGCCGAATGCCCCTTCCTCCCCTCGGCCAAAAAACCCTCGATGCCCTGGAGCGGGACCTGGTTCGCTTCGAGACCGAGTACCCCTTTATCGATCCCCATGCAGAGGCCGAGGAGCTGGGGGTAGAGCAGGGTGGGAAGTCGATGGTTCTGTCCGCCTTTCGCGGACATGCCCCCCTGCACGGTGTCGAACTGGATCTGGCAGTAGGGGCAGGCCACGCAGAGATAGTCCGCCCCTGCACCCCTGCCGTCGTCGAGCTTTTTTTTGGTCAGGGCCATCGAGAGCTCGTCATTGACCCCCCTCAGGGGGGCGCCGCAGCATTCGAGCCTCCGCTGCCAAAAGACGCTTTCAGCGCCGGTGGCCTTGACCAGTTCGTCAAAGAGGGTAGGGGAGACGGGATCGTCAAATTGGACGACTGGGCTCGGGCGCAGGACATGGCAGCCATAGTGCGCCGCAATGCTCAGCCCTGCAAAAGGCCTCGCTATGTGCCTCTTGATCGCCTTGATGCCGACCTCGTGGTAGAGGACCTGGAGGAGGTGCCTCACCTCGACCCCCCCCTCATAGTGCAGCCCCTCTTTCGCAAGGATGGCGTTCATCTCCGTGCGCAGTGATTCGTGCTCCTTCAGCAGCAGATCGGCCTTCTTCAAGGTCCCGAAACAACATTGACACAACGCCATGATGTCGAGCCCCGCGCGCTCGGCAAGGGCCAGATTCCTGGCCGACAACAGGACGAAGGCTTCGAAATTGATGTTCCGCAGCGGGTACCCGCAGCAATTAAACTCCTTGATCTCGATTGCCCTGACATCGAGCCGGTCTAAGACCGCCCTCGCGGCGGACTCGTAGTGTAGGAGCCGGGCCGGGATGGTGCAGCCGAGAAAGAGGGCATACTGTTTCATCGTGCGCTCATCCTGTGTGCTGGTGAAGCACCCACATGCTCAACGGCAACATTCTTGAGCTCGTAGAGCACATCGGTGACGCCAACCCCCTGGGGGCACTGCTCCTGGCACTGATAACAGGTCAGACAATCCCAGAGCATGGCGGACCCGAAGGCCAGACCCCTGAGCCCCAATGCACACGCATGCATGATTTGGTGCGGAAGCAGGTCGAGTGCCTCCTGGGGGTTTTCGTAATGGGCCACAACGGGGCAGGCATTGGTGCAGGTCTGGCACCCGAAGCAGACCGAGAAGGTGCGTGCCTGCGCGGAGAGGTTGAGCCTGCTCTTGAATTCCCGGTCCCTTTGCGGGAGGGGCAGCACCTGATCCTGCCCCTGGATGACATCGCCCTTGCCCGCAATGGCCTTGCGCGTCTTCAGGAGGGGCTTGTGATACGCCCTGCGATCCATCTCCGCTCTCATGAGCCCGCGGTAAAAGGACAGGGGTGAGAGCAGGGAAAGCTCCGGCAATCCACGCTGCAGAAGCACCTCCCGCACATTGAACCACAAATCCTGCAGGTTGATCCCCACGGGGCATACGACCGTACACCGGTAGCAATTGGTGCAGAGGTAGACCCCTTCCTGGATTGCCTTGAGCTCCTGCCGCGTGACCTTCCGGCCGGAGGCCAGCGCCTTGATGGACGCGATCTTCTCGGAAGGCAGGATGTTGATATTGGGGATCTCCTCCAGGGCCGCGCCGACAGAGCAGCGCACCGTGCAGGTCCCGCAATGGGTACAGGCATCGAGCTCCATCATCTGCCTGGTGGCTATCGCGGCCGGGTCTGATCTCCCGCGCTCCATAACGGCGTTGGCGAGCAGGCTCAGGGGACTGGCGATGATGTGAAACATCTTGCTGAAGGGGAGGTACGCCAACCCGATGAAGCAGGCGAAGATATGAATGTACCACAAGAGGCGGTGCGCCTTCAGGCTATCTAACCACAAGGCGATCGGCCTGATGACCCTGGCCACCCCATAGCCGGTAAAGGCCCACTGCGATTGGGAATGGCACTCCGCGCAGGTCATGCTATTGAGCTCTTTCCCCTGCGCCAGGGTCCCTTCATCAAAGGGCCCAGTCATTGTCGGGGAGACGACGCCGAACTCCTGCACCCAATAGGCCTCGAGGGCCTCGGACTCCTCCGGCTCGCTCATGACGGTGTAGTCCTCCACCATCTGTTGATAGACGGTGTAGGAGGCCATCTTGGTCCCCTCCAGCGCGATGCCGGAGACCACGATCACCACCACGATGCAGATAGCGTATAGGTCCATCCGCTTCGTCATCAGCCTCGGGATCCTGGCGATAAATCGCCGGTAAATCGCAATAGCTATCCCCACGAGGACCAGGGCCCCGAAAAGGTCCCTGAGAAAGAAGAAGGGATTGATGGTCGAATAGTAGGGGTCAAAGAGGGCGGCGCTCGTGTATTGTCCGAGGGCGTGCATCAGAAGGAGGAGCACAAATCCGCCGTAGATGCACAGGTGCATGAGCCACCTGAGAATATCCTCTCTCATGATCCGGCGATTCAGGACGACATCGAGGATAAAGACTTTCAATAAGGTGAAGATCTTGACGCTCGCCAGCGTCAGGAGGATCCCCTTGAGGGTGGATACGATCCTTGTCGAGAGGGGAATGTTGGCAGTCCCGATGCTGATGGATGACCGGAACCACGTGAAGATTTTATAGAGTACCCCTGCTCCGAATATGGCCAGGGCAAGGTATACTGATATGGTGAAAAACATCTGTTCCTCCCCTCAAAGCAACAGGATGTTATTGCCCTTTGTTCACCTCACCGTATCCTCGGCTTTCGGACGATGTGCGCATCGCTTCCCATTACCCTTCCGCTGCATCCAAGATCGCGGGGACCTTGTCCTCCCAGCCCATGGCGATGATGCTTACACCCCGGCACAGGCCTTTTATCCCCTTGATAATCTCCGCTGCTATCTCGATCGAGGCCATGATCTTATCGGGTGCCTTCATCAAGCGCTCAATGATCTCCTCGGGGACCACTACCCCTTCAACGTGTTTGTTTATGTATCTCGCCATCCCGGCCGACTTCAACACCATCAGGCCCGCGATAACGGGGATACCGAAGGTCTTCGCCTTCTGCATGAAGGCCTTGAACTGGGCGAGATCGTAGACAGAGGTCGTACAGAAGAACTCCGCGCCGAGCCCCGCCATCTGTTCCATCGCCTGCATTTGGTCATCGAGCCCGCGACCGCGGGCACTGGCGTCGACCTTTGTCCCCACGCAAAAACGGGGAGAGCCTTCAAGGTCTCCCCCGCTCATATCATGACCCTCCTGGAGATTTCTTATTCCTCCCAAGAGCTCCAGAAGATCGATATCGAACACCGCCTTGGCCTCCGGGTGATCTCCCAGCTTCGGATCATCCCCCGCGACCGCCATAATATTCTCGATACCCACGTGTGAGGTGCCGAGCAGTTCCGCCTGTATCGCCACCCGATTCTGATGGGCGCATGAGATCTCACATATCGGCTCGTACCCCTGGTCGAGGAGGTATCGTCCCGCCCCCCAGGAGCTCATGCGCATGACACCTCCCTGAAGGGAAGGCACCACGATGGCATCCGCCCTCCCCTTCAGGGGAATCAGATGCTCCTCGAATCCCTTGACATCTACCCCCTTGGGGGGCAGGGCCTCCACCACCGTGAGAAAGCTTCCCGTGCGCAGCCGATCTCGCCACCCCATGGAACCCTCCTTCTCTTCTTCTATTGAAAAAGCGCCCCTTACTGTAAGCAATTTTGAGATGAGACGCAAGAATTTTTATTAATTTCCCGTATTTTCGTGAGCAGGTGCCCCTTTATATTCTACCGGCAGAACAACCCGGAAGGTCGTCCCGCTCCCCGCCACGGTATCGACTTCGATATTCCCGTAGTGCTCCCTCACGATGCCGTACGACATAGAGAGCCCCAGCCCTGTCCCCTCGCCCACGTCTTTGGTCGTGAAAAAGGGATCAAAAATCCTGGGCAGGATATCCTCGGGAATACCCCCGCCGGTATCGGTAAACTCGATGATGATAGAGCTGCCATCTTCCGAAACGTACGTCTTGGTCGTCAGGAGACCCCGTCCGTGCATGGCATCAGCCGCATTGATCATGATGTTCAGGAAGACCTGCTTCAATTGACCGGAGTTCCCCCAGATGGCGGGGAGGGACGCATCAAGGTCCTTAAAAATCTTGATGTTATGGAAGGTAGCCTGGTTCTCCAGAAAGACGAGACCATCGGTTACGGCCCTGTTGACTTCGATCAGTTCCTTTTTAGGACCGCTCTGGCGGGCAAATTCAAGGAGACTCTTCACGATCTCCTTACACCGGGTGGTCTCATGAACAATCTTCCCGAGGTCTCCCCGCGTGGCGTCATCAGGTTCGAGTCTTTCCATCAGGAGACTGGCATAAATAAGGATGCCCCCTAACGGGTTGTTGATCTCATGGGCGACCCCCGCCGCCATCTCACCCAGGGATCTCAATTTCTCCAACTGAATAAGCTGCAGATGGGTCTCCTGAAGCTTCCGTTCCATGACGAGCCGGGGCCGGAGATCGGTGAAGATCCCCACCGAGGCCACCTCCCGGCCATCCTGATAGACGAGGGCGGCCGAGAGGTGTATGGGTATCTCCTTCCCCCATTTATCCACCACCTTGAACTCCGAACCCGTAACCCTGCCGATGCCCCCATAGTCAGGGCTGCGGAGTTTCTTCATCACCTCTTTGGCAACACCCGGAGGGTAGAGTTGCGTGATGTGTATCCTCCCCGACACCTCTTCCGCCTTATGGCCGAGCAGCTCTTCGGCCGCCCTGTTAAAGACTATGATGTTCCCCTTGATGTCGGTCACGATAATGGCGTAAGGAGAGCTTTCGATAAGCATCTTCATGAAGTCGCTGGTCTCCCTGAGCTCCCGTTCCAACTGCTTGCGCTGGGTGATGTCGATGATGATCCCCTCATAGCCGACGACCTTTCCCCCGCTTGAACGGATGGTATTGGCGGAGAGGAGCACCGTGATCCTCCCCCCGTCCTTTCGCTTGAACTCGACCTCCCACTCCTTGACAGTGCCGGCCCGCTCCACCATCTGTTGGAAGACCTTGCGCTCTCCCGGGATCGCATAGAGATCCGTGGTGATATCTATCTTTAATAGGTCCTCCTTGCCCTCATAGCCGAGTATGTCCAGGAGGGCCGGGTTACAATCCACGAACTTCCCTTCCGGGGTGCTGATGAAGAGCCCCTCGCCCACATGCTCGAAGAGCTCCCGGTACCGCTTCTCCGAGACCTTGAGTTGTTCCTCAAACCGCTTGTGTTCGGTGATATCGGTAAGATAGGCGCACCCCTTAACCTCACCCGTCCCCCCTTCGGCCTGGGCCAGGCAGAGGGAGATATCCCGCTGCTCGCCCCCGGCGGTGGAGATCTGTACCTCCTGACACACCTTATCCCCCGGGCCTTTGAGCTGCTCGAAGATCTCTTCCACCGCGTTGCCGAGGATGGAGCGGATATCCTTCCCCAAGAGCTCTTCTGGGGGATATCCCGTCAGTATGGTGGCCATCTGGTTGGTGAAGGCGATGGAGCGATCCTCGTCGAAAACGAGGATGCCGTCATTGCTCATCTGCACCAGGGCCCGGGTGTATCTGTCGTGTTCTTTTTTTTCAGAAGGTACTGGAGGGGAGGTTGACTTGCGGGTGGGGGATTTCATCTTTTATTATTCTAAAACATCTTTTTACTCACTGCAACTGTAGCTTTGCAGTTGAAATTATAGTTTTTCCCGAGGAAATCATACTATCTTAGCACAGCCCGTCATAGTATACTTATACCAGAAAAGGCATTATAGCTCATGTAATCAGGGTTTTGAAAGGTTTTTAAATGTAGCAGGATATGTGAGGGGTGTTGATCTTGTTATGGTTAATTGAGACGCCAATCAACGGAATGAGTTGTGGAGGAGGATTGCAGAAAACACCTTGAATTTAACTGATTAACGCTCAGCCTCATATGCCGCTGATTGTGGCATGGAAACTTCCAAAAACCAGAACGCGGGCTGCCTTAGAGCGCGCGCATACCCGCAACCCCGTCGTTATGCGGCTTTGACTTCTACTTGAGCTACATCACAATGAGGCTCAGGAATAGCCTCTCCATCTTCTCTAAGACCTTCAAGGTGAAACTCAATAGCTTCTCTTATAAGATTGAGCGTTTCTTCTTTTGATTCACCCACTGCTATACAGCCTGGAAGGTCTGGAACAAATGCGCCATAGCTTGTATCACCTTTCTCAAGGATTACCGTGTATTTCATGTTATACACCTTATTCCCAATCACAGGTAACGTTGTCACTCCCAGAACTCGCGCCACCTCCGCCCCTGAAAAATTCATCTTCTTGCCAAATCAATTCGGTAGTAATGCCCTCACGTCAATCCTTTATCAAGCTAGCCACAAGCTAGCCACAAGCTAGCCAATAGTGTTCCCCTATTTTGCTCCTGGTTGTCCGGTCTATCATTCAGCATTCAGATTCTTCAAAATCTTCTTTGCCAATGGTTCTTTGATTTCGACGTGCCGGGGAATCGCTTCTATTACCCCGTTTTTCGGATTGATCCAGAGGGAATGCGAAGCACCTTCCCTTTTTAAATAACAACCGGCCATTCTCAATCTACGCTCCAGCTCCCGACGCCTCATCCAATCAGGACCTTTTCTTGAATGGCATCCTCTGGCAATCCTCGAAGTATGTCTGCCTTGCGGTCTTCTAGGATTAATTGAATAGCCTCCCGCAGATTCTTCTTCGTTTCCTCTATGGTCTCACCCTGGCCGTTGGCGCCAGGCACCTCGGGACAAATCGCCCAATAGCCACCTTCGGGTGCGGGTTCTATGATTGCTGTAAATTCTGCTTTCATTTCGTCTCCTTTTTCTATTTGATCGAACACTCTACTTTTGAATAAATTCTATTGAGCAAAAGGGTATAAGTCAAGGCTTTTATCCATAGAACAATCTCAATTAACCCACTAATTTGTTATAGGGTTTGAAAGGAATTGAGAGGTTGAGTAGCTGCGGAGTGATGTTGCAGTGTCGATACTATCTTCAGCATATCCGGGGGAACTGCTCGCCGCTCAGGGGCTCAAGGAGCCGGTGTCCCCCGATGCCGGTCTTGAGCAGCACCTTTCCCGGGTTTTCCGCTACGACCTTCCCAATTATGGCCGCATCTCCCCCAAGAGGATGTGTCTGCATCGCCTTAAGTACAGCTTCAGCCTTCCCTTCCGGTACGAAGGCCACAAGCTTCCCCTCATTGGCCAGATAATAGGGATCGAACCCGAGCAGATCGCATACCGCCCTGACCTGTTCCCCGATCGGGACCTCCGCTTCGTCTATTACCACCCCCACCTTCGAGGAGCTAGCGATCTCCCACAGGACTGTGGCCAGCCCCCCTCTGGTGGGATCTCTCAGGCAATGGATATCAGGGCATGCCCCTAACATCGCCTCCACCAAGCCGTTGAGGGGTGCGCAATCGCTCTGAACCTCCCCCTGCAGGGAGAACTCCCCCCGGGCCATGAGGACCGCGATCTCATGGTCGCCCAGGGGCCCGCTGACGATAACCGCATCCCCGGGGCGCGCATGAGCGCTCCCCAGGACCACCCCCTCGGGGCAGATGCCGATCCCGGCAGTGGTTATGAAGATCCCCTCGGCTGCACCGTGCTCGACGACCTTGGTGTCCCCCGCCACCACTCGCACCCCGGCCTCTTTCGCGGCCTCTTTCATCGACGCGAGTACCTGTTCGAGGTCCCCGATAGGAAGACCTTCCTCCAGGATAAAGGAGGCAGAAAGCCCCAGGGGCCTCGCCCCGGCCATGGCGAGGTCATTCACCGTGCCGCAGATGGCGAGCCTCCCGATGTCACCTCCGGGAAAAAAGAGGGGTTTGACCACATAGGAATCGGTGGTGAAGGCGATCCGGGCGGGCCCGACCGGAATGACGGCGCTGTCATCAAGTGAGCGCAGGAGATCGTTGTCAAATGCGGGGAGAAAGAATTCCTCTACGAGGTCATGGCTGAGTTTCCCTCCGGCACCATGTGAAAGGAGTATGCGCTTATCTTTCATATTATCCCTCGTTCCCCCTCCCGTATTTATAGTAGGCGGCGCAGCTCCCCTCTGAGGAGACCATGCACGGGCCGACGGGATCTTCCGG
>CAZFIR010000052.1:0-5860 GCA_964519535.1 uncultured Thermodesulfobacteriota bacterium | reverse complement strand
CGGCGTGCTGCTCTTAGGAGGCGTCGTACTACTGAGGTATCTCAGGTTTTATGAAGGCGCGAAGTAGAGGGCATATCACGTTATTTAAAAGACCCATCCTGTGTGGGATGGGCCTTTTGTAGAAAGTGATTGCCTCGCGCCTGGGATCATCAATCATCCGGGCGCAGACGCGAGCAGTTCCGTGAGAATCGTTCTATTATGCTTCCTGGAGTATTTTGATAATAACCTCTTCAACTATGTCTTTTTGCCTCTCCAGTTGCATCTGCATCTGAGGAGACATAAGATGATTGCGGAGATCGTCCAGACTCTCCCACTTTTCTATGATTGTGATGACATGTTTATCCAAACTCTGTAGCGGCAGGTCGGCCTGGATATCTACAGCCGGGAAATACTCTATGCACCCCTTTTTTTGTCTAACCTCTGGCACATTGGATTTAAACATCGTAAGAAATTCAGGAACTTTGCCTGCCTTCACCCGTACCGACGCTATTACGTTAATCATATCTCTTCTCCTTTTCGCTCAAATCTTTTTTAATAGATAGGAAATTATCCAGCTACTAATATAGTATCTCAGAAACAATGGAAATCAAGGAAAAATTCAGATTGGCATAGGGCATAAGCAAAAAACAAGATCTGCCCCTCTCTTCTTTCATAGGGGTGCAAGGCTCCTTTGTGCTGGGGATCATGTTATACAGTGTATTGCTTTTAGGCGGCCTCATCCTGCTGCGGTATCTCAGATTTTATGAGGATATCCTGGAATAAGTGCGAAGGATTCATCACGGCATTTAAAAGAGACCCATCCTGCGCGGGATGGGCCTTTTTATAGAAAGTAATTGCTTAACGCTCCACATCACCCGCCGAGCGGTGCGGGCAAGACTCCTTCGTAAACCCCAGAGCGCGGGCTGGGGTTTGGCGCGCGCCTACCCACGAGCGAAGCGAGGTCGGGTGCATGTGGTTGTTAGGCCGATTTATGCCCACCCTTACCCCTGCCTATCGCACTTGTATCTGCAACGATAGATCTGTTTCCACTTCCGCAAGCCGTTTGTTATATATTTCAACGATTTCTTTCAGCACGCCAAAGAAATCTTTGTTCTCATCGGTCGCCAACTCAATAATGTTCAGTGCGATAAAGGCTTCTATCGAAATTACTGAAAGTTCTTTGTCAATTCCTTCATCCTGCGCCAGTATTCGGGCCTTGTTTTCTTGTTCAGTTGGCACTAATAAGATCGGGTGCAAACCTACTCTGATATTTTCAGCACATTTCTGGATAACGTTTCGTGATGGCGTGGCAGTAACGTGATAAACCAGCTTGGATATTTCAAAATCACCAGCTCTGGATGTTTGGCGGTCGCCAGCATGGGCGGGATGGTTGGGAATCGCAAATCCCTTGAAGCGTCGCTCTAGTTTTGCGCCGATAAGATGTTGTTCAACAACTCCACCAGAACGTTGTTTGGCGTTTTCAACAATCATGTGAACCCATGTTGACGGCGCTTGTCGGCGATCAATGTCCAATTTCAGGTTTTGCCGTTTTAGCCAATCGGTTGCATAGTTTAACAAAACGTCAATCAACTCCTGTAAAACCTGTTCCCGTTGCGCTGCCGTCAGTTTTATCAGCTTATTGCCCCAGTCAAACTGTTCAAACAATCTTTGACCGTCTTGATGTCCCTGACGCGTTGTTACTTCCTTCAAGTAAGAACCTGGAATGCCGTAGGCTTCCAGAGTGTTGCCCAAACCTGAACGCGCTCCTTTGACTTCGCCGCCTTGTGAGATAACGTCATCTTTAGAAACAGGGCAGGCCTCTCGTAAATGGTCAAAAACAACGATACCGATAGCAACTGTATTTCGTGACACTTTTCCGCCTCGTGTGCAGGAAGCAATCCATGAGTCGAGAATTTGGCGGCTTTCTTTTCTAATGGCGTCTATGCTCATTTCTCGCTGTCTCCTGGTTTTACAGCTTGTCGTATTTTTATCCTGATTTCCTGCTTGTCATCTTTGCTGCTTATTTCATGCTCCCAAATTCTGACAACCGTCCAACCCTCACGACGTAATTGTTCGTTATGCGATTTTGCCAACTCAACATTTCTGGTTATCTTCCGTTCCCAATATTCACGATTTGTTTGTGGTAACTTATTCTGGCAAACAGGGCAACCGTGCCAGAAACAGCCATCAACGAAAATCACTACCTTTTGGTCAACAAAAACCACATCAGGCTTTCCGGTAATGTTGCTCGCGTTTTGTTTCCAGCCTTTCAAACTCATTCCTGCAAGCATAGAGAAAAGGCGTTTTTCAAGTTTTGTCCTTTTCCCTTTGACTGCTTGCATTGTCTTCCGGCGATCTTCGGGCTTTAGATTGTCAACCATTCCTGGCGCTGAATTTCTGGGGCTTCTTCTTGTGATATGTATTTTTCTACCAAAGGGCTTAACGCGTGCTGCGCTATCCAGGTTATCACAGGAACACATACCGCGTCACCAAAACCTGTAAGGGCCTGCACACCATTCACTGTAATTGGATAACTGTCAGGCATACCTTGTAAACGCGCATACTCTCGCCCTGTCATGGTTCGCATTTTCAGTTGCCCATTACCTGCTTTTATCAGAAATTGCTTACCGCTTCCGCCTACGGCTGTACGGAGGCAACCGGCTATATCATCCGGCCTGACTTCCGCTCGTTGCTGCTCTACTCGCCTTCGACGGTAGAAAGTGCGGTAGCTTATGCGGTTGCCTTCAATTAGCAATTTCACCATCTGTTGATGAGGCTTGCTCATCATATCAAAATGTCGTTTGACTTCGTCTTCCTTCCACCAGCGGCTATCATCGTCTTTCATCTGTTCAATGATTTCAGATAAACCACTCTTTCGTAATGGGGGAGGTGTAGGAAGCTCGGTGTAAAACCACTTCAAATCTTGATTAGCGGTAAGGCTCTTTCGGAGGGTATCGGACGTAAGAGAATATGGACGCTGTAATATTAGGTTTACGTTTATTCCGGACACGGGAAACTTTGTGCCGATAAGAAAAACTCGTTGACGGCTTTGGGGAGTAAAGCGCAAAGCGTCTAAGACAAATACATCGCAACCATAGCCCAATTCGTTTAAGGCTTGAACGGTAATTCTAAAATCGGTGCCTTTGTTAGAGTAAAGCCATCCTGGAACATTTTCTACAAGGATTATAGGCGGGGCGGCGTCTCCCTGTGACTTTAGCAATTTTACAAAACCCCAAAAAGCGCTAGAATGTTTACCGCTAATCCCGTTCATATTTCCAGCTAGAGATAAATCTATGCATGGAAAAGAACAGGTTGCCAACATTGTGGCGGGAATATCAGCAGGATTTAAGTCAAATACATCCTCTATTTTGTAATGTCGTTCAGCGTCGGGGAAAAACGCCTTGTACATCTCATATTTTTTCTCTGATATATCGTTAGCAAAAACTACCCGCCAACCGCATGACTCTAACCCCATCCTAACTAAGCCGATGCCGGCGAAATATTCAGCTACTGTCAGAGGAACAGTCAACTTTTCCATTTAGCAACCCTCGGGCTATTTTTATCGAATACGACTACCAAATAAAATCGTTTGCCATGCTTCGATTGTAACCCCTGATAGGCGCTTTTGGTAAGGTGCGGTAATTGCTCAAATAGTCCTCGGCCTAACGATTGCCCTCAACGGTACGGTGGAGGGCCTGGTTGGCCGATCCCCTTCTTTATCTATTGAGCCCGATCATCACGGATGGCCATGTTGTAAACCCTCTCCAAGTCGCGCTTCGTCAAATCCTTCAGGGAGGTAAACGGTTTCTTCATACGCAACAGCCGAGCAACTTCTGGATAGTAGGTTTCGTTTGTCTCGCCCATAGACCTCATTGAAGCTTTGATCGCCCTGATTCGATCATTTCTCCATGCATCTGGGGCTTTGCCTTTCAGTCCGCGTGACTGCATCGCTTTCTGCTGTTTATACCATGTCTGCACCTCAGGCATTCTCTCGGCAGGAAGCTCCTCATACCTCGTCACGCCGAAGCGCTTCTTGAAGCGTGTCCACCATTCGCTGAATGCAGCCCTTCGGTTTTTGTCCAGGGTCCCTTCGGCGAGATCCTCAATCCACTTCTGAATCTGCTTCTCTTGGCTGCGATTTACGCTGTCATGTCGTCGTTCAACGACGTGCTTGACCGTGGGGGAGGTTTCGTAGACGTTGACCGGTCCCGCAACTTGGATGTTGTTATTTCCGACTATTGATTGACTGGTCGCCGATGACGAGGGCCGAACGTTCCGTGAGTTGAGATCGTGAATGGCGCGTGCAAGGTGTCTCTCGAAAGAACTGTGGAAGTCTCTGCGGCTGGCGTAGCCCCAACACAGTCCCTTCTGCTGAAGGTCACGGCGAAACTCATCCAACTGAGTCAGCTGCGATGAGTCTGTCCCGTGTGGAAGCGGCTCAAGATCCGAGAAATAGACCATAACTCTCTTGTTGAGCACTAAACCGCGTCGAATTTCTTCCTCCGTCTCAGAACGGGTCACACCTGTAGGCGTTCCGAGGCGCGACCAGAAAATGGCAACGATAATGTCGGCATCGTCAATCATCTGCCTGTTGATAACACCTTGAGGGCGGTCTGCAAGATCTGGTGTCGCATCTGTCAACCAGTGCTGCTGCCTGACATACACGCCGAGAGCGTCAGAGTGCTTCAGATTCCAGTCAGTGATGACCTCCTGCGCGAGTGCCACCTCCCGCGCAACGTCCGATGGTCCACAAAGCGTTACGTTATATATCCGGGTACCAGTCTTCATTGTTGATCCACTCCCGTTCGGCCAACAGTGTTAATATATAGAAAATTTTCCATTTATTATGATATTGAAGTACAAAAGATGGAAAATACCCCCTATTGTTTCCACTTTTGGAGTATATACCCGATAATATGGAAATCAAGCAGAAATTTCTAACACCTCTTTATGTGCTTACCTGTTTTGCAATCCCTACCGCCACGCCACCTGGGCTGGGTCGCGCTCTACGAGGCGCTGGTATGGGGTCTTCAGGTATCCGAGGGTCATGGCCGCAAAGCACTGGTGATCGTTGTTAACCGCCCCATTCAAATACCCGTTGACACAGCACTCTACCCCCCACGAGTGCTTCTTAGGCATTCTGTACCATTAAGACCTTTACTTCTTTCTCAAGTCTCTTATCCAACTTGTCCTTCTCTATCTCCAAATCATAACGAGACTGAAGGTTAAGCCAGAAGCGCTCTGAAAGTTGAAAATAACGGGAAAGCCTAAGAGCCGTGTCAGCGCTTATAGAACGTTTGCCTTGAACAATCTCATTGATACGACGCGCAGGCACACAGATATCCTTGGCCACCCTGTACTGACTTATCCCCATAGGCTTGAGAAACTCTTCCAGGAGTATTTCTCCGGGGTGTATAGGTTTTATTTTTTTGACGCCCATAGTTGCCTCCTAATGATAGTCAACGATTTCAACATCGTAAGCATCTCCTTGTTGCCACCGGAAACAGATCCTCCATTGGTCGTTAATACGAATGCTATATTGTCCTTGGCGATTGCCGAATAGCTTCTCCAAACGATTACCCGGTGGTATGCGTAAATCTTCTAGACGTTCAGCTGCATCCAGAAGCATTAGTCTTCTCAGAGCCCCGCGTTGCATTTCCGAAGGGAAATTTAACACAGGTTCTCTTTTGAAGAGTTTTTCGGTTTCTCTGCAATGAAAGCTCTTTAACATTTCTAATAATAACGCAAGGCGTTAATAATGTCAAGCGGTATTATACGATTGTCTTGGGATATTACCCTTCCCCTGTATCCCCCACTCAATCCTCTTCTATCCCTGCTACAATGACGGCGGGACAGGGAAAGTTACTACCTACCTACCGCC
>CAZFIR010000051.1:0-3191 GCA_964519535.1 uncultured Thermodesulfobacteriota bacterium | reverse complement strand
ACAGATCGCCGTTACCGGCCCCAAGAGGGGTATGATGCAGGAAACAGGGCTTGCGCATGATCTGCCTGCCCCCGGAGGCAATATGATGATGACCGGGCCCTGGGGCCTGGTGAAGGCGGCGCGTATGCGCGGGCTCCTGTAAGGTCTCTATCAGCCAGGCCCTTATAGGCTCCCGACCTCAGCACGCAGACCAGGGCACAGGGCAGGGCTTAGGATTGTTTTTTCACCAACTCCGTGCCACAGCACGCGATGGAGCAGGGATCAGCAGTTGCGTGGCAGCCGCATTCTTCTGCCGGGGTGCCGGCATCTTTGCATTCCTTTACCACCTGTAGCTCAAGACCGCAGTCCCCACAGACATACACCTCCCCTTTTTTCATCTCGTGACAATTCGGCATGATCATTACCTCCTTGATTATTATTAACTTTTTTTGTGAAGAAGGTCAGACTATACCTTATTTTTAACAGAAACACCTCAATGATACAACAAGCAACACAACCCATTGCCTAATCTTTTCTTTTCAGTGGTCGTGCCTTCGCTGGCTGCAGGAAGCAGATGGTCGCCCCCCATTCACCGGCCCCTTCGCCCCCTAAACGGAACGAAGTCACTATGGGCAGCCGGGAAAGTACGGCGTGGACCGTCCGCCTGAGGGCACCCGTGCCCTTTCCATGAATGATCCGCACCTGAAGGATACCCTGTTCTTGACAGGCGGCGAGGTAATCCGGTACCAGTTCTTTTACTTCACGCGGATGAAACGTATGCAGGTCTAGGGTGCCGTCGATGGGAAGCTCGATGGGCTCGGGTGCTCGGGTTTTTGCCATGCTGCGAGAAGGTTGCGCCGGATAGGAATTTTAGCACACTAATTTGATCAGTCTACCGTTGCCTGGATGCTTTTGATCTGTGCGTACATCTCAATGTCGATCGTTCTATTATCGGTAACAGAGGTTATTGTTCCGGGTTGAAGGATAGTTTCAGCTACAGCGTCGAAAAGTTGAAATCCATCTTTATCCAAGAACTGAATTCTTACCAATACCCGTTGGGCCGTATCGGTGTTATTCTTGATTTTAGCCAACCACGCTATTGTTATCTGACTTTCTGATCGTTGAACTTCACGCATCTTGACTTCAAGGACTGCGTATTGTGTTTGGGCAATAGTGACGGCCACGCCCGCCAGCAACACCAACAGCACAACCCCCATGATTATCCGTTGCTTTTTCATTTTTCACCCCTTCCTTCGTATTTGAAACCCCGCCTATCCCTTCTTGAGGGGCGTGCAGGGGATAGGGTTGGCCTCAGGTCTGCGTCAACATGCAGTTTGCTGTTGTTTAACGCTGCACCATGAAGACGAGCTTGCCGCCCAGATGGCCGAGGGCAACGGTGAGGGGGAGCGTGGAGAGGTTTAACCCTAGAAAAAGGATGGTCCCCACGCCGGCGGTGTCCAGTAGATCCGGATAGGTGCCGTACCAGGCAGTACAGACGATACCCACGACAATCAAGGCTATCCCGGAGCGGATCTTCTTGACAAAGGTGCTCGTTTTTGCCCCCTTGTATCGCTGTTTCCAGTCAACGATCCCTGTGAAATAGGCAATGGGACTTGAGATGGTCGCCAAGGCCAGGATATAAAAATAGGTGTACCTGAAGGATTCCAGACGGAAAATGAGGTACAGGACAAGGAAGAAGAACGCGACCGGGAACAGGGCGTTGGTAAAATGGACAGCTATCGGATGAAACAGAAGATAGATTTTGCCGAGTTTCATGACACTACCCCGATTTGTTATTTTAGGAGTCGGATTTTATTGTTTTTACCGAGAAAATTATATCCGCCATCTTTCCTCTCCCCATGAGAGAGGATACATCCCGCTCTGCAATATAGAGATAAGGATTGCGGCCGCCGGAGGTGGCTCTTTAGCCAGATCCCGATGCGGGAATAGCGACAGAGCGAGGCGGACCCCGTGGACCCTCATACCTCCTATTTCAGGAGACCGAGACTGACAATACCGTACAGAATGAGATAGATAGCAACAATGTAGTGCAGCATCTTGGGCATAACCAGGATCAAGATGCCTGCCACGAGCGCCAACAACGGCACCAAAATAGAAATATTGACCATAAGACTCCTCCCCTTTTTTATTTCCCCTTGCGCTCCGGTCCATGAGTGGGTTGATGACAGAAGCGCTTGCTAAGCAAACCAAATCACGGGACAAATGTCAAGGGGTTGATTTAATGCTTTCTGGCTCCATACTTTTAACCCCTTTACGGGGATACCGTTTACCTGCCCATCCCTCAGAATGATTAGCAGATGGTTGTGGAAAAGGGCGATCTTTGATACATTTGACTAAAGAGGTTTTTCTTGAAGGAGCGAAGCCAATATGAATACGAAGATAGTTAAAAGCACCTGCGGGCACTGTCAGTCAGGGTGCGGGGTGCTGATCCATATGCAAGGCGATAGCATCACCAGGATCGAGGGGGACCCTGCAAGCCCGGTCAACAAGGGTGTGTTGTGCGTCAAAGGCAAGGCCTCCTTGGCATATCTCCATCACCCCGACCGACTCACACATCCCCTCAAGCGTGCAGGGGAGCGCGGGGAAGGCAAATGGCAGCGGGTCTCGTGGGATGAGGCCCTCGATACCGTTGCGGAGGGGTTCATCAAGACGAAGACCTCTTATGGTGCTGAAAGCCTGGTCTTTATGCGCGGGTCGTTTAAAGGGGGGTTCCAGGGGACTTACCTGGCGCGCTTTGCCAATGCCTTTGGCGCACCCAATATCGCCTCCATGGCGTCGGTGTGCTATGTGCCGAGGGTCCACGGGAGCGTGCTGACCTACGGGTATACCCCAGTGCCGGATTATGCCAATCCCCCCGCGTGCATCGTGGTGTGGGGGGCCAACCTGGCCGAGACCAGGATCGGGGAATACGAGCAGACCGTGCAGGCCCTTGATAAGGGGGCCAAGCTGATCGTTGTTGATCCCCGGAGGATCGATTTAGCGCAGAGGGCGGCAATTTGGTTACAGCCGAGGCCGGGATCGGACCTGGCCTTGGCCCTGGGGATGATCAATTCGATTATCACTGATGGTTTGTACGACAAGGCATTTGTTCGCGATTGGACCGTGGGGTTTGAGGAGCTGAAAGAGCACGTCCACAAGTACGCGCCGGATATTGTCGAGGGGATAACCTGGGTGAAGGCGGCCGATATCAA
>CAZFIR010000050.1:0-5786 GCA_964519535.1 uncultured Thermodesulfobacteriota bacterium | reverse complement strand
ACTCAACGCCCTGATTATCCGTTTCATGTGCCCCGGGCTTATGATGACCCTGGCCGTGACGATCCCCTGGGGCGGGATGACATTGATGAAGTCAACGAAGAATTCCTCCTTGGTATGCGCAACAACCATATTGTTTGCATAGACGCCTTTCAGGATTTCATCCGTAATCTTGATCCCCACCTCCTGGGGTTTCTTTTCTTCAGGCATGGCTGCCCTCCTTGGGTTATCTATACTGCCGCTGATTGGATACTTATGAATGAGATGTTGTGGGACCATTATAGCGTTTTGGGGAAGAGTGTAAAGGTATTTAAAAATGTTTTGTTTCTGGACACTTGCATAAAGAAGCCGCAGGGGTTATGTTAAAATAATTCGGGTCTTTCCCGAAGACCAGAGCAACCCTTTTTAAGGAGCGATCTATGACCGAAGTAGCGAAAGGTGTATCTTTCATTCCCGGACAGGATGATTTTATCCCCGACTCCCATGTCTATGTGCTCGGCGACCCGGCATCTCAGGACCTTTCCATCGTTGATGCGGGGCTCGTGGGCAAGGGCGAGTACAAAATGGGGGCCATCAAAAAGATGGGGATCGATCCCTCGGCCATCAAGCGGGTCATCATGACCCACACCCATCTCGATCACATCGGCTGCCTGGCTGAGATCCTCAAGCAGATACCCGGTGCCGAGTTGTGGGTGCAGACCCTGGAGGCCGAGCAGCTGGAGCAAGGTGATGAGCGGACCGTCCACGGCCTAGAGATGTTCCGGTCGATGTGCGAGATGCAGTTCGGCATCAAGCCCGGTGATTTCACTTTTAAAGTGGACCGCAAGCTGGAGGGGGGCGAGAGCCTGGATATCGGCGGTATGACCTGGGAGGTCATCCACATCCCCGGGCACTCCATGGGGGGCATCGCCCTCTATAATCGTCCCCAAAAGATCCTCATTCCGGGGGATGTGGTCTATGCGGATTATGCCATCGGCCGCTTCGACCTCTATGGGGCCGACGCCTCCGTGCTAAAAAAATCCCTCTTCAGTCTGGCCGAACTGGAGGTGGATATACTCCTGCCTGGCCACAACCGGATCGTTCAGGGGCTTCCAGCCGGGTATATCCTCCAGACGGCCAAACAGTGGGAGTCATATCTGACATGATTGAGAGGTTTCTCTGAATTGAAAGAGAGAAAAAATCTCTATACATCAATCGATAATTACTGTATAGTAAGTAGTCACGGTCAAGGAGGACAACGAAAGAGAGCATGATGAAAATTCTTTTAGTCTATCCCCGATACCCCGACACCTTCTGGAGCTTCAGGCATGCCCTGAAGTTCATCTCCAAACCGGCGTCCTTCCCCCCCCTGGGGTTATTGACCGTAGCTGCCATGCTCCCCAAAGAATGGGGAAAGAGGCTCATCGATATGAACGTCAGGCCCCTCAAAGATGAAGTCCTCGAGTGGGCCGACTATGTCTTCATCAGCGCCATGGCCGTCCAGAGGGAGTCGGCACAAGAGGTGATCGACCGATGTAAAAAGCTAGGGGTCAAGACCGTAGCCGGCGGCCCTCTTTTTACCGCTACGCACGAGGAATTTGATGATGTCGATCACCTGGTCCTCAATGAGGCCGAGAAGACCCTCCCCCCATTTTTGGCGGACCTCCAGAAGGGATCCGCCCGACATATCTATACTACCAAAGAGTGGCCCGATCTCCAAGAGACCCCGATCCCCCTCTGGGAAATCCTCGATATGAAAGACTATGCCTCCACGAACATCCAGTATTCGAGAGGATGCCCTTTCAACTGTGAGTTCTGTGACATCATTGTGTTGAACGGCAGGGTGCCCCGGACAAAGTCAAAGGAACAGGTATTAGCCGAGTTGACGAGCCTCTACGACCAGGGGTGGAGAGATTCGGTCTTTTTTGTCGATGACAATTTCATCGGGAACCGAAAGAAATTGAAGGAGGAGATCCTGCCGGCCATCATTGCCTGGATGGAGGAGCGGAACTTCCCTGTTACACTCTGTACCGAGGCATCCATCGACCTCGCCGATGATGAAGAGCTCTTGCGTTTGATGGCCAAGGCGAGGTTTAATTCGGTATTTGTCGGTATTGAGACCCCCCATGAGGAGAGCCTGGCCGAGTGCAGTAAGTTTCAGAACAGAAACCGGGACTTGGTGGCCAGTGTCCACAAGATCCAGCAACATGGCCTTCAGGTGACGGGGGGATTCATCGTGGGGTTTGACAGCGATCCCCCTTCAATTTTTGAGAGACAGATCAATTTTATCCAAAAGAGCGGGATCGTCACCGCCATGGTGGGGCTGCTCAATGCTCCACAGGGGACCCGCCTCTATAAGCGCCTGCACAAGGAGAATCGCCTGGTGCAGAGCTTCTCGGGAGACAACACCGATTGCTCCATAAACTTCGTCCCCAAGATGGGGTATGAAACGCTCGTCGCCGGCTACGAAAAGGTCATGGAGACCATCTATTCCCCGAGCAATTATTATAAGAGGATCAGGACCTTTTTCCGCGAATACAGGCCTCACAGCAACAAGTCCTCCACCTTTAATAGTTCCTCCTACAAGGCGTTTCTGAAGACCATGTGGCTTTTGGGGATCAGGGGGAAAGAACGCTTTCAGTATTGGAGGCTCCTCGTTTCGACGCTGCTCAAGCGTCCGCAGTCCATCTCCCTGGCCCTCACCCTTGCCATCTATGGCTTCCACTTCAGAAAGGTCTTCAAGGGAGGGGCTCGTGCGGGTTCCCAGTGAGAAAGAGATCGCATAAGGAACTCCGCTTCCCCCTTATCTGTCTGAAACACTAAAATCCTGGAGAGCAAATGAGTGAGCTGAGGGACCGGATCGCCCAGGTGGTGATGATGGGGATTGGGGGTCTCACCCCTTCCAAAGAAGAGCTTGCATTGGTCGAGCAGGGGGTCGGAGGGGTCATCCTCTTCGAGCGCAACTGCCGCAACCCAGCTCAAATAGCAGACTTGATCGGGGATCTGCAGGCGATTGCCCGCGCCAAGGGGTTGGGGATATCCTTAATAATTGCCATTGATCAGGAGCACGGCCCAGTGACCAGGATTAAGGAGGGTATCACCCCCCTTCCCAGCGCCTGGGAAATGGGCAGAACTGGGGATTCCGATGTGGTGCGCCGGGGGTCCCGGATCACCGGAAGGGAGCTGGCTTCTATAGGAATCACCATGAACCTGGCACCAGTAGCTGATATCCTCCTGCACCCGGAAAATCGCGTGATCGGCCAGCGGAGCTTTGGGGTAGATCCCCGGCTGGTAGGTGAGATGGTGGTTGCCGTCGTTGAGGGGCTTCAAGGGGCGGGGATAGCTGCCTGCGCCAAGCACTTTCCGGGCCACGGGGCCACGGAAACGGACAGCCACCAGGCGCTCCCCTTCCTTGAGCGATCCAGGGAAGAGATGGAAGGGGCCGAGTTGATCCCCTTTCAGCGGGCGATACAGGCCGATGTGGCCGCATGCATGACCGGGCATCTCCTCTGTCCCGCCCTCGATGCCGAGCGCCCTGCCACCCTGTCCCCTCCCATCATTCAGGGCCTGCTGCGCCAAGGTCTCGGCTTTGAAGGTGTGGTAATCTCCGACGACCTGCTCATGGGGGCCCTGGCCTCATGGGGGGGCGTGGAGGAGCGGGGTAAAAAGGCCCTGAAGGCGGGCGTGGATTGCCTGTTGGTTGGCAAGGGAACGGTCCAGGGGCTTTTGGAGGCCCTGGCGCAGGGTTTGGCGACAGGAGAGATCCCCCAAGAGCGGGCTGAAGAAGCCGTCTCCCGAATAGTGAAGCTCAAGGAGCGATATCCCTACAGAGGCACTGGAGATCTGACAAGGTTGAGGCGAGAGGAGGACCTGGCCTTCTCCCAGGAGTTCTTTCAGAGGATAAAGGATGCAGCAGGTGATCCTCGGGGTCGAACAGCTTAAGGCGCTGAACCCCCCCTGGCTGCAAGAGGCGCGGATTGGCCTGTTGGTCAATCAGGCCTCCGTCGATTCTGCCTCTCGGCACACGAAGGCAATCGTGGCCGAGCTGGCCGGGGGGAACCTCCAGGCCCTCTTTGCCCCCCAGCACGGGATCAAGGGCCAGGCCCAGGCCAATATGGTGGAGACAGAGGATGAGGTCGATCCTGTCCTGAAGATCCCCATCTACAGCCTCTATTCCTCCCAGACCCGAACTCCCACTGAGGAGATGCTGAAGAAGATCGATTGCCTTGTGATTGATCTGCAGGATGTGGGGACCAGGGTCTATACTTTTGCCACCACTATGGGCCTCTGCCTGGAGGCAGCAGCACAATTCAATAAGAAGATAATCATCTTGGACCGCCCCAACCCCATCGGAGGGGAACAGGTGGAGGGCAGTCTATTAAAAGAAGAACTGCGTTCCTTTGTCGGTTATCATCCTATACCCATGCGCCATGGGATGACCATGGGGGAGCTGGCCCGGTTCTTCAATGCGGAACGACAGATAGGGGCAGACCTCGAGGTCATCCCCATGGAGGGATATAGACAGGGGTATTTCTTCTCCCAGACCGGCCTGTCCTGGAAGCCACCGTCACCCAACATGCCTACTTTCGATACCGCCCTGGTCTACCCAGGCCAGGTCCTTTTGGAGGGGACCAACCTCTCGGAGGGGAGGGGGACAGCCAAGCCCTTTCAGATCTTCGGGGCCCCGTACATTGATGCACTCTCCTTGAAAAGTCAGTTAGAGAAAAGGGAGCTTGCCGGGGTCCAATTCCGGGAGATCTCTTTCATTCCCCAGTTCGACAAGTGGGAGGGAGCGCCCTGTCAGGGTCTCCAGCTTCACGTGACCGATCCTGAATCATATAAGCCCTACTACACAACCCTCGCCATTATTCAGGAGGTAATGGGGGCATGGCCTGACCAATTCTCCTGGCTCCCCCCACCCTATGAGTATGAATTTGAAAAACTCCCCATCGACATCATCACTGGAGATGAAGAGATCAGAAGGGGGTTGGAAGAAGGAAGGGATTTGGACGCGATGGAGGCGAGCTGGCAAGAGGAGTTGGAGGGGTTTCTGGCGCAGAGGAGGCAGTACCTGCTGTATTAAACTGGAGATATGAGTCGAATGAAGCGAATATGTTTTATCCTTGTATTATTTTCTTGTGCCCTGCTGAATACGGGCTGTAACTACCTGATCAAAAATGATGGGCATCTGGTTTATTCGAAACCTTCGTATGGGGTGGACAGGTTCATCCAAATACAGGGGTATAACATTCATTATGTCGAAACAGGCGCCGCGACCGGGCAGCAAGAGACCATGCTGCTGATCCCCGGGGCATTCAGCAGCTACAGAAGCTGGAACCGGATGAGCCCCTTTCTCTCCCAACACTACCGGCTTCTTGCTATCGATTACCTCGGAGCCGGAGACTCCGATAAGCCCTCGTCCGGATTTACGTATACAATCGAGGAACAGGCCGACGTGATCGCCGAGATGATGCAACAGGCGGGGATTCCCCGGGCTCATATCGTCGGGGTCTCGTATGGAGGATTGATCGCATTAAATTTGGCCATCCGCTATCCGCATCTTGTGGACAACATCGTTTGCATCGAGGGCGGTGTAGTGAAGCCCGAGAAGTTGCCGTACCACTACCTGAAGAGGGTTTTGGGCTGGCCCATCATCGGGGACTTCTTTGTCGGTTCGATCCGGTCCGGCTTGTTTGACACGATGACGGCGAAGGCGGTGATGGGGAAGGCATGGGAGGATATGAGCAGGAAGGACCGGCAGGAGGTTATCGACATTTTCACGGATAACAATAAAACCGCTTCCCGGATAG
>CAZFIR010000049.1:0-3147 GCA_964519535.1 uncultured Thermodesulfobacteriota bacterium | reverse complement strand
CAGATCCTCTCTGGGGGTCATGACTTCCCCGGCCACGGCTGAGGGCCATTTATCCTTGGGAATCTTTTTTACATCCTCAAGACAGACTATTCCTTTGATGTCTCCCTTATCTGCAACGATAAATGCACGATCCCGGTGCTTAAGGATAAATTCGTCTACCAGCTTCTGGACCGGGAGATTACTTGGGACACTTTGGATATCCCGTACCATGAGGTCTTGTGCCCTAACATGGCTGAGCATCTCTCGCATAATGACCTGGTGGTAGCCTTGGCCCGCTGCACTGTAGAGAAACCAACCGATCATCATAATCCAGATCCCATTGATAAACAGTCCTCTAAACATCATAAAAAAGCCCAGAGCAATAAAGATGAAGGCAAACGCCTGGCCGAAAAACGAGGCAATGCGGGTCGATTTTTGCAAGTTGCCCGTGAACTTCCAGATGATGGATCGAAGGACGCGCCCTCCATCCATGGGGAACCCGGGCAGAAGATTGAAAGCACCGAGTAGGACATTGATAAACGCGAGATAGCGGAAGATTGCAGCAGAAGGTTCGCTGACAGGACGGAGGACGAAAAATAGACCATAGCATACCGCGGCAATGGCAAAGCTTGTGAGAGGTCCTACAAAGGCCATGAAGAATTCTTTTGAGGCCTCTTTGGGCTCTTCGGTGATTTGGGCGACCCCCCCCAGGATGAACAGGGTGATTCGCCTGACTTTTTCGCCCTGGCTGATCGCCACCAGAGAGTGCGCCAGCTCATGGCCCAGGACCGAGGCGAAGAACAAAATTGACGTGATCGCCCCTACCACCCAGTACTGCCACTTGGGCCAGTGAGGATTTCCACTGGGGAAATAGTACGAAGCCATAATCCATGTGAAAAGCCCAAAGATGACCAGCCAGCTGGCGTCAATGTGGATATCGATGCCGAAAATTCTGCCGATTCGCCATGAAACTTTCATGTGTGCCTCCTTTTCATTCCGTTTTTAAGGAAGGCCTTCGAAACAGTGCCAAAGACCCATACCTGAGGCCTCTCCTTTTCTTGACTCACAACGATCACTTCATACCAAGCATCGGGAGCAGGACGATGCCGATGAAGTCCTGAAGGAAGTGCATCACCATGGGAGCAACCAAGCTTTGACGCCACAGGTAGACCAGTGCAAAGACTAATCCCATTACTCCGACGGTTACCACGCCTGCCGATCCTTCGTAGCCATGTCCAAGCGAAAAGATCGCAGCCGAAAGCACTATGGCTGCAGCAGGACTTGCAGTGACGGCCTTCAAACGTAAGATGAGATATCCCCGGAAGATGGTCTCCTCTGCCACGGCAACAACGATAACCAGCAGGGAAGCCAAGAGAGATTCCACTGTACCCTTGGCCGCCAGGAATGAAGGCAGTGGTGTTGATGGGGCGGAGAGGCCGCCCGCTTGTAAGGCTCGTTCGAGCAAACCCGTACCATATAATAAGGGGATGAAGAGCCCAAGGCCCAGAGCGATGTCTCTCCAGCCGTTTCTGAATGTCCAGCCGATCCAATCGATGGGTTCCCCGTTCCGCCAAATAAAGAAGAGAATCAGACCAACCAATGCAAGGTCACGCAGAATGGTCGAAACTGCCGTAAGGACAAAACTCAGATTTCCCTGCTTAATGACGAAAATGGAAAGGGCCATGGACGGCACGATAAGGAAAAGAAACACAGCCACCTCTATCAACTGCGCAGCCCGATTGGGCCGCTTCCCATGATCATTGCTAGCCCAAAAGCTATTTGAAACCGCTGTCATCATGTAACCACTCCCATCCTTACCCTTCTGAGACAGAACATTGTCCACGAAACAACAATGAAACTTCTCCCCCTCTGCATATCCTATGAGCCTCTGCCCACATGCTTAAGGAACGCCTGAATATATTCTTGTAAGAATAACCTCTCTCCTTGATGCCTAAAAACCTCAAGATTCTGGTCTCCTCGGACATATATGGATTTCTTCTTGTCGCTCATCCAAGCCTTGATCTCTCCATCTTTCCTCAAAAAGTCAACGCACGTTTCTTGTGCTATTTTACCACTAGCTCGACATAACCAGAATTGCCGGTTCGGTGATCAATCGCAAGCACGGCTATTTTTTGGCCTCTCTTCAATGTACTCACCAGACCGACAAAACTCTCCATGCCCTCAATAGGTTGGCTGTTGATCTCCAGGATTATATCTCCCACCTCGAAGCCGACCTGCCCCAGAGGTCCCTTGGGATCCACCTGCACAATCACGACCCCCTGCCCGGAATCCAAACCATACTTTTCCGCCTCTTTGGCTGTTACAGATCTGAATTCTCCCCCTAAACGCTCTTTGACGGAGGCAGAGAGCAATTTTGCCGCATCCTCCAAATTACCGATCTTGACTGTAAGCTCGACCTTCTTCCCTTTGCGCAACACGGTCACCTTTGCCTCTTGACCAATGGCGCTCGTGGCCACCTCGTTCCGAAGAGTGCTGGCGTCCTCGATTTCTTTTCCTTGGTAGGCAATTACCACATCATCCTTTCTCAAATCGGCCTTCTCCGCCGGTCCCCCCTTGACTACTTCAGCAATCAATGCACCCTTTGTACTTTCTATGTCAGACGATTTGGCCAGTTCCGGCGTGAGATCCTGTACGCTGACTCCCAACCACCCCCGTTGGACCTTGCCATGGGCAATCAGTTGCCTGGTGATATAAAGGGCCATATTGCTGGGGATGGCGAACCCGATCCCTTCATAACCACCCGATTGGGACACAATCGCGGCATTAATTCCGATTACCTCTCCCTGCAGGTTTAACAAGGGGCCACCACTGTTGCCCGGATTGATAGCAGCATCAGTCTGTAAAAAATCCTGGTATGTGCTGGGATCCGTAATTCCCGTTCGATGCTTGGCGCTGATGATCCCCTGTGTGACCGTTTGATCTAGACCGCGTGGATGACCGATGGCCACCACCCACTCTCCCACCTGCACCTGATCCGAATCTCCCAAGGTTACATGAGGTAGAGGGCCCTTTGCCGAAATTCGGATCACCGCCAGATCGGTCTTGGGATCAGCTCCCACGACTTTTGCAGGGTACTGGTCACCGCTGGCCAGAAGCACCTGAATCTCAGTGGCTCCTGCCACTACATGGTTATTGGTGAGAATGTGC
>CAZFIR010000048.1:0-8431 GCA_964519535.1 uncultured Thermodesulfobacteriota bacterium | reverse complement strand
AACGGTAGTGTAAAATAGCCTTGATTGTGGTGGAGATTGGCGTCCCATCATGAGCTTATCCCCCAAATAACAAAGAATTTGGGACATTTTAGCATAATATTACCTGAAAATAAAGGATTTGGGCAACAGGCCGGAAAGATTCGACCCCGCTCCTCCTCTTTGATGATTAAAAATTGGCATACGTGGCCCCATTTCCGTTGCAGAAAGTCCTTTTGTCCGTTCCTGGGGACGGAGACTCACGAGACTGATCAAACCATCAGAACGTTAAGGAAGCCTTGAACCCGAGGACAACCATGTTGCTGTCAGTATCGAAATCGAAGGTTTCCGTACCGATCACTGTCCCCCCAGCACCGTATGCGTTTACATCCAGTCCGTCTTGAGCGTATTTTTTTAAGGGCAGTTTTTTTGCGCTATATGATTGCATGAATTGAAGTCCCTGGCAAGTAGTCGAGGACCGTCCTTATCGATTCTCCCCTGTCGATTCCGAGATGGCAGGGAAATCATCCTTTAGTTTCTCCACGATCCTTTTAATACACAGTTTTGCCGCTTTATCTTCAGTATCGGTCGTAAAACCGGACAGTTCCAAGTCGCGTTTGTACTTATAGTCTGCGGTCCAGAATCTTTCCCCTTGAGAGCCTTTGATGTTTACGAGCATTGTGCTGTTTTCCTGCGTTGAAGTGCTTCCGGCCATACTATCAGTTTCACGTGTTGAATCGCTTCCACTCAGGCCTATGTAGCCACTTCCGGTGTACCAAGCATTTTCAATACCGGAACCTGTGGTGAAGTCTGACGGTGAATCAAGAAAGGAGCTGCCCGAGGTGCCGGCGAAGATTATCTCTATGATGCCCATGTAGGCATCCCTCTTCGATACGGCAAGATACTTTCCAAATTCAAGGAGTGCGAAGTCATAGATTATTTGATCCATTATGGAATGACCACTCCGCACCCTAATTTGGTAGGGCTGATTCTCAACCAGAGCGGAAACACTTTCGACGCCTTTTTCCGTCTTCATTGTAGAGCAGCCACCTACCAGTATGATGAAGAGCAACATTATCGTCATCAATCGTATCATTCGATTCATCGGAAAAACTCCTTTATGTAGATTCGACCCCGTTCCCTTGCGTTTTTTGCCAAGGGTATGATCTACCTTTTTCTATAGTGGCTCATCGCTTCGGGAATATAGGACTTGATCTTGTCAATTCGCGATGCCGGGGCGGGGTGAGTGGATAAGAGTGCGGGCGGTCGGGAGCCGCCTTGCTCGCTCATGGCCTGCCAGAAGCGCACCGCCTCATTCGGGTCGTATCCTGCCATGGCCATTAACGTCAGACCGATTCGATCTGCCTCCGATTCATGCAGGCGGCTGTATGGCAGCAAAAAGGCCACGTTGGCAGAGACGCCGTATGCCGCCATGAAGAGCTGTTGGGTCTCGTCCGGCTGCTCATTCAGGGCCACTGAAAGGGCCACGCCTCCCAGTTGCGCCAACAGGGCCTCGCTCATCCGCTCATTCCCATGTTCGGCTATGGCGTGGGCCACCTCATGTCCGAGCACGACCGCCAACCCGGCCTCATTGCGGGTAAACGGAAGGATGCCGGTATACACCGCCACCTTCCCCCCGGGCATACACCAGGCGTTGGCCGTCTTATCATCCTCGATGACATTGAATTCCCACTGATAATTCTTTAGTTTCTCTTGTGCTTGTGACTCCTTCAGGAATTCCTCGGCGGCGCTGGCAATCCTTGTTCCAACCCGGGTAACCATTTGGACCTTTTGACGGTCGGTTGAAAGCTTGGATTCTTTGAGGACCTCTGCGTACTGCTGGTCGCTTAAGGCGAGTAATTCAGACGCAGGAATGAGGCTGAGACTCTTCCGTTCGGTGAGCGGGACCGTTGCACAGGCAGCAAGCAAGGAACACAGGATGAAGACGGCACACACTCTGCACATGTTATGTACTATGGTAGAACCCCTGGTTCTGCTATTTATGATTTCCTCCTTTTTCCCGTCCCATCATACTCCCGTATCGAGGCATGGGCAGCAAAGGCCTCCGGGAGACAGTGGGAACGCTCTGAGAGTAGGGATACATGCATCTCATTCATGCCATCCCTGTGCTCTTAAAAGAAGCGGTTATATGGTTCATTCATTGTAAGGATCAAGCGGCTTTTTGATATCAGACTAGTAGAACAGGTGACCCGTGTCAAGCAGAATAGGAGAGAATAGACCCCCCCCTTGATCGCCTTTGCTCGTTGCCAATTCCCTTGACAGGCAGGATTATAGGATGTCCCCTCCATTCCTTTCTGGAAAGAGTGGTTATGCCGTTAATCCCATATCGTCGAGAATAAAGATTCGACTCCTTTCCCTGCTCGTAGCGATACAGGGGAAGCGGCCCACAATCCTGTGCATCGGTTTTTTTAAAAGACTACAATTTAACAGTTCTGAAACGCAAAGGATTTTCTACTCTTCGGATTCTACTCCAGAAGTCCCAGACGCTTACTTCGTCGTTGGAGCACTTACTGAACCGAGTCTTTCCTTTTCTAATCCCTCTTTTCCCTTGAGCTTCAGCTTCCGGTAATCCCGGTAAGAAATCTTCTCATGAGGCCGTCCCCAACCCAGTTCTTTCAATGCATCGACGACTTTCTGAAGCTTTGGCATCATTTCTTGGGGTCCTAAGCCCCTGAGATGTGGCGGAAGCTCCCACCGCTCTTCAGGTTCCATCTCTAATAAGTCACAAATTGCCTCTACTGCCCAGCGTGCACCCCTCACAGGCGGCGTCTGATCGCGCCCCCCCTCGAAATTATCCGAGGTCATTCCACATTTATCCCTTTGATACAAAGCAAAAGTCATCTCCAGTATCCTGGCATCCGGATCTAGAAGGTCCAAAGCCCTTTGAACCCGGTTATAGCGCACCCTCAGGCAATCGATAGCTCCGTAATCCTCCTCAAACCTGTCGATTACGTATTCCACAGCAGGAACAGATGCAGCATAATTAAGATTGCCATCTTTCGCTAGTTTCTCCGTAGGAACGCCTACAACATAACTGATAAGAAAGGTAGCAGCGGTAACAGCCCCGCACGTGCCGACCCCTGTCATGGCTATACCGCCATGGAGCCCCATCATTCCTTGGGTGAGTGCTTCTTGTACTTCTGGTGAAAATAACTCTATACCCTCGGACCTGAAGGCATCGCATATGCCTGCAAAAGTGGCCGGGGCGCAGGCCATATATTTGAGCCCGATTTCATCCGCAAGATGACCCGCTTTGTCAATTATTCTCTTTCTCTTTTCCTCGGCGATCTCGATTTTCTCAATCATTTTGGAATGTACGTCCTTAAGTGTTATTGTAGAAGCCTATCGTATGTCAGTTTACCCGGAGAGTTCTTGTTTGGGATAAGAACTCGCTTTTCTGATAAGGGAGTATAGGAGAATGTGCCTTGTGTTACAAGCCCAAAATGGGCCTCATGATGTAGGGTGTTCGATGATGGGGGGGGCTATGAGGCGTGAAATGGAGGGAAAGGAATAGCAAGAAAGGATAAATAGGCTACTGTATGCGGAGATGGCGTGATTTTTTGCAGAAAGAGAGTGAACAACGTTCCCCTCATTCTTCCGTGTTGTTAATTCCCTATCGTCAAGAATGAAGATCCAACCCCATTTCTCTCCTCTCGGGATCAGGAGCCCAGGTGCGCTTCGAGCCACGCCTCGACGTCGCGCAGCACTTGGTCATGCTCGGGTTCATTAAACACTTCATGGTAAAAGCCGTCATAGATCTTGATTGTCTTATCAATAGAACTGACTGCGGCATACAACATGCGGGCGCCATCAGGATCGACCAGTTTGTCCGCACCCCCCTGTAGAATCAGAAGAGGCAGCGTAATTCGGCCCGCCTCAGCGGTAATTCGCTGCATGGCCTTGAGAAATTCGGCGCCCCATCGGGCAGTCATTTTTCCCGTGCATACCAAGGGATCGTTACGATATGCCTTGACTACCGCGGGGTCCCTGGACACACCGTCTGTCTCCAACCCCATCACTCCGAACTTGGGTAGCGCGGCTGAAAGCACCTTGCCTATAAAGATTACAGCGGGTGAGATGCCCCCGGCCACCTTGACAGCCGGTGCGGAAAGGACCGCACCGGTGAGCTCGGCCTGGTGATCGAGCAGGTACAGCGCGCCGATCAAACCGCCCATGCTGTGCCCAACCAAGAAGATGGGCCTTTCGGGCTGCCAATCGCGTACCATGTCAAAATAGCGTTTAAGCGTGGCCGTATAATCCGCGAAGCGCTCTACGTACACCCTAGTGCCGTCCGATTTCCCGTGCCCGAGGTGGTCGATGCCATACACGGCATAGCCCAGCGGGACAAAGTGATTGACCACATTCATGTACCGTCCACTGTGTTCGGCTACCCCGTGGACGATCAGCAGTACGGCCTTTGGCTCACCTTTCGGCAGCCAGCACTGATAATAGATCCTGGCATCCCGAACGCCCTTGAGGAATCCCTCTTTATGTTTCATCGCTATCCGCCTCTCTTTGTCGAATAGGTCATTGTATCATGATGTGTGGTGTTGTGCATCCGCTGGAAAGGGTGATTATACCCCATTTCTTCTCTCTATGGCGCCTCAGTCCTGGCCCATCCCCGGGAGCGTTCCACCGCCTGTTGCCACCGGGCATAGAGACGGTCGCGTTCGGCGATTGCCATGCGGGGCTCGTAGCGGCGGGCCGCCTGCCATTTGGCAGCGAGTTCTTCCTTATTCTGCCAAAAACCGATAGCCAGACCGGCAAGGTATGCGGCGCCGAGGGCAGTGGTCTGGGTGACTGCGGGCACCTCAACCGGGACACCGAGCAGGTCGCTTTGAAATTGCATGAGAAACTCATTTTCCGCCGCCATGCCGTCGGCACGAAGCTTCCTGAGATCGATGCCCGATTTACGCCGCATGGCCTCGACCACGTCGCGCGTCTGATAGCAGATGCTCTCCAGCGCGGCACGTGCAAGGTGCGCGCGGGTTGTCCCTCGCGTGATCCCCACGATAGTGCCCCGTGCGTAGGCGTCCCAATAAGGAGCGCCCAGACCCACCATCGCGGGAACGAAGTACACGTCATCGTTCCCTTCGAGCGATGCGGCAAGGCCCTTGCTCTCGGCGGCATCGGAGATGATGCCCAGGCCGTCTCGCAGCCACTGAATGGCCGCGCCCGTGATAAAGATGGCCCCTTCCAGCGCGTACTCTACCGGTTCCTCGCCGATCCCCCAGGTGATGGTTGTCAGCAGCCGTTCCCGGCTGGCAACAGGCCGATTCCCCGTGTTCATGAGGAGGAAGGAGCTGGTGCCGTAGGTGTTCTTGCCCAGCCCCTCGCGGTAGCAGGCCTGACCAAACAGGGCGGCCTGCTGGTCACCGGCGATACCGGCTACTGGTACGCGTTGCCCGACAAATACGTGGGGATCGGTTTCTCCGTAGACGCAGGAGGAAGGTTTTACTTCGGGAAGGATGGCATGAGGTATATCGAGGCGCGCCAGTATCTCGCCGTCCCAGTCGAGCTCGCGGATGTTGTAGAGCAGGGTGCGGGACGCGTTGGAGTAGTCGGTGGCGTGGCAGGCGCCGCCGGTAAGCTGCCAGAGGAGCCATGAATCGATGGTGGCGAAGGCGATCTCCCCGTCGGCACACCGTGCGGGGAGGCCGTCGATGTGGTCCAGCAACCAGCGGACCTTTGTTGCCGAGAAATAGGGATCGATGAGCAGGCCGGTCTTCTCCTGCCAGGCCGGCTCAAGGCCCTCCCGCTTCAGCTCGTCGCACAGCGAGGCGGTCCTGCGGTCCTGCCAGACGATGGCACGGGCAACCGGTCTGCCATCCGCCCGATGCCACAGCAGCGAGGTCTCCCGCTGATTGGTGATTCCGATGGCCTCAACGTTCTCCGGAGCGATTCCCGCATCTCGCAGGGCGGCTTCGACGACGCCTTTTGTGATGCGCCACAGCTCTTCTGCGTCATGCTCGACCCATCCGGGCTTGGGGAAGTGCTGGGTGAATTCCGAGTAGGCCTGGCCGCGGATCGAGGATGTGCGATCCACTACCAGGACCGTGGACCCCGTTGTTCCCTGGTCAATAGCCACGATGCATCCGTCACTCATCGCTGTGCGTCTCGGCTTTCTGTGGGGGAGGTACTGAGTCCCCTAGAGAGGGTGGTTATGTCGTTAATCCCGGATTGTGAAGTATGAAGATTCGACCCGATTCTTTTTTTCGGGAATTAGGGCCGGCTATCACCTTTTATACAATCCTATGATCTGACCTTCGGCAAGGATGTGCCCCTTCATGGCCTTTTCAAGGTCCGATTTTTGCGAATTCGGGCTTATGTCGAGCATGGTGTCCAGGGCGTATACCTTGAAGAAGTACCGGTGGGTACCGGACGGCGGACATGGCCCTCCATACCGGTGTCTTTTAAAATCATTCATCCCCTCTACGGCCCCCTGCGGAACGGCATTTTCCGCGATCTCTTTCACGTTCGGGTCGATATTCCAGAGGACCCAGTGGACCCATATCCCGATTGACGCATCGGGGTCGTCCAAGATTAGGGCGATGGACCGTGTTCCCTGGGGGCAATTTTCGATCACGAAGGGAGGGCTCATATCCTTTCCATCGCAGGTGTACTGCCTGGGGATAGAGCCGTTATTTTGAAAAGCGGGACTTGTTATTTTTAACGCAGACATCGCACTCACCTCCTTACCTGATGCTTGGGAAAAAAGTAAAAGAATCACCATGAACGGTATCGCTATTAATCTATGGCCCATCTGTATTACTCCCATGGTGGTATTTATAACGATATCGCGAAATTATGAAAAATCAAGCCTTGATTTAACCTCCAATTACGGATAATGAAGATTCGACCCCATTCATTACTTCATCTTATTTTTGTATATGATCTATTGCTACTATCTTGATTTCCTTGATATTTTTGGCTTTGGGAAAAGTGAACGTTGGTTTTTTTTGAAGTAATGCATATCCAAATTCAAACATCGTAGTATTGCCGAGTTTATCCACCTTCGTGGGCTTTATAAACAAATTGGCTATCGCCGCCTTGAGGCCGCTGAAGAAACCCTGAGACGCAGCTGTAGCACTGATAGACGCCACTTTTATGCCCATGCGTGGGGTCTCTGTTGTTTTTTTGAATGATAGCGTATTCACCCGAGCAACTACCTTATTCGATCTGTTTTCGTAGTTATATTCTCCATCTTTCGGTTTAATATCATAAAGACCAATGGTTACGGGGCTTTCGTGGCCTCTTGCATTGAACTGAATATCCACCTTGGTAACAATCCTCGTTGAACCGGTTATCGTTCCTTTGACCTCAATAAGACCGAAACCATCTCCTTCAAACTTGATATAATCAAGCATTTTTGTTATTGTCTCTCCTTTTTTCAATTCATCGGTCTGTGCCGCAATCATCCCCGCGGAATCAAATGTGTTCATATGAAAACCACTTCCCAATATTTCAAATTCGCATGCCACAAGAAAGGATTTTGGATCAACTATTATCTTATGTGAGATTATAGCTACATGCTGCTCATTATTGACACTTGATATATTGTCAACACGTGTCGGAGCTATCAGCGCAACAAAATACGCAAAAGAGGCTATAGGGTTTTTTACAAATTTCTCTTTATTATAACTCATTATCATAGTGGGTCCGGTGCCGTCCTTAGCGGTATCATTGCCACCAGCCACCTCTGCTCCACTGTGGTCGCTTATACGGGCGTTAGGGTCGGAACTTATCCCGACACAGGGCGTCATAAGAAAAATGCAAATAAAGGTTGCCGCACATAAAGCGATGAGACGGTTGTTTCTTAAAAATACACGCGGATTTATCATATGTAATTGCATAGCTTACCTCCTGATAGTGAGATACTGAACAAACCACACTTTGTTATTGTAGAAAAAGGAAACAGACACTCCTCGGCTGTCGCATTGCTTGTAACCGTCACTGTTTTTCTCGTCATGTCCTGCGCCAGCACAGCAGCAGATATAGCAAAGATCACAGTTATAGGTAGAGCAGAGGAGGGTCAGGTCTATTTTGTTGACATGGCATCTTTCCCAGTTGCTGATAATCGGGGCTGGAAATTGCCGCCTGTACCGCATCACAAGGATCACATCTTTATTCGTCAATTATTTACCCCTACCACCTTATTTGCTCCAAATAAAAAAAAGCGGTGGTGCCCCTGGAAGTAGGGGACGTTGGCTCTCAGAGAGCTTTTCTCCTGTTAGAATCGACTCAATTTCGATAGAGAAGTTATGCATCCTAAGGATCAACATCCCCAATATCCCCTGCGTCTGGCCGTGAAACGCTCAAGCCCCCTGTAGCGGCACGCTTGCTGAGAAGACGGCGATGCCTCTCTCTACGCGAGGATGCCAACAAGCGGCACGCGTGCCGCTACAGGGGCGTGTCTTTGCCGTGCTTGCGGAGC
>CAZFIR010000047.1:0-3058 GCA_964519535.1 uncultured Thermodesulfobacteriota bacterium | reverse complement strand
CGTCCTGATGACGGCCATGGATGCCCTCTGCCACGACTTCAAATCAATACTCTTAGAGGACTGCTGCGCCGCCCACAAGAGAGAGGTCCACGAAACCACCGTGGAGAATTATAGAAAATTCGCCCTCGATCCCCTCTTTCGGATCATGACCTCAGATGAGTTTTTGCACGAAGCAGAAACAGCTACCAGGGAACAGCCATAACAATGATGATTCCTTTGTTTTTGTAGTTGCCCGTCGAGACCGAGAATCAATTTGCCGAATAGTTTGACATTCTGTTATCGCTCTGATATACAATATCGAAAAATCCTCTGAGGAGGCCAACATGGCGCGTACCAAGAGGGCAAGCACAAGAAGAACAGGCACCAGAAAGGCAAGTACCAGAAGGGCACGTACCAAAAGGACAAGTGCGAGGCGGACAAGCACCAGAAAAACAAGTGCCAGAAAGACGAGTACGAGCAGGACCAGAAAGGCCACCAGAAGAAAAAAGCCGCAAGGCGCACGCCTTACGCGTAAGGCCCAAAAACGAATCCTTATCGTGGTAGCCGTAGTAGTGGGTCTGCTCATCCTCATCGCCCTCTTCCAGAACCCGCGCACGTACGTGCAAAAGAAGTATTACGCTGGCGAAGTCGGACGCACTATCGTGTATGGGAAGGTTACCGGCGTTGCCGTCGGGGTGGCCGGCAGGGGGACGATAACCGTGCGGAGCTTCAATACGGGAAAGACGTATACCTTCTATACGGGAGTGCGTACCAGATACAACATAAAACGTTACCCCCGCGCGGGCGATAATGCCAAGGTATACTATGTCTATGATCGAGGTTATCGCAAGGCGACGTACGTAAGGATACGATGACGAGAATATAAGGTACTTCCCCGTCCGCGGGCGACCTATTATACCCGTATCGGAATCGGAGCGGGATCGAGGGCCTTACAGGCAAGAGAGGCACATAGAGTGGCAACCAGATCAGCCCCCCGTATGGGGGGCTGATTTTTTGTCCAATGGGTTGCAGAGCAGATGGCGGCTTTGATCTATGCCTGTTCGATCACCCTCTATTAAAAAGCCAACAGCACTACTTCCTGCTTCTTCTAACCTGAGCCCTCTTTCTGGGTCGTGATCGAGCCTTAGTTCTTCTCTTGCGGTAGCGGGAAATGTGGTATCCCACGCTTACCAGCAAAAGGAAGATGGTCAGGAGGGTCAGGAGCTTGGAGATGAACAGAAATATGATGAACAGCCCGAACAAAACAAAGGGCGTGATCCTGGACTGAGCAGATCTCACAATAGTTTTCTCGTGCCGTTTATACCATGTGTTTGCATCATGCACCTTGTCTGCGGACCAGTGCCAGACTCGAGCCACGGGCTTTCTCTTGAGATAGAGTATCCATATGATCAGCACAATAATGAGCCACTTGATCAGCTTGGTAAGCCAGGAACGGGCATAGGTGGTGCTGAAGATGAGCGGATCTTCAGGTTTAATAATCGTTTTTGCAAAGCGATAGACCTGCCCTCCGGTCGGCACCTGTATCTGTATGGGCAAGATACCGGTGGCGCCTGCACCCCTGGGTGCGGCTGACGGTGCCGCCTGCTGGGCCAGGTCTTCCAGACGGCCGCTGAATCCCATCTCGGCATCCACCTGGCTGGATAGCTGCTCTTCCTGCAGCGGCACATTTCTAAATTTGCTCCTGTAATCCTTTCCCTTATAAACTTTTTTTAGGCTGTCCCCGCGAATTTCAGCAGATTCCTCCTTCCCCGTTTCCAAAATCTCCTGCATCGCCTTGTCATCGTATTGTCTTTGCGCACCGGCGAAGATGTTCAGTCCTCGTATGATCTCCTCTTTCTCCAGGGTACTGTTAAAATAGATGTAGGAATAATCATTAGGCAAATACACGGACCATATAAGCTGGCTTATCAACAAGTCAACCACAGGCAGTTGTGATTTGCGCAAACCGAACAATGAAAATCTCTCTGCCACCAAACAATAGATGACCTCGACAGGAAAGGTAGCGAGACGATTATCCATGGAACGAGACCGTATGAGCGGCACCAAGAGCTTACCCTCCGCATTGATCGATGACTCGACCGGTTGATCCCCGACCGTCACACTCCACACATCCGCTTGGTCAGGAAGCTGAATCTCCAGAAACTGTTTCGCGCTGTTTCTGATGTGATAGACCAACCGGTGAACGACCTTGCCATCCTCCGTAAAGAGCGTGACCACGCTACCGGAATCAATGGCCGCAATCGGTACGGCAACTTTTTCGTGTTTCTTGACATCAAGTACCAGGCTATACGGATGCTTCAGATATTTAAATCCGAAGATGAGTGGCTTCACCGATTTATTAAACAGGCCAGGGGGCAGCTTCTGCACCGCGACTTCTTCGAGCCCCTCCTTCTCGGTAACTTGGACTTCGGCGCTCGTGTTGAGCTCTATACCGACGAATCCTGTTTCGCGAATAGTATCGAGCACCCGTAGCCCTGAAAACGCGTTCGGCAATCCCTTTTCAGACAAGGGCTTTTCCGAGACAACACGCACGGTAACCGGTCCCTTGATACCATAGGTAAACGGTATGAGGATCAGGCGTTGGCCCCCTTGCGCAACTTCCCGCCAGTCGCCGACGCCCTCACCCGATACCTGAAGTACCGTAATATCTCCAGGGATCGCCAGCCTGACGCCGTCAACCTCACTGTGCAGGATCGTATAATTGATATCAGAATTGATCTTTAACGCATCGTCTTCGATAGAAACAAGATGATATATCTCACTATAGAGCTTGGGAGGGATCTTTTCGGCGACGGCGACCTTTTTCCTCCACCTCACACTAACGGCATGCCCCGGAGCAATAACCGCAGAGACGACAGTAGCGCCCCCTCGTGCGCTCGTCACCACCTGCTGCGCCTGGGGGATCTCCACGTCAATATTTTGCACCGGCATCTCAAGCCTCAACAGGGTAATGGGCGTTTGCTGAATCGCGAGATCGAGCTTGTGCGGTCCTTGCTCAATGGATGATCTCAGGGAGAATGAGGCCTGGACAACATACTCACCGGGCTTCGAAAAGACG
>CAZFIR010000046.1:0-4140 GCA_964519535.1 uncultured Thermodesulfobacteriota bacterium | reverse complement strand
TGTCTCCGTGAACTCCTCGGACATCGGTGTCGCCCTGATAGCTTTAGATGCCAGGGTAACGATTGCTGGCCCGGGAGGCGTCAGGACTATATCGGCTGGGGAATTCTTCGGTACTTTGGGGAATAGCCTAAAAAAGGATGAAATGGTAACGGAAATACAAGTTCCCCGGCTGCCTGATGGGGCTAGGCAGACATTTCTAAAGCACCGGGTGCGGGGGGCCGTTGATTTTGCCATCGTCAGCGTTGGATCGGTCATCACTGTGAAAGATGGAGTGTGCAAAGACGCACGGATAGTATTGGGGGCTGTTGCCCCTACCCCTTACCGGGCACTGGCAGCGGAAGATGCAATCAGGGGGAAGCCCTTAGACGCGACAACAGTAGAGGAGGTCGCAGAGGCAGCCGTTGCTGATGCAAAGCCCCTCAGCAAGAATGCATATAAGATAGAGATAGCAAAAACCGTGGTAAAACGTGCCCTGCTCGCCCCAGCCAATAGTTGACGTTCTCGCACAAAGATCATCTGTCCCGCCAATGACCCCCTTGCCCATGGGTGAGTAAGCGTAAGGGGGGGGAAGGGTGAAAGAAACTTGCCGTTTAGTATTTCGCTGTCTCAATATCATGGTCGGCATTGACAGATCTGTTGAATTTATATCATAATTTTTCAGCACTATAAGGCTGGATAGAGGCAGAAGAACCTCAGGTTATAATCATGATAATACAAGCTCCGACATTACATCGGGAAGAAGAGGCAACGGCGGAAAACATAGCTGAAATTGTGCGCCTCCTTAAGGGGAAAGATAAACCTTATGCCATTCTTAAAGACACTAATATGACATTTATGCAAACACTGTGGACTCCTGGAGGATATATCCTTGTATACCAAGAAAATGATATTATGCATATTTACCGGGCCAAGGAGTTTGTTTCTCAAGCAGATGCAATTTGGGCCTTGCAATCGTATCTCAAGGGAGAAAAGCGCTGGAAGTCGAAATTTGATTTTGAACATAAAACAATCGACAATCCTATTGTCAAGATTAGCTATAAACTTGGAACTATTGCAGGGAAGATCATAAAATTTATAAAAAGGAAGTAAGTTAGTAGAACCCATCTGCCACCCCAGCTCTTGCGCTCGGGGCGTTTTTATTGCCTGAGGGGGCAGGGCAATAGAAACTTACTTCTGTATCTCGCTATTGCAATCTAATGAAAATGATTGACTCATTCGGCGACGCTATGGCTTCGGCTAGCCCGGGACACTGAGGTAAGAGCAACAGGGTTAACCCTGATCCCCTCGGTCTTCAGGGCGGGGGAGTCGATGGGTTGACAAACTTAGAGGATCAGTTTCATAATTAGAGGTATAAACCTTATTTTGCAATAATATAAGGTTGAGCTCCAAAGAAAAGAATGGACATTCCAAAATACAGCGGCGGATACATTGGCAGAGCAGAAAAGAATCTTGCCCTTCATGCCGAGAGCAACGCTGGAGAGTACCTTATCTATGCAGCCCTTGAATATAGGTGTTCAATCGAGCGCCTTGTGTTCAACTACTTGGCCTTGATAGATGCCGATCTTCCGGATGATACGGAAGGACTGTACCGCATTGTGAAAATGCGTGGAAGCATCCTCCAGATCGAACCTGATTTTCACCACAAGATCGATTTCGTAAATCTGTATTTCCGTGCCATCGGCAGCCCACAGCAATTTCCTAAGCCAGATCTCAACCTCCTCAACTCGTTGCATGGACGACTTGGCGGATTCCTCCACACGATAAACGAACCGAAGCGGACGATTGAGAATTCAGAGTGGTGGAACAAGCTCAGGCAACTCCTTTCACAAGTGCGCGATGTTATGACACCGCTCGCTAACGTGCCGACGGTGCGCTACAAGATGAACGATGCCGGATGGAAACTGTTTGCTGAATTCAAGTCGGGGAAGAAACCCGAAGACGAAATCATCAAGGTCTTCCAGGTTTCCCGCATGATGCGAGATCACAACAAGGGTACTGGAGGAGACAACCAATAAACAGCGCCTCAGCCGCAACATTAAATTAGAGATTTTATGACATCGAAGACGAGCAAATCAGATCAGGTTAAAGCCCATCCATCTTGGACAAGACAAGAAAAATGGGTATGGCAGAAATTAAGTGCAGGTGAAGTTGCCGATTTTAACAAAGCTAATGGTTATGGTGGCAAGCTTGAACCAAAGAAACCTGAAGGGTGGCCTGAAAGCCGGATACTTTCATCAAAATTCTTGGAGACAATTCTTCTGGATGCAACTTATAGTGCTACTTTAACACGCTACGGAGTACGAATTGTTGGCGCATGGTTCAAAGAACCTATTAATTTCTTAAATGCTATACTTGATCATAGACTTATTTTGAGTTCTTCAAGGTTTGATTCTGATGTTTATTTAACTTATATAAAAACCCCTTATTTAATAAATCTAACTGGCTCCAAATTCTATGGAAAACTAAATATGACAAGAACGGAAGTCACACTTGACCTCCATATGCACAATGCTGAGTTTGCAGACAAAGTAGTTTTGCATGGCGCCAAGATAGGAGGCCAACTGAGTATGGATGGTTCCAAATTTCTTGGTGAATTATATATGGAACAACTACAAGTTCAGAGTGGTCTCTTTATGCGCAATATGGCTGAGTTTGCCAAAGAGGTAAATCTCCACAATGCTACAATAATGGAAACGTTAGAAATGGACAACTCCAAATTCATGAGCACATTGAATATGGACAATTTACAAGTGTACAAAAGCCTCTTTATGCGAAACGGGGCCGAGTTTGCAGAGGTAAATCTCGTGAAAGCCAAAATAGAGGGATCGTTAGGAATGAACAGCTCTAACTTCAACAAGGAGCTGACGTTATCTGAAGCTACAATAGAGGGATCATTAAACATGAAAGGTTCCAAATTCAATGACACACTGTATATGGAAAGAACGAAAGTTAAAGGGGACCTCTTTATGGACAATAATGCTGAGTTTGCCAAAGAGGTGGTTCTGAGTAGCGCCAAAGTAGGGGGAACGTTAGAAATGGTCGGCTCCAAATTCCAAGGCAAAATAAACATGGACAAAATAGAAGTTGCTAGTAGTCTCTTTATGCGCGGAGGAGCCGAATTCGCCAAGGAGGTAATTCTGGTCGGTGCCAAAGTAGGTGGGACGTTAGACATGGAAGGCTCAAAATTTGAGGGCGAACTCATCATGGACAAAATGGAGGTAGCCAGTAGCCTCTTTATGCGCGAGGGGGCCGAATTTTCTAAGGAACTGATCCTCCGGGGTGCTAAAATAGGAGGACAACTGAGTATGATTGGCTCCAAATTCAACGGGAAACTGAATATGAACGGACTAGAGGTAGGTGGTAGCTTCTTAATGGGCAACATGGAAAAAGGAGCAGAATTTCTTGATGAGGTATTTTTGGTTGGTGCCAACATAAACGGACAATTAGGAATGAGCCGCTCAAAATTTAAGGGCACACTAAATATGGAAAGTATTCGCGTTAGCGAATCTCTTTATCTGATAGATAGCATAGCCGAAAATTTAATAAATATGATTTTTTCTGATATTAGAACCAATCTATTTATTACTGGCAGCAAACTTGAAAACTTCGACTTGACTGGTTCAAAAATCAAAGGAGAATTTTGTTTGGGCTCTGGGAAATTTCCACCTGCACAGTGGAAGAAAGGAGCTAAATTAATTCTTCGTAATACTGAAGTAGGTGCCTTGCAAGATTTACCAGAATCATGGCCAGATAAAATCGATCTGGACGGCTTCATTTACAAGCAGCTTGGTGGGTTTGCAGTTGAGGAAAGTGATTCTTTTGCAACTCGAACATTGGCATGGATGAAAACTTGGTTGAAAAAACAACAAGTCTTTTCACCCCAACCATACAAACAATTGAGTAATATTTTAAACGAGACGGGGCATGGGGTGAAAGCTAAGGATATACTTTATGCTTGCAAAGAGCAAGAACGCAGTAAATCAAAATGTCTTTATTGGCTTTGGAGGACTTTGCAAAAATTATTCATTGGTTATGGCTACCGTATATATTACCTTCTCTTTTGGGTTGCAGGATTCACTTTTTTGGGTGCGGTGATTCTAAATCTGAGTAGGCAAGGTCCGGCAAATGGAATGCCCTATG
>CAZFIR010000045.1:0-5390 GCA_964519535.1 uncultured Thermodesulfobacteriota bacterium | reverse complement strand
CTACGGCGGGGTGGAGTTCCTGCGGCAGATAAATCTCGGCAACGGGGTCGAGGTGGGCAGCAGGGTGGCTGTGGTCGGGGGTGGAAACTCCGCCATTGATGCCGCCCGCTCGGCCCTGCGCAGGGGTGCCCAGGACGTCGTCATCCTCTATCGGAGACTGAGACAGGACATGCCCGCCCAGGCTCAGGAGGTGGCGGCGGCCGAAGAGGAGGGGGTGCGGATACTCTTTCTCGTGGTCCCTACCGAGATAATCGGCGTCAAGGGGAAGACGGTAGGGGTGAGGTGTCAGCGGATGAGGTTGGGTGCATTCGATGCCAGTGGGAGGCGCCGCCCTGAACCCATTGAGGGATCGGAGTTCGTGCTCGATGTGGATATGGTCATTGCTGCCGTCGGACAGGTCCCCGATGTGTCTTTCCTGCCAAAGGACATCTCCGTCACGAAAGGGAATACCATTGAGGTCAACAGTGGGGGAGAGACGCGGACCCCTGTGGAGGGGGTCTTCGCCGGAGGTGATGCAGTCACCGGTCCGGCCACCGTCATTTGGGCCATCGCCGCCGGCAAGAAGGCCGCTGCGGCGATCGACGCCTCCATTCGGGAGCGCAACGGGGAGCCGCCATACCGGGGGCCTGAAGAGGAGTGGATCGATATCCCCCAGATCATAGACGAAGAGGCTCAGGAGCAACCCCAGGCCCGGATGCCCGAGATGGAGAAGGGCGAGCGAAGGGGCTCCTTTGGGGAGGTGGAGTTGGGTTATCCCGAAGAGGAGGCCCTGAAAGAATCCATGCGGTGTCTTCGCTGTGATATGGAGCTCTAGCAATGCCATACTGCCTTGTTGAGGGAGGTTGAGATGAGCAATACCGTGACCGTCACCATCGATGGGATGGAGGCAAAGGCCCAAAGAGGTGAAACCATATTGGAGCTCGCCACCAGGCTGGGCATCCACATCCCTACCCTCTGCTATCACTCCCGGCTCCCCATAGCGGGGTCATGCCGGGTCTGTGTGGTCGAGGTAGAGGGGGCGCGGGCGCTGGTTGCCTCCTGCGCCTTTCCCATAGGGCAAGAGGGGATGGTGATCAAGACGAACACCGAGCGGGTCAGAGCGGCCCGGCGCATGGCGGTAGAGCTGTTGCTTGCCAGCGGCGACCACAACTGCCTGCTGTGTGAGTCCAACGGGCATTGTGAGCTCCAGGACCTGGTTTACGAGCTCAAGATAGAGCGGCCCCGATTCCCCGCCGAGTCCCCCGGCCATGCCCTGGACGATTCCAATCCCATGATCTTCCGGGATTTGAACAAGTGCATCCTGTGCGGGCGCTGTGTGCGGGCGTGCAACGAGGTCCAGGTCAACCAGGTGATCGATTTCGGCTACCGGGGTGCGCGGACCAAGATCGTTACTGCGGAAGATCGAAGTTACGGTGATTCCAACTGCGTCTTTTGCGGTGAGTGCGTGCAGGTCTGCCCTGTCGGGGCGCTGGTGGAGAACAAGGCCCGGTTTGCCGGCAGGCCCTGGGCAATCAAAAAGGTCCCCACCACCTGCACCTACTGCGGGACCGGGTGCACCATCGACCTCAACATCGTCAACGGCAGGGTGATCAAGATCACGGGCAACGAAGAGGGTGTGGCGAACCAGGGAAGTCTCTGCGTCAAGGGGAGGTTCGGGTATGAATTCATCCATCATAAGGACAGACTGACCGCACCCCTGATCGAAGAAGATGGGATCTTTCGGGAGGCCACCTGGGCAGAGGCCCTTGGCCTGGTGGCCCGGAGGCTCGGTGAGATCAAGGCCCAGCACGGCCCGGACGCCATCGGGGGCTTCAGCTCGGCCCGCTGCACCAATGAAGAAAACTACCTCATGCAGAAGTTTATGCGCGCGGTGATCGGCACCAACAACATCGATCACTGCGCCCGGCTCTGACACTCGGTCACGGTGGCAGGTCTTGCCGCCGCATTCGGCAGTGGTGCCATGACCAACTCCCTGGCGGAGATTGCTCAGAGTGAAGTGATGTTTCTCACCGGGACCAACACCACGGAGAACCACCCGGTGGTCGCCATCAAGATGAAGCAGGCGGTGACCAGGGGAGGGGCCAAACTGATCGTGGCCGACCCCCGGGAGATCGATATGGTCCGCTTTGCCCACATCTGGCTGCGCCAGACCCCGGGGACCGATGTCGCCCTGATCAACGGTCTGATGCACGTGATCATCGAGGAGGGGCTCTACGCAGAAGAATATGTGCAGACCCGCACCGAGGGTTTCGAGGAGTTGAAGAAGATAGTGAAGCGCTATACCCCGGAGTTCGTGGAAGGAATCACCGGCGTGTTGCAGGAGGATCTGAGAAAGGCGGCGCGCCTCTATGCAGGGGCCAAGCGGGCATCCATCTTTTACGCCATGGGGATCACCCAGCACATCACCGGCACCGATAACGTCAAGTCCCTGGCCAATCTGGCCATGCTCTGCGGCAATGTGGGGATCGAGGCAGGGGGCGTGAACCCCCTCAGGGGGCAGAACAACGTGCAGGGCGCGTGTGACCTCGGGGCCCTCCCCAACGTCTTTACCGGCTATCAGCAGGTAGCGAACGAAGAAGCGCGTAAAAAGTTTGAAGCAGCCTGGAAGGTGAGCGGACTGCCGGGCAAGCCCGGCCTCACCGTGACGGAGATGCTGCCGGCCGCTGCGAGGGGTGATCTCAAGGCCCTCTATATTATGGGCGAAAACCCCATGGTCAGCGACCCCGATCTGAATCACGTGGAGGAGAGCCTCGCAAACCTCGATTTCCTCGTGGTCCAGGACATCTTCCTGACCGAGACGGCCCAGCTGGCCGATGTGGTCCTGCCGGCCGCCTCCTTTGCCGAGAAGGACGGGACTTTTACCAACACCGAGCGCAGGGTCCAGCGAGTGCGCAAGGGGGTAGAACCCCCGGGAGATGCGCGGACGGACTGGGAGATCATCGCCGACCTCGCCACCAGCATGGGGTATGAGATGCGATATCGATCTGCCGAGGAGATCTTCAACGAGATCATGGAGCTTACCCCGAGCTACGCCGGGATCAGCTATAAGCGCTTGGACAAAGAAGGGGGCCTTCAGTGGCCGTGCCCTACTCCCAAGCATCCCGGCACCATCTATCTTCACAAGGACAAGTTCGTCAGGGGCAAGGGGCTCTTTCACGCCATCGAGTTCATCCCCCCGGCGGAGTTGCCGGATAAGGAGTACCCCCTCATCCTCAGCACCGGGCGGGTCCTCTATCATTTTCACACCGGGAGTATGACGCGCCGGGATGATGGCCTGAACTTCCGCTATCCCCATGGGCATGTGGAGGTGAATCCGGTTGATGCCATGGAGATGGGGGTGGAGGATGGTGAGAAGGTGCGAGTCGCCTCGCGCAGGGGGAGGATCGAGATACCGGTGCAGGTGACCCCCAGGTCGCCCCAGGGGACGGTCTTCATCCCCTTCCACTTCTTCGAGGCGGCGGCCAACCGGCTCACCAATACTGCCTTGGATCCCATCGGCAAGATCCCCGAGTTCAAGGTGTGCGCGGTGAAGGTGGAGAAGCTGCGGTAAAGTGGGATGAGATGGACGGTGTTAATGTAAGGCGGTTGTTATGCTGATCCGCATAACGTGCCGTGATAAACCGCTGGTCAAAGTGCAACCAATTGAATATAAAGGGGTTAACACGCCTCTCGCAGGCGATCCAAAGGCGTGTTATATGGATAGGAAAACGCAACTCCGCATCTTATGCGGATCAATATAATCTATGTTAGGCATACCGAGAAACGGGCGTTTCATGACCGACTCATTTACAAAACGAAATCACTATAATCCGTGTTTCTGGACCGCACTGTGGAACCGGACGTACTACAGAGCATTTCTTGACGGTGAGACAGAGAGTGAGAAGGCCAGAGAACAAATCATATGGGTGCTCAATTTCCTGTCTGAGCGAGTTTATGAAGCCAAGGTGGATTCGGTGCACTACGACAAGGGTCTGGGTACCGCAGAAATCACTACCGAATCGATGAAACGATTTTGCCGAAAATGGTTTCCGTCCGAGTACAAAGGCCTCGCATCGTACGTTACCGAGCACCCCGAATCTCTGTATCTCGATTTCGAGGACATCCTTGCCGGAATAGAATCAAAGGGTGTTTATGACTCGTTAATGGAAGCAGCGAAAATCCGCGATCTGTCTTCAGTTGAACATAAGGGCTTCCTGACGGTTGCTCTGATTATTCATGCGATGCGCAGTCACGAAATGATGACCTCGATGGTCGAAGTCGCAAGTCTGCGAGGAATGGACAAGTGGGAGTATTTCTGGTTATTGAAGAACGTCTGGGGAAACCCTCTGATGCTTGCGCGCGCCGTCACGCCTTTGGCCTGTTCGAAGTGGGTACTTTATCGGACGGAGGATCATCGGTTTCCGCTGTGTGACTCGCCGGTAATGATCAATCGTGACACGGTCGTGGTGGTTCTTTCACCAAGACTTCTTCTTGAGATTCACCTGAACACGTTGGCCCAGGAAGACGACTGGACGGTTCGAGACGGCATCAACAACAGCAAGTTTCGTGAGTTCCGTCGTCGCTCAATTGTGAACGGGTTCAAGCAACTGATTTTCAGTGACCGGGAAGAACTCGAAGACTGGCGCAAAACACCGAGCTTCAAGGCCAGAAATGCAGCCTTGGAAGACATTAACAAGAGACGTGATTTGATCAGAGACGCCGCTAACCGCGTGATTTGGGCCATGGCGGGTTTCGGACGTGTTCCACAGGATTTTGAGAGATCGGTTCGTCACATATTCAATGCCTAACCACACAATCCAGCCGATCGCTACGCTCCGGCTGATTTTTCCCGTTAGGCACCATACAAAGGAGGACATATGCGAAAAAGTTTGCTACTTCTGCTCTATCTGCTCATTGTGCCACTCACGGCATTTGCTCAGGGACCACTGGACGGTACCTGGGAAGGAACTTGGCTAAGCCCATCGGGCTATGTCTATCTCGCAGAAATGCGGCTAAAAGTGGACAATTCAGGTTCCCTTGAAGGTGAAATAAAATGGATACTCAAAAAATCACCCCGCGCTGAAGAACAATCGAAGCTGGGCATGACTGGCACCGAATTTGTACGGGGTAGTTTCGACGCGAAGAATAGGCTCGTATCCTTTGATGGCTATCGAAAGGATGACCCAAACCGGATCCTTGGATTGGATAAATACCGTCTAATACTTGCAGAAAATGGTATCGTACTCGGCGGAATCACATGGAATCATGGAGCGTGGACCGGTTTGATTTCGTTGTCCCGAAAATAAAATAGGCTTGTGGTGCCCAACAAGAGGTTCCAGTCGACGCACTCGCGCTACGCGCTCGTCCGCGGCTGAACCTCGGCGTTAATCTGCATAATTCAAGATGAATTA
>CAZFIR010000044.1:0-3488 GCA_964519535.1 uncultured Thermodesulfobacteriota bacterium | reverse complement strand
ACGGCCTGGAAGAGCTTTTCCTGCTCCCAGTATCTCTCCCACTTCTCCTCGATCCTCTTGGGGTCATACCGTTCTTTCATCGGCCCAACAGCCTCCTGATCCTCAGCCTGAGGGCGTTGAGCCTGATAAAGCCTTCGGCATCTTTTTGTCGATAGACCTCATCCTCCTCGAACGTGGCAAAGCCGGTATGGTAGAGGGACATGTCCGATTTTCTCCCGACCACCATACAGTTCCCCTTGTAGAGTTTCAGCCTGACGGTCCCCGACACGTTGTGCTGGGTCTCATCTACTATCGTTCGCATCAGGTCCATCTCCGGCGAATACCAGTAACCATAGTAGATAAGCTCTGCTATCTTGGGGATGAGGGAATCGCGTAGGCGCATCACCTCGCGGTCCATGGTGATGGATTCCAGGGCCCGGTGGGCGCAGTGGAGGATGGTTCCCCCCGGCGTTTCGTAGACCCCCCGGGACTTCATACCGACATATCGGTTCTCCACCATGTCTACCCTGCCGATGCCGTGGGTCCCTCCGAGCTCGTTGAGCCGCGCCAGCAGTTGAGCGGGAGAATACCCGTGCCCATCGATACTGATTGGAACCCCATCTTCAAACGCTATCTCGCAGTAGAGGGGTTTGTCCGGTGCCTTCTCCGGTGAGGCGGTGAGGATGAACATCGCATCATCGGGCTCCTGCCACGGGTCCTCGAGAATACCCCCCTCGAAGCTAATGTGCAAAAGGTTTCTGTCGCTGCTGTAAGGCTTCGCGGGGGTGACGGGGATCGGGATGCCGTGATCCTTGGCATAGCGGATGAGGTCCTCACGGGAGCGGAACTCCCACTCCCGCCAGGGGGCGATGACCCGTATATGGGGGTCGAAGTAGTAGTAGGTGAGCTCAAAGCGCACCTGGTCGTTTCCCTTGCCCGTGGCCCCGTGTGCCACGGCGTCGGCCTTCACCGTGCGGGCAACCTCCATCTGCCCCTTGGCGATGAGGGGGCGGGCAATAGCGGTACCCAGCAGGTAGCCGCCCTCATAGACGGCATTGGCCTTAATGAGGGGAAAGACAAAGTCGCGGACGAATTCCTCCTTCAGGTCCTCAACATATACTTTGCTCGCCCCGGTGGCAATGGCCTTTTGGCGCACCTCCTGGACCTCTTCACCCTGGCCGATGTCGGCGCAGAAGGCGATCACCGCACAGTCGTACTGCTCTAGCAACCACTTCAGGATTACCGAGGTATCCAAGCCACCCGAATAAGCCAATACGATTTTGTTAACGCCCTTTCCCATGGTTCCGCTCTTTTCCCATCAAGAGGGTCAAGATGGCCTTTTGTACATGGAGGCGGTTTTCCGCCTGGTCAAAGACCACGGCATGCGGGCCATCCATCACCTCGTCGGTGATCTCCTCGCCCCGGTGGGCGGGCAAACAGTGCATCACCAAGACATCCTCCCGGGCCCCTCGCAGCAGATCTGCGTTTACCTGATACCCCTGTAAGGCCTTGATGCGCCGTGCACGCTCGTCCTCCTGCCCCATGCTGGCCCAGACATCGGTATTGATCACATGGGCTCCCTCCACCGCCTCTTTCGGGTCGTGGGTGAGGATGATTTTTGAGGAGCTTTTCTCGACGGCCCGGGAGAGGATCGCCTCATCGGGTTCATACCCTTCGGGGCAGGCGAGCCAGAGGTCGAAGCCGAGCCGCAGAGCCCCATTGGTCCAGGAGTTGGCCACGTTGTTTCCATCCCCGATATAGGCCACCTTCAGCCCGCGGTAGGCACCCCGCTTCTCCCATATGGTAAAGATGTCGCTCAATATCTGGCAGGGGTGCAGCAGGTCGGTCAGGCCGTTGATTACCGGCACCGAGGCGAAGCGGGCCATCTCCTCGACTCGTTCTTGGGCGAAGGTCCTTATCATAATGCCCTCTACGTACCGGGACAGGACCCGGGCCGTGTCCGCAAGGGCCTCCCCGCGGCCCAGCTGGGTATCCTGGGGATTTAAGAAGAGGGCGTTGCCACCCAGTTGATACATCCCGGCCTCAAAGGATACCCGAGTCCTGGTAGAAGGCTTCTCGAAGACCATGGCGAGGGTCTTTCCCTCCAGGGGGTGGTGTGGCGTACCCTGCAGGTGCATCTCCTTCAGTTCCCGCGCCTTCTGGAGGATCTTCTCGATCTCCTCGGCTGTCAGGTCGTATATGCTGAGCAGGTCCTTTTTCATCGCTCTGAGAATATCTCATCCAGGACAGTAAGCAGGCGGTCGATCTCTTCCTGGGTGACGATGAGCGGAGGGGTAAAGCGCAGGACTGTTCCTGCCGTGCAGTTGATGAGAAAACCCCGCTCCAGACAGCGATCCACTATCTCCTTCCCCTCGAACGCAAGCTCGGCCCCTATGATGAGCCCCTTGCCCCGCACGTCTCTGATAAAGGAGTACCGCGCCTTCAGATCGAGGAGCCTCTTTACCAGGTATGCACCCATCTCCTGGCAGTTTTCCAGGATGCCGTCCTCCAAGAGGGTGTCAATAACGACGCAACCCACCCTGGTGGCCAGGGGGTTGCCGCCGAAGGTCGCGGCGTGAGTGCCCGGGGAGAAGGCCTGCGCGACTTCATCGGTAGCCACCATGGCTCCGATGGGCACCCCATTGGCCAGGGATTTGGCCAACGTCATGATGTGGGGTGGGACTTCATAGTGTTGATAGGCAAAGAGCTTGCCCGTCCTGCCCATTCCCACCTGGACCTCATCGTATATCAATAAGATTTCTGTTTGATCACAGAGTTCCCGCAGTCCCTTGAGGTAGCCGGGGGATGGCAGGATTATCCCCCCCTCAGCCTGAATAGGTTCCACCATTACGGCGCAGGTCTGGGGTCCGATGGCACCCTCGACGGCCTTCAGGTCGTCGAACGGTACATATCTGAATCCCGGCAGGAGGGGTTCAAACCCCTTATGGAACTTCTCCTGTCCGGTGGCGCTCAAGGCCCCCATAGTCCTTCCGTGGAAGGAGTTTTCCATGGTGATGATCTCATACCGGTCCTCACCGTGGCGCTCCTTGGCATACTTTCGCGCCAGCTTGATGGCCGCCTCATTGGCCTCGGCCCCGCTGTTGCAGAAGAAGACGCGTTCTCCAAAGGAGTGTTCGCAGAGGCGTCGGGCCAGCTCTACTTGCGGCCCGATATAGTAGAGGTTAGAGCAGTGGATGAGCTGCCTGGCCTGTTCCTCCAGGGCCGCTGGTTCCGGCTTTCCTCCTCTATCCTTTTCCCTGCTGCTCTTTTCTATTTCCTGCAGGGTCTTTTCCATTTCCTTCCCAAGCGAGGGCTCTTCCTTTGCGGGCTCCGGCGCTTGCTCTTCAAGCTTTTTTGCTGCCTTTACCTTCTTTATTAGGTCTTCAAGGTAATCCTTTTCCGGCATCCAGAATTAAAAGAGGCATTCTAATATATATACTTTTTTAAGCCGGAACAGTTATTTCCTTTCCGCGATTTCGCTCAGCGCTTTCTTGGCAAAAGCGCCTGCT
>CAZFIR010000043.1:0-11737 GCA_964519535.1 uncultured Thermodesulfobacteriota bacterium | reverse complement strand
GATCATGGGTCTCGAGGGCATCCTCAAGGACCTGCAGCTTCTTGACGAAGGGGGGGTGCACAATGGGCATCACGGAGATACCGGTTAAGAGCAAAAAGAGAAATGAGTTGGTCGATATTACCCCGCAGGTGGAGAAGGTGGTAGCGGAATCGGGGGTATCGGAGGGGATCTGTGTGCTTGCGGTGCCCCATACCACAGCGGCGGTGACTGTCAATGAGAACGCCGATCCGAGTGTCAAGGACGATATCATAGCCAAACTGAGCGGGATCGTTCCGGCTGGGGATCGGTACCATCATCTGGAAGGCAATGCCGATGCCCATATCAAGGCAACACTTGTCGGACCTTCGGAGACCCTCTTGGTGAAGGGGGGACGGTTATCATTGGGGACCTGGCAGGGGGTGTTTTTCTGCGAGTTCGACGGCCCTCGAACACGAAAGGTGCTTATCAAGGTATTGTGACCTTTCTTCCCATCTCGTTAGAGGAGTATTAATGAAAACGTTGTACCTCGTAACCGGTGGGGCGGGTTTCATTGGGTCTCACATCGTGGAGGAATTGGTCAAGAGGGGAGAGCGGGTCAGGGTGATTGACAACCTTTCGACGGGCAGGTGTGAAAACCTGCAGCATCTCATGGGCGAGATAGAGTTTATAGAAGGAGACCTCCGGGATCTGAAGGCTACCGTTAATGCGGTCGAAGGGGCCGATTTTGTTATGCACCAGGCTGCTATCCCCTCCGTTCCGAGGTCCATTGAAGATCCCATAGGGAGTACGGAGAACAATCTCAATGCTACCCTGCACCTCCTTCTTGCTGCCCGCGATGCCGGCGTGCAACGGGTGGTCTATGCTTCCTCCTCTTCCGTCTATGGTAACTCCCCAACCCTCCCGAAGAGAGAGGATTTTTCCCCGGCACCATTGTCTCCCTATGCCACAGCCAAGCTGGCTGGTGAATACTACTGCCGAGTCTTCCACCAGGTATATGGCCTGGAGACGGTTTCCCTGCGCTATTTCAATGTCTTCGGACCCCGACAAGACCCCCTCTCTCAGTACGCCGCCGTGATCCCCAAATTTATCACCCTCGCTTTAACGAACAAACCCCTGGTAGTATACGGGGATGGTGAGCAGACCAGGGATTTCTCGTTTGTGGCAAATGTGGTTCAGGCCAACCTTCTGGCATGTGAGGTCGAGGGTGTCGCCGGGGAGACATTCAATGCGGGGGGCGGAGAGCAAATATCCCTCAAACAGTTGGTCAAAGAGTTGCAAGCGATCCTTGACGCAGATCTGAGGGTTGAATACACTGAGCCCCGACCCGGAGATGTAAAGCACTCCCTGGCCAGCATAGAAAAGGCGCAAAAACTCATGGGGTATGAATCCACAATCCATTTCGGCGAGGGGTTGCGCAGGACAGTAGAATGGTTCAAGTCAACGAGGTAAAGAATATCCTTACTGTTGATGTGGAGGAGGCCTTTCATAGAAACGACCTCAATCTCTCCCCGCAGCAACGGGAGCTGTTGGGCGGGAGGGTGGTCGAGCAGACGGAGCGGCTCGTTGCACTGTTAAAGTCCACCGGTCAGCGGGGGACCTTTTTCGTCCTCGGGGAGATTGCCGAGCAATACCCCCACCTGGTAAAGAAGTTGGGGGAGGACGGGTGTGAACTCGGCCTGCACGGGTATCATCACCGCCTCGTCTACGAACAGAGGGAGGGGGAGTTTCGCAGCGAGACACAAGAGGCTAAAGCCCTGCTGGAGGAGATCGGGGGAAGGGAGGTCGTTGGCTTTCGTGCCCCCTCGTGGTCCATTACCCGGAAATCCCTCTGGGCCCTGCGAATACTGACCGATATGGGGTTTCAGTATGACTCCAGCATCCTCCCTGCCACGGCCTATCTGGGGGGTATCCACCGGTCTCATCCGGGTATCCATTGGAGGACAGAGGCCGATATCATCGAGGTGCCGCCTTCCATCATGAAGGTAGGGCACGTGCGCCTCCCCTTCTCCGGGGGGTTGTATCTCAGGATGTTGCCCTATCGCTTCATCCGTCACTGTATTAGGAGATTAAACAGGAGGGGTCTGCCCGCTGTTATCTATCTCCATCCATGGGAGATGGATACAGAGCTTCCCCGGTTAGGATTGCCTTGGAGGGGGCGGTTTGCCCTCTACCATAATCTGCATACTGTCCAAGACAAGGTAGAGCGGTTGCTTGCGGATTTTTCCTTTGCCCCTGTTTATGAGGTGTTGGGAGATGCGCATTCCCTTTGTTGACCTTAAGCAGCAGTATCGCGAGATCAAAACGGAACTTCAGCAGGCCATCGAAGGGGTCTTGGAAGGGGGGATGTTTGTGGGGGGGGAGACAGTGGAGTGGTTCGAGGAGGAGTTTGCCGAGTACTGCGGCGTGCGTTTTGCCGTGGGGGCGGGCAGCGGCACCGAGGCCCTGCACCTCGCCCTGTTGGCCTGCGGGGTGGGGAATGGCCATGAGGTGATAACGGTCCCCCATACCTTTATCGCCACGGCAGAGGCTATCACGTTGACCGGCGCCAAGCCCGTCTTCGTCGATATCGACCCTCAGACCTATACAATAGACGCAGCCCAGATCGAGGACGCCATCACCGAGAGGACCAAGGCAATCATTCCGGTGCACCTCTACGGACAGCCAGCGTATATGGAGCCGATGCTCGCCCTTGCCGAGCGCAATAAACTCCTGGTGATAGAAGATGCAGCACAGGCCCACGGGGCAGTGTATAAGGGGAAAAAAGTAGGTGGCTTTGGGGCGGCGGGTTGTTTCAGTTTTTATCCCACCAAGAACCTCGGGGCCTATGGCGATGGAGGGGCGGTGGTGACGGATGATGAAGAGATTGCCCAGCGGGTGATGATGCTGAGGGATCACGGAAGCAAGCAGAAGTACAGACATGACATCGAGGGTTTAACCTCCCGCCTCGATACCCTTCAGGCAGCCATCTTGCGGGTCAAACTGCGTCACGTAGACCGGTGGAATCAACAGCGCAGGGACCGGGCCTCCCTCTACGATGCCCTTCTGGAGGATGCAGAGGGTGTGGTGTGTCCAACGGTCCGCGAAGGGTGTGCCCACGTCTATCACCTCTATGTCATCAGGACCACTGAACGGGATCGGTTGCGGGAGCATTTGAGGAGGGTGGGGATCTTAACCGGCATACACTATCCCATCCCCCTTCACCTGCAGCCCGCGTATGGCTACTTGGGGATTGCAGAAGGGGCCTACCCGGTGACTGAGCAGATAGCTAAAGAGATCCTGAGCCTTCCCATGTACCCTGAATTGAGCAGGGAGGACCTGGAAGCAGTGGCAAGGGAGATCAAGGGGTTTGTGGCCTGATGGGGGCGGATCTGTCTTTCATCCTGGTGAACTGGAATACCAAGGGGCTCATCTTGGAGGCACTGCGCTCTATCGCGGATACTGTGTATGGTTATCAGTATGAGATATTCGTTGTGGACAATGGTTCGGAGGATGGGAGTCCCGAGGCCATCAAGGGGGCTTTCTCCCAGGTCCATCTCATCCGCAACGGCACAAACCAGGGCTTTGCCCGGGCCGTCAACCAGGCCCTGGTCAAGACAGGTGGCCGCTATATCGTTCTGTTGAACAGCGATGCCAGACTTATGGACAGGACGATTCAGGTTCTTGTCGACTTTATGGAGGATAACCCTGATGTGGGCATCGCCGGGGGGCAGTTGATCAATGCGGATGGCTCACGGCAGAACTCCATCGCCCCTTTTCCCTCTCTCGCAACGGAACTGCTCAACAGACGATTGCTGCGGACCCTTTTCCCTCGGCATTACCCGGGCAAAGAGCAGGAGTATGCTGTCCCCATAGATGTGGATTCCCTGGTGGGCGCCTGTATTATTGTCCGCCGGCAGGCCATAGACGAAGTGGGGAACTTAGATGAGGTGTATTTTTTCTTTATGGAAGAGACTGATTGGTGCTTTCGGATGAAGGAGAAGGGTTGGCGGGTTAGTTTTGTGCCTCAAGCACGGATCCTCCATCTGCAGGGGGCCAGCGCTGCTATGGCCAAGGCCGAGGCGAAGATTGAGTACTATCGTTCCCGATATCGTTTGTTCAGTAAATGGCGGGGTAGGGCGAAAACGATTCTCTTAAAGATGGGGTTGATACTGCGCCTTGTGGGGGAAGTTGTAGCCAATTCCTTTTTGCTCTGGAAACAGCGCTATCGGGAACGCTGGCGGGCCTACTGCCGGCTCTTGTTCTGGCACCTCAGGTCCTGCCCATCCAATGAGGGTTTGAGAGAGGTGAGATATGTTACAACAGATCAGCGGTAGGATTGACATTGGTAAACTCTTACAGAAGTTCAAAAAGACCACGCTCCTCGTGGTGGGCGATATCATGATTGATGAGTTTATCTGGGGAACCGTCTCCCGGATCTCACCCGAGGCCCCGGTACCGGTGGTCGCCGTCACCCATGAGGACCTCCTGCTGGGGGGAGGCGCCAATGTGGTGCATAACGTCCATAGCCTGGGTGGACGAGTCTTATTGGCTGGCTTGGTCGGGAACGATCAGATGGGCGAAAAGATCAAGGAGCTCTTGACGGGGCAAAAGATCGACACGGGAGGGCTTGTGATGGAGGCCGGAAGGCCGACGACGGTCAAGACAAGGATCATCGCCCACAGCCAGCAGGTAGTCCGCTTTGACCGGGAAAGTCGGGACCCCATCAGCACACAGAGTCAGGAGCGCCTTCTCGATTATATCGATGCCCACTGGGGTAAGGTCGACGGGGTCATTATCGCAGACTACGGTAAGGGTTTGATCATCCCGGACCTGATGGATTTCATCATGAATAAAAAGAGGGGTGATAGGAAATTGGTGGCTGTCGACCCCAAGGTAAATAATTTTGCCTTCTATACAGGTGCGACGATCCTGACCCCCAACCGCTACGAGGCCGAAGCGGCGGCTGGCAAAGAGATACGGGATGAAGAATCCCTCATGGAAGTGGGAAAGCAACTGTTGGAACGGTTTGCCAGCCAGGCAATCCTCATCACCAGGGGGGAAGAAGGGATGGTCCTCTTTGGACGAGATGGAGCGGTCATTGTGGTTCCCACCGTGGCCAAGGAGGTCTATGATGTTACGGGGGCAGGGGACACGGTGATCAGCGTCCTGACCTTGGCCCTGGCCGCTGGGAGCACGTTTCCCGAGGCGGCGGTCTTAGCCAACTATGCTGCTGGGATCGTGGTAGGCAAGGTGGGCACCGCTACCGTTACGCCCGATGAGTTGAAGAAGGCCCTTGCCGGCCGCGCCCGCTCCTCATAGCCTCCCATAAGAAGCGCAACTCTCGGTTCCTCAGGAGATACGAGCAGAGGAAGAAGATAAGCATAGCTGCGATAACCCCGCCGCCTATCAGGGGTATCTTCACCATATAATGTCCGCTCTCGTTCCAAGAATAACTCCGCTCGATGAACATCGTTGCCAGGGACATGGGGATGATGGCCAGGGCTACCTTGAGCAGGGAGGATATCAGTTCCCTCCAACGCAGCCCCGCTGTTTTGCGATGAAAGAACAAGGTAAGCAGGGCCACATTGATGATAGCTGCGCAGGAGTTAGCGAGGGCCAATCCGGCGTGTCGCAAGGGATACATCAGGATTATTCCCAACAGGCAATTGACAACCACGGCCACGATGGCGGTGAAGAATGGGGTCTTGACATCATTGAGGGCATAAAAGGCCCGGGAGAGGACATTAATCCCTCCATAAGCCCAGATACTGAAGGAGTAACAGAGTAGGGCCTGGGCCGACATGATAGTGCTGTGGTAGGTAAAGGCCCCCTGTTGAAAGATGAGATTGAGGATAGGTATCCGCAGGATAATTAACCCTGCCATGGCCGGCAGCGTGATAAACAGGATCAGCCGCAAAGAGAAGTTCACTTCCTCTTTAAACTCTTCCATTTCGCCCCTAGATACCATTCGAGAAAAACTCGGCAACACTGCTACACCTAAAGCAACGGCAAAAATCCCTATGGGAAACTCAAAAACCCGGTCTGCGTAGTAAAGATAAGAAACACTCCCTTTTGGGAGGAAAGACGCAAGAAATCGGCTCACTACCTGGTTGAACTGAAAGGCCGCAATTCCTAACATCATGGGGGCCATCATCAAAGCAATGCGTCGCAAGGCCGGATGGTGCAGATCGAAGTTGATCCTAAAGCGTATGCCCTGAGCGCGTAAAAAGGGCAGTTGGAAAAGCAACTGCGTGAGTCCGCCAAGGAAAACTCCGATGGCCGCGGTCACTATGGGGGGGTAAATCTTGGGACTCAAAAAGAGGACGCAGGCGATAATGGATATGTTGAGCAGACAGGGGGCCAAGGCAGGGGCAAGGAAGTGACGGTGGGAATTGAGTATTCCCATGGCCAAGGCGACCAGGCCGATAAAAAAAAGATACGGAAAACATATACGCGCGAGCGTAATGGTGAGACTTATAAGAGCAGGGTCCTTTTTTACCCATCCGAAGGCCTGGAGCTCAATAATCCACGGTGTGAACGCGATTCCCACCGCGGTCAAGATAATTAAGAGGAAGGCTGCAACGGTGGCAGTGACGTTGACAACCTGAGGGGCCTCATCAGGACGATGGATCAAGTAGTCGGTGTAGACGGGTACGAAGGAGGCTGTGAGCGTCCCTTCGCCGAGGAGTCTTCTCAATAAGTTAGGTATCGCAAATGCTATGAAAAAGGCATCGGTGACTCTGTCAGCACCAAAATAGCTGGCGATGACTATATCTCGGATCAGCCCCAAGATCCTGCTCATGAGGGTCGCAGAACTCATCACCCCCGTGGCCCTGACGATCTCCCGCTGCTCGTGCACCTCTTTTTCCTTTGAATCAGGAATATTCTTTACCCCCTGTTGACTATCATATTTTGAATCCCCGAGGCAACTGATTTCCCTTCCAGATGCCTGAGACATCCGACAACGGGTCGTTTACCTTATTCCATACTTCCTTCTTTTTCCTCCCGCCGAGTCTTTTCATTCTCCCTTAGTTGAACAATGTTGTCCCTTATGTTAAACTTTCTGTACAGGTGAAAGATTGCTCAGTGCAAGACTTAGTGGCTGTTTATCAAATATTATCGGGTTTTTTCGGGGATCAGGGGTGGTGGCCGGCAGATACCCCTTTTGAGGTAGTGGTGGGAGCTGTCTTGACCCAAAATACTGCCTGGAGGAATGTAGAGCGGGCGATAGAGAACCTGAAGAGCGAAGGAGTGCTGACGCCTATGGGTTTACGGGGGGTAGAGGAATCGAGATTAGCAGAGCTCATCCGTCCGGCAGGGTATTATAACGTAAAGGCCCGGCGTCTGAAAAGCCTGATGGAATTCCTCGACGGGGGATATGAGGGGAATCTCAGCAAGATGTTCACCGAACCCCTTTCGACCCTGAGGGCAAAGCTGCTTGCGGTTAAGGGTATCGGTCCAGAGACGGCCGACAGCATCCTCCTGTACGCGGGGGCAAAGCCTATCTTTGTAATTGACGCCTATACCAGAAGGATCTTATCACGGCACGGCATGATCGCGGATGGGGCATCATATGGAGAAATTCAGGACCTCTTAATGCGGAGCCTTCCCCAGGATGTGCCACTGTACCAGGAATATCACGCCCTCTTCGTCCAATTAGCCAAGACCTTTTGTAAGACTAAACCCCACTGTGCAGGGTGCCCGTTGGAGAAGGAATGGTCTACATCGAACGGCAAATAAGACGGCTGGTTGGGCAGGCGATACACCGCTATCGCCTGATTGAAGATGGTGACAGGATACTGGTCGCCCTCTCGGGGGGGAAAGACAGCATAGTGATGGTGAACATCCTGCACGAGCGGAGAGCCCGTGTGCCCATCAATTATGAGCTGAAGGTGATAACGGTCGATCTAGGATATGAGGGGGTCAATTTTGAGGCCTTGCAGGGGTATATGAGGGATCTTGGGTGGGATTATGTCATCAAGAAGACCCAGATCGGGCCATTGGCCCAGAGCGCCCTCAACCGGGAAAATCCCTGTTTTCTCTGTGCGCGGTTGAGACGGAAGATCTTTTTCGAGACTGCCCATGAACTCGGGTGTAATAAAGTAGCCTTGGGGCATACTAAAGATGACATCATAGAGACCTTCCTGCTCAATACCTTTTACGGGGGGGAGATAAGTACCATGATACCCCATCAGGTCCTCTTTGGGGGACAGCTAGCCATCATTAGGCCCTTGGCCCTTGTTGAGGAGGGCACGGTTCGTACCTACGCTCAGCTTCGCGAATTCCCCGAGGTCCAAGACGGTTGTCCCACGCGCGGTACAACCCGCAGGGGGACGATAAAATATCTGTTGGGGGAGTTGGATAGGATGGACAGGAGGATAAAAAAGAACATCTTCGCTGCCCTCAGCAATGTCAAGGGGGAATATCTTTTAAATGGCCATGGATCCCATCGTTAAGTTCAGTTTTCTTATAGTGGCTTCCCTGTGTTTGCTTGCCTGTCCCACGCAGGGTGATGAAGGGGATGTCTACCATGCCGCCCGCCAACGGATGGTTCAGGAGGATATCCAAAAGCGGGGGATTGATGATAAGAGGGTCTTGAAGGCCATGCTGAAGGTAGAACGACACCTCTTTGTTCCTGAAAATTACCGCCACATGGCTTACTTAGATCGCCCCCTGCCCATCGGTGAAGGGCAGACTATATCCCAGCCCTATATTGTGGCCCTCATGACCTATCACCTTCACCTGAAGCCTGAAGAAAAGGTCTTGGAGATAGGTACTGGATCGGGATATCAGGCTGCGGTCTTGGCTGAGTTGGCTAAAGAAATTTATTCCATTGAAATCATTGAGCAATTGGCCCGTACTGCCCAAGAGCGACTTCGAGAGTTAGGCTATGTCAATGTATGGGTAAAGTGCGGCGATGGTTTCTATGGTTGGATGGAGCATGCCCCCTATGATGCCATCATCGTGACGTGTGCTGCGCCGTCGATACCTGAGCACCTGATTGCGCAACTCAAAGAAGGGGGCAGGATGATTTTGCCCTTAGGAGATGAACCTTTCCATCAATCCCTCACCGTACTCACCAAGAGGAAAGGTAAGATCGACCAACAGGGGATCACGAGCGTTGTCTTCGTCACAATGACCGGTGAAATAGAGAAAGAGGAGGAGCAGTGATGGCTCCCAAGCGGGTAACGATATGCGTCGTCGATGGACAGGGAGGGGGCATTGGAAGTGCCATCGTCAAGAGGCTTAAGGAAGAGTTCGGTGAGCGCGTGGAGATTATTGCCTTGGGGACCAATTCTATTGCTACGGCAGCCATGATGAAGGCCAGGGCCAACCGAGGGGCTACCGGGGAAAATGCCATCGTACGGATGGCCCCTCAGGCCGACTATATCATCGGTCCCATCAGCATCGTGATGGCCAACGCCATGATGGGTGAGTTGACCCCCTCGATGGCCGAGGCTCTCTCCTCAAGCCCCGCCGCCAAGATTTTGCTTCCCCTCTCGCAGGACAACGTATCTATTGTGGGTGTGACCCCTCAACCGTTGCCCCATTTGGTAGAAGATCTTATCGCAAAGGAGCTGAAGGAGAACATCGATGTGTGAAGCACATGTCTACCTGGAAAAAGATGGCGAGGAAGAGCTCCTCTTAGAATCGGTGTATCTCATCGAATCTGAAGGGGATAAGTGGCGCCTCGAGAACATCTTCGGTGAACAAAAGGTCTTGCGGGCCGCCTTCAAAGTCTTGGCCCTTTCCGAAGACAAAATTGTTTTAGAAGTCGAGGGGGATTGAGAGGAGGAGCAGCACGTTGGCAGAGAAGCGAATAGCTTCAGATAAAGTCCAGCATGAGGCTGAGAGGTTTCAGGGCGAGCTGAAGAGAACGCGAGAGAGATGCGACAAGTTGGAGATCCTGACCAGACTCAGTGGTCTTCTCAATTCCTCCCTCGATTTTGAATACGTGAAGAGGAGGACGATATCGGCGGTAACGGAACTCCTCGACTGCGAAACCAGTTCACTCCTCTTAAGGGACGAAAAGGGGCAACTTTTTTTTGAAGTGGCTTTGGGGGAAAAGGGTGAAATCGTAAAACGGTTTCAGCTCAAGATGGGGGAGGGAATTGCCGGGTGGGTGGCGATGCATGGTGAGCCGCTCATTGTCCCCAATGCCGTTGAGGATCCCCGTTTTTTCAAAAATGTGGATCAGGCCTCCGATTTCATTACCCATAATATTATCTGTGTCCCTTTGCGAATCAAAGAGGAGATCATCGGGGTCATTCAAGGCATCAACAAACGGCAAGGTGAGTTTACGCAAGACGACCTCGAGCTTTTTCAATCTCTCGCAGATCAAATCGCCATTGCCCTGGATAACGCTCGATTGTATGAGGAATTGAACGAGATGGCGCGGAAGCTTGTTGAGGGTCTCTCAGAGGCTATTGAAAAACGTGATAGTTACTCAGGAGGGCACCCTCAAAGGGTGCTGAAGATCTGTACGGCGATATCCAAGTATCTACCGTTAACTCCCGAAGAAAAGAGACAACTCACGCTTGCCGCTATTCTCCATGATATCGGGAAGGTGGGGATAACTGATCAGATCCTGAGTAAGAATGGGATGTTGACAGTGGAGGAGATGGAGATTATCAGAGAGCACCCCCGTGCCGGAGCAGAGATAGTGGGGCATATCAAACAGTTGCAGCCAATCATCCCCGGGATACAATACCACCATGAGCATTATGACGGCTCTGGATATCCCGAGGGGCTCCAGGGCGATGCAATCCCTCTGATCGCCCGGATCATCGCTGTGGCCGACACCTACGATGCCATCATCCATGAGCGCTCATATCAAAAGGGAATGAGCAAAAGCGAAGCAGTTGCAGAAATTACCGAGAACGCCGGTACCCAGTTTGACCCTCATATGGTGGCAGCCTTTGCGCTGGCCCTGGACAATAATGATATTTGATCTGTACGATTCTCGTATATCAAGGGGTCCTTCCGGATTCCCTCAGTACTCCGAGGAGAGACAGTGAAATTGCGGACGGCTAACCCGGTCATCTTCGCCTTAGATGTCGGGGATTGGGATGAAGCCGAGCGGTTGGTGGAACTGCTCAGGGACTGGGTGTGGGGATTCAAGATAGGAAAAGAGCTTTTTACGTGGATGGGACCGAAGGTGGTGGATATGGTTCAGGAGCGGGGGGGGAAGGTTTTTTTGGATTTAAAATATCACGATATCCCGGTGACGGTGGCCAAGGCCTCGGCGATGGCGACACGGCTCGGGGTATCCATGTTCAACCTCCATGCCCTCGGAGGTTTGGAGATGATGCGAGCAGCCGTTGAGGCATCTCATGAAGTGACACAGCAGGAGGGGTTGTCACCCCCCACGATTTTGGGCGTTACGGTGTTAACGAGCCTCCGCGCAAGAGACCTCCGCGCAGTGGGGATTACCAAGCCGATAGAGGCAGAGGTCGTTCAACTGGCCTCGCTGGCTCAGCGGGCTGGGCTTAATGGGGTTGTTGCTTCACCTTTGGAGATAAAGCCTTTGCGGGATGCCTGTGGTGAGGATATGGTAATCGTAACTCCTGGGGTACGACCGCACAAGGGGCCGCGACATGATCAAGCCAGGGTGATGACCCCGCACGAGGCGGTTGAAGCAGGGGCCGATTATCTGGTTATCGGGCGTCCCATCAGGGATGCCGCTGATCCCCTTAAGGCCGCCCAGGATATCCTGCAAGAGATTAGAGCAGCGACCTAAACCGCTCTATGTCCTGGGGCGTATCGATACCGATAGAGG
>CAZFIR010000042.1:0-8441 GCA_964519535.1 uncultured Thermodesulfobacteriota bacterium | reverse complement strand
TCTTTCCACAACGGTGAGAATTGCTGAAAGCCGATTTTGAAATTCTGGATTAAGCCTTCCAGATCGACCTTCACAGGCTCGGGCTCTACATAATCTTCATGCCCAAAGACCTCTACGGATTCACTCCCCTGAATGTCCTTCCAGTAACCCTCATGCCGCTCCATGAGGGAGAAAACGGTCCAAAGCACCTGACGGAACATAGGCCCTAAATGAAAACCTGGGTCTTTGGTATCATGGATCTTGACCCCCAAGTTGGACTGACAGATCTTGAAGCCCTGGGTAATAGCATTGGTCGTCATCCAGATGTCGATCCCAAAACGGGCCACGTCGGTATCCCAGACATCCTGCTCACTATAGAACTTCGCCGCATCCCTTGAGAAGGCAAAGTCTCCTCCAATGGGTTGTCGAATCCGCTTGCCGTACAGGGCGCGGGTGAGGTTGTACACGATGTTGTTGGTAATGGTCCCATCATACTTGTGTCGCATATACACCGGGGCTACAAACTGATAGCCCTTCTCCAAAACGGGATCAAGGAGATATTTGACCCAATCTGAGGTGATGCTCCTGAGGTCAGAGTCTACTACAGCGCACGCCTGGACCTTCAGCAACTTAGCCGCCTCGAAAACCGACCGTAAAGCCGATCCCTTTCCCGCCGCGCCCCGGTAGATCGAAACGACCTTTTCCTGCCAGGGCTTGATTTGAAACTCTTTGACCACCTCACGGGTATCATCGGTGGATCCACCATCGGCAATAAAAATCACACAGCGTCGATCACGGTAATGCTTGGCCAAGCCGTGAGTGACCGTCTGAATGACGTGGGCAATGGTCCACTCATTATTGTAGCAGGGGATGGCTACGAGTATATCCGCTGACTCTATCTCTTCGATCCGCTTGGCTGTGTAGGCCCTGAGTGCAGTTGCATAGTGCATGATGGCTTGCTCCTGGATTTCTTGATGTCCCTCGAGGTAACCCGATGAGGTTTGTTACGTATTCCTCGTTTCTGGATAGATCCTTTCTTGGGTATTGATCAATCGCTCTCTCAACTCATCAAACTTATCTCCCAGATCATCTTTGATCCCGTTGATCGGCGGCATAAACCCCTCATCACGGTGATACAGCGTCTCCCTGAACTCCCGCCATACCCTCTTTATAAAGCCCTCTTCTAAAAAGAAATTATCGGCATGCTCTTTGACCACAGCATAGACCGTTCGCCGCAGATCCTCATGACCGATCCCGCCCGTGATCAACCGGGTATCATGCGACTGCATCCACCGCTCAATGCTATGCCGCTGAAATTCTCCGAACATCCTCATAAACTCTGTGGAGGATCCCCATGTCTCTCTGATCTGCCTCCCCATAATCTGAAACGTTGCAGCGATAATGTCCTCCGACATCATGCGCACCCTCGCGAGAACCTCTCTTGGAGGTTTACCTTCGGCCAACGGTTGATCCATATTAATGCCGAGATCCACCTGCACAAAACCCTCCTCAGAAAGCATCGTCTTGCCTTTTTCATCCTTACTGAAGAACTGGAGGAGGGTTGTCGTCTCAACACCATACCGCTCCGATATCTTGATCGACCAAAAGAGGTCTCTGTCAATCCCTATCTCTCCCGAAAGCGGATAGGTGATTGGTTTTTTAATCAGCAGCAGCCCCTCATGGATCAGCATGTGCAGGAGCGGCACGCCCAAAGAGGCATTCACCCGACCGCCGATCTTTCTGCGCTCACCCTCCATATGATATCTTCGAAATGCCGCCTTGCTGAATAGGACGGGCGATCCCTCGTAAATGAGCGGCGAGCCGAGGAGGAAGGGGTCCTTGTAATTCACCGCCTTGTTCTCCGCATCCATGAAGACCAACACGGTATCGTGATCAACGATCTCACCATCCGTCTTATCCGAAGATACCAGAGAGCTGATGGCCATGTTGATCCCCTTACCGAGAATCGGTCTGCCTCGGTCCTTGATGCTGAGCTGGAGATGATCTCTCAGATAATCATAAACAATTTCGCTCATCTCAGTGTCGAAACGAAGATGATATATTTCAGGCATATCAGCCTCTTTGAGGGTATTATACAACACATCCTTCACCGTATACAATGACCCCCTATTGTTCATCGCGATCCTGAGATCAGACTGGTCGCTGACGATAATCCGCTTGATTCTAAAGTGTTTGTTATCAATCTGGTGAAATATCCCCGTCAGGGAATTGCTCATGGCCAGTTGAATCACGGTAGCACGCAGGGCCTCCGGGTCCTCATTCCTGTCAGGTATGATGATTGTTAACTCTTTTGCCTGAAGGGGTGACTTCCTCTCTTCGAGGTATTGTTTTGCATACTCCATCGAAGGGATATCAACCCGGTAGCTGAAAAATTGCTCTGTGGCGTATTCTGCGATGTCCATAACTAAAAATGGGAGAAAATGTAACTAAGTCCTTTCAATTTCGTTGTATTTTTTGGATTAGACTTGCGATCAACTCTCCTACAGTCTAGAATATAAACACACCTGAGTCAAGGGTTGAATGCCTATCAGGAGATGGTGGTGCGATGAAGTCTCAACTTATCATATTCACCGACCTGGATGGAACCTTCCTCGATTATCACACCTATTCCTTTGCAGCGGCCCTGCCAGCCCTTGAGCTCATTAAAGAGAAAAACATATCTTTAATAATCTGTTCAAGCAAGACCAGGGCCGAAATAGTACAATGGAAGAACCGAATCAATAACTTCCACCCCTTTGTTTCCGAAAACGGAGGGGGTATCTTTATTCCCCACGCTTACTTTTCCGATAGAGACCTGAACGCTGTTGCGCAGAGGACAGAGCAGACCGAGGCGTATATTGTCCTTATTCTGGGAACTCCGTATGCGTCCTTACGGCGAGCACTGGAGGAACTCCGAAGAGATGGTTTTGCGGTCACGGGGTTCGGAGACATGGATGTCGCAGAGGTAGCACAGATCACCGAGCTGAGCATAGAGGAGGCCGCTCTGGCCAAGGCGCGCGAATTTGACGAACCCTTTGTGTTTTCCGGAGGAGGGACAAGGTTCGAACCACTGCTGGGTGCCATAACAGAGAAGGGTCTTCACTGTATAGCAGGCGGTCGCTTATTGCATTTAACGGGGAATAATGATAAGGGCAAGGCCGTGGAGATCCTCACGCAACTCTATCGGAAGAAGTTTGGCGAGATCACCACCTTAGCCCTCGGTGACAGCCCCAACGATTTTCCTATGTTGGAGCATGTCGATTACCCCATCCTTGTTCGCAATCACCGGGGGGAGCATGATCCCAGAATCATGTTGTCAAATCTTATCAAGGCCGACGGTATCGGCCCCGAGGGGTGGAGGCAGGCCGTCATCAACTTCATTCGACAAAATAAAGCACAGCCATGACATTCAAGATCAGACTCAGTGGTAGAGGTATACAGAAATCATGAAACGCTACATATGCATCCATGGTCATTTCTACCAACCCCCCCGTGAAAACCCATGGCTGGAAGCCATTGAGCCCCAGGATGAAGTCTATCCGTACCACGACTGGAACGAAAAAATCACCGCTGAATGCTACGCACCCAATGCGACCTCTCGCATTTTGGACAAACAGGATCGCATCGTTCAGATGGTAAACAACTATACAAAGATCAGTTTCGATTTCGGTCCGACGCTGCTCATCTGGCTGGAGAGAAAGTCGCCAGAGATCTACCACGCTATCATTGAGGCCGACCGGGAAAGTCAGAAAAGGTTTTCCGGGCACGGATCTGCCATGGCGCAGGTCTACAACCACATGATCATGCCCCTCGCGAACAGCAGGGATAAGCGCACGCAGGTAATCTGGGGCATAAGAGATTTTGAATATCGCTATGGGAGAAATCCTGAAGGGATGTGGCTTCCAGAAACTGCTGTGGATCTTGAGACGCTGGATATACTGGCTGATCACGGAATAACCTTTACGATTATAGCACCGCATCAAGCCCGGCGGGTACGAAGAATCGGTGAGAAAAGGTGGGAGGATGTCAGTGCTGAACAGATCGATTCCACCATGCCGTACCTGTGTAGCCTTCCGTCGGGAAAAACCATTACTCTCTTCTGCTATAATGGTCCCATCTCACGGGATATTGCCTTTGGCGACCTCTTAAACAGTGGTGAGAATTTCGCCTCGAGACTGCTTAGTGTTCTCGACAACCGGAAAGAACCCCAGCTTGTCCACATCGCTACCGATGGAGAGTCCTATGGCCATCATCACCGCTTCGGGGACATGGCCCTGGCCTACGCCCTGCACTCCATTGACGCCGATGACCATACCCAACTCACCAACTACGGCGAATACCTAACACAACATCCTCCTACCTACGAGATAGAGATCTTCGAAAATACCTCATGGAGCTGTGCCCATGGCGTAGAGCGGTGGCGCAGTGATTGTGGGTGCAATACGGGGAAACACCACGAATGGCATCAAGCCTGGCGAGCGCCATTGCGGGAGGCCCTGGATCGGTTGCGAGATACCCTGGCGCCAGTCTATGAAAAAAAGGCACAGGCCTACATAAAGGATCCGTGGGCAGCACGCGATGCCTACATTCAGGTTATTCTCAATCGTTCGCCCAAAAATGTAGAAGCCTTTTTCAACGAACATGCTGTTCGAGCGCTGAATGACACAGAGAAAATCATCACCCTGAAACTCCTGGAACTGCAACGATATGCCATGCTCATGTACGTCAGCTGCGGTTGGTTCTTCGACGACCTATCGGGCATAGAAACAGTGCAGGTCATGCAGTATGCCGGTCGCGCTGCGCAGCTTGCGCGAGAGATCTTCGGCGACCATATAGAAGGACAATTTCTTGAACGCCTGGAATTGGCAAAGAGCAACATCAAAAAGCAGGGGGATGGCCGCCGCATCTACGAGAAATTCGTCAAACAGGCCATGCTCGATCTGAAGGATGTGTGCGCCCACTATGCCCTCTGTTCGGTCTTTGAAGAATATCCTGCACAGAGTTCGGTCTATTGCTATTCGATTGATAAAAAGGCATACCAAAGCTCCGAGGCCGGCAGGGCGAAGTTCGTGGCGGGACGGGCACAGGTGACCTCCGAGATAACACGAGAATCAGCTGATCTCAGTTACGGCGTTTTGCACTGGGGTGACCACAACATGAACTGCGGTGTGGGTGATTACCCGGGGGAAGAAAACTACCAGACCATGGTACAGGGGGCTTCTGAACTATTTGAAAGTGGCGATTTTTCAGCGGTACTTCGATTTATGGACAAGCACTTCGCTTCTTCTTCCTACTCACTGAGGTCGCTCTTTCGCGATGAACAGCGCAAGATCTTAAATACGATCATGGGATCGACCCTGCAAGAAGCAGAGGCCGCTTACCGACAGGTTTACGAGTACAACGCCCCGATGATGCGTTTTCTCAAAGAACTGGGCACGCCTGCACCCAAGGCCTTATACGCGGCTGCAGAGGTGGTACTGAATGCCGGTCTCCGTCGTGCCTTTGAAGATAAGGAATTCGATCCTGACTCGATAGAGGATCTTTTAGAAGAAGCCATGGGGGAAGGCATCACGTTAGACTCACATATCCTCGAGTATGCCTTCAGGAAAAACCTTGAACACATGGCCGCACTCTTTCTCAACAAGCCTTCGGAACTGCTCTTACTCAAAAATTTAGAGAGCGCGGTAAACCTCGTAAGCTCTCTCCCCTTTCAGGTAAACCTCTGGAAGATCCAGAACTGCTTTTATGAAATATCGCAAGGCGTCTATACCGAATTTAAAGGAAAGGCTAAACAAGGTGATGAGGAGCCCAGAGAATGGCTCGAACACTTCAGGAACCTCGGGGAAAAGCTCTACGTCCGCATTGAGTAGGAGAAAACATAATGAATAAACGCGCAAGCGGCATACTCCTGCATATCACATCCCTCCCCTCCCCTTTTGGTATCGGGGACATGGGACCGGAGGCATACCGGTTTGCTGATTTTCTCGCTAAGGGCAAACAGGGCTTCTGGCAGATCCTCCCGTTAAATCCTACGGAGCGCATCTATAGCAATTCTCCCTACCATAGTATTGCCGCCTTTGCAAGCAATCCCCTCCTCATCAGCCCAGAGCTCCTGATTCAGGACGGCTTCCTCACCACGGCAGATTGCGAACCCGTGCCCAATGGACCAAAGGGACGGGTCGATTACGAAATCGTCGTCCCTTACAAAGAAAAACTCTTTAACATTGCCTATGGGCATTTCGCAAAGACCAAAGATCGTGATGAATACGAACGATTCTGCTCCAAAAACGCCTCCTGGCTCGAGGACTTCGCCCTCTTTGTCGCACTCAAGGGACACTTTCAAGGACAGGCCTGGAGTGAATGGCCCCCTGAAGTGCGCGATAGAAAACCTGAGGCATTGCAAGCATTGAAAAAGGAACTCCACGAGGGCATCGAGCGGGAGAAGTTCCTCCAATACCTCTTTTCCCGCCAGTGGGTCGCACTCAAAGGGTACTGCAACGAAAAGGGCGTCCAGATCATCGGTGATATCCCTATTTACGTGGATTACGACAGCGTGGATGTCTGGACCCATCCTGAGATATTCAAGCTGGACGCCGAACGACAACCTGAGGCCGTTGCAGGAGTGCCCCCTGACTACTTCAGCGCAACCGGCCAGCTCTGGGGCAACCCGGTGTACCGATGGGATGTGCTGAAGGAAAGAAAGTTCGACTGGTGGATACAAAGGATGGGGCATACGTTGAACCTCTTTGACGTGGTGCGCATCGATCACTTTCGGGGATTGGTCGCCTACTGGGAGGTCCCGGCAGGCGAGGAAACGGCCATTCATGGCCAGTGGGTCGAGGCGCCTGTCTATGATTTTTTTGACGCCCTGCGCGCGCAGTTCCCCATACTTCCCGTCATTGCCGAGGACCTCGGCGTCATCACGCCGGACGTGAGGGAGGTCATGCGCCACTTCGAGCTCCCCGGCATGAAGGTCCTCCTCTTCGCCTTTGGTGAGGACAACCCCAAGCACCCCTATTTGCCGCATAACTATGAAAAAAATGCAGTAGTCTACACCGGCACGCACGACAACAATACGGTCAGGGGGTGGTTTGAGCGGGAGGCAAAACCGGCAGACAAAAAGAGGCTGTTCCGCTACCTGGGACATAAAACATCGGCTCAGACAGTCCCCTGGGAGCTCATCCGCCTCGCCATGGAATCCAAGGCGAAGCTGGCCATCATCCCCATGCAGGACATCCTCGACCTCGGAGAAGAGGCCCGAATGAACCTCCCAGCCACTGGTGAGGGCAACTGGGAGTGGCAGCTTGCGTCGGGGCAACTCACACCCGAAGTTACTGAAAAACTACGAGCAATGACAGAGAAATATGGAAGGAGCTAACTAGATGATTGGTAAAGATAAGACTCTGCTTAAATTAAGCAAACCCCATAAATAACCGAAAAATTATCTATTGCAACTATTCCAAGAATTCTTCAGGAGAAATGCCCGCCACTTTTAAGATTGCCTTGAGGGTTCCTTCTGAAATATCACCTGGATGGTTCGGGATGGTGGTCCGTTTCCTTGTCTCAGGATTCCACCAAATTTCATGGCTCCCTTTTGCATATCTATCGAATTCGAAGCCCAGGGCCTTGAGCCGACTTATTACCTCTCTGTACTTGAACCCGGCTAATCTACCCATCAGAAGCCGACTGCTACATCTATCTCAATCCGCTTGGCAACCTTGCGAAGTCGAGGGGGCAAGGGATCGCCGCGTTCGATAAGCGAGTCAATAAGCTTACGAGCGACATCTTGAGCGATTTCAATAGTTTCCGCAACAGTTCGGCCCTGAGCTACGAGTCCGGGAACATCTTCTGAGGTAGCTAAATACTGCCCTTCCGGCAACGATTCGATATTGAGATGAATGGTATATTCATTTGCCATACGCATCCTCCAAACAAATCATACATCAAATAGAGAGCATTGACAACCACAGAATGGCATACCTTAAAACCTCTTGACAAATGTAAGTCACTTGTCATACAATTGTCATGTGATCATTTTTGATGCCTCGACGCTCATTTTGCTTGCAAAGATTGAAATACTGGAAACATTCGCTTTGAATTTCCCAGAGGGAGTCGTAATCCCTTTAGGCGTCAAAGAAGAAGCCTGTCGTAAAGAGGCGGAAGAGACCCCTCTTATCGAAAACTTATTAAACAGGAATACAATACGTGTCCGAAAAGTTAAGGACAGTAAAATAGTAAAGAGACTGATGGATGATTTTCATATAAATGGGGGAGAAGCGGAGGCCGTATCCCTTGCATTGCAGGAAAAGGCCCCCATAGTCGCCACCGATGACAGAAATGCGATAAGGGCGTGCAAGATGCTGAAGATAGATTTTACAACGGCTATTGCCATTTTAATAAGGACATTCGAAAAAAACCTAATTGATAAAGAAGAGGCCATTATTAAGTTACAAAAACTTGAG
>CAZFIR010000041.1:0-3304 GCA_964519535.1 uncultured Thermodesulfobacteriota bacterium | reverse complement strand
TATGCCGGGCGCCCAGTTCAGGACGCGATGCCCTACTGCCACGCGGTACCTATTCGATTCATACGGGGCAAACGGGAAGATGCGGATTGGTATCGCACTTGCCGAGGGTAAATTGAAATGGACCGATAAGTTGTTGGAGATAGTCTACGCAGACCCCCTCTGTGGTGCCTGTGACGTGGGGTGTAAGCGCAATCTCGATCTGGAGATAGGGTTGACCCTCGAGGCCCTGCGTGTCAAGGCGGTCCAGGACGGTGTAGGCCCCTTGCCGGCCCACAAAAAGATCGCACAGAACATCAAGAAGACCCACAACTTCTTCGGGTCTCCTCATAACAATCGAACCAAGTGGCTTTCTTCAGCCAAGATTACACCAGCCAAGAAGGCCGATGTCCTTTATTTTGTAGGCTGCTCTGCCTCATACTCAAACCCCGAAATAGCCCAGGCCACCGCGAAGATACTCAAGGCGGCGGGCACGGATTTTATGCTTATGCCCGATGAGTGGTGCTGCGGCAATACGGTCTTTTCGGTCGGCATGATCGATGAGGCCCGGGCGCTGGCCCGTCGAAATATCGATGAGGTGAAAAAGACCGGTGCGAAGATGGTGTTGACGAGCTGCGCCGAGGGTTACCGCATGTGGAAGGTCGATTACCCCAAACTGCTCAATATTGCTACCGATGACCTCGGGTTCAAGGTGGTGCACCTTGTCGAGTACGTCGATGAACAAATCAAACAGGGGAAACTCAAGCCGACCAAACCGATGGGTATGCGTGTGGCCTACCATGATTCGTGCAGCCTGAGCCGCCTGAGCGAGCCCTGGACCCCCTGGGAAGGGGAGCGCGGATGGATGGGTATGGTCGAACCGCGCCTGGCGAGGCGCCGGGGGACCAACGGGGTCTACTTTCAACCCCGCGATATCCTGAAATCCATCCCCGGCTTAGAACTCTTGGAGATGCCGCGGACCAGGGAGAACGCCTTTTGCTGTGGCGCCGGACGTGGGACCAAAGAGGCATTTCCCGATCTCGCCTTGTGGTCAGCCCAGCATCGACTAGAAGAAGTCAAGCATGTCGGTGCAGAAGTGCTGGTATCTGCATGCCCCTGGTGCAAGAACAATTTTGCCGAGGCCGTCAAGGCCGATGGAAACGGTATAGAAGTGCGCGACATTTCCGAGGTCATTCTTGCCTCGATTGCAACAAAGGGTTAAGGAGGAAGCCATGAGTATATCGAAAGAAGCATACAAAGTTCTGGAATCTATTGTCGGCGCTGAATATATATCAGACGATCCCGTCGTGTGTGAAGGGTACCGGTCTGGTCCCGGCGGCTATGAAAGCGGCCTGGGCTACGAGCGGGTGATGACGGTCATACCAGGCTGCGTCATCATGCCCAATTCGACTGAAGAAGTGCAGCGGATCGTCAAGGTCTGCTGTCGCTACGAGATACCGTACGTTCCCTACAGTACGGGTTTTTACGGCCCCCGTTCTCACCCTCATGTTGATGGTGCGCTTCTCATAGACCTCAAGCGGATGGACGAGATCGAGATCGACGATAAGCACTGGTTTGCCCTTGTCGGCCCGGGGGCCATCTACTCACCCCTGCAGGAAGAAGCCATGAAGCGGGGTGGATATGTGGTCATCGGCGGCGGCGGGGCGCAGGCCTCGGTTATCGCCAACTTGATCGGGGATGGCTGGTCTCCGTTGAGCCACCGTATCGGACTGCCCCACAGGCGCATCCTCGGCACCGAACTTGTCTTGCCCGACGGCGAGCTCGTCAGGATGGGGTCGCTCGCCCAGCAGGATGATCCCTTCTGGGGCGAGGGGCCCGGACCTGACTTGCGGGGGATGCTACGCGGCTATACCGGCTTGCGGGGGTGCCTCGGTATCGTCACCAAGATGGCGGTAAAGATCCTGCCGTTTCAGCCGGAACGGCTTGAGCCCAGCGGGGTCTCACCCCACACGACCCTCCTGCTCCCTGAAAACCGTGTCAAGTGGATCAATTTCGTAGTACCGAACAAGGAAGTCCAGGTAAAGGCCATGTTTGAGATCGGCAAGGCAGAAATCGCCGGGGCCGTCACCAAGGTACCCCTCTTCTGGCGAGCGATTGCCAAGGCGGAGTGTAAGGAGGAGTTCTGGGACCTCTGGGGGCAAGAAAGCTCAGATACCATCAATAAGTTCTTTATCGTCAGGGTACTGCTCATCGGGTTCACGTCCGAAGAACAGATGCAGTATGATGAGCGGGTACTCATGGATATCATGCAAGAACTCGGCGGCGAGGCCCGCCGCACCAGGCCGAGTGACGAGTCGTGGATCAAGAACGCCGACTCGGCCGGCATGTGGGTGATGTGCGGTTCTTATGTCTCGGTTGATTACGTTATCGAGACCCTCTCACAGGCAACGGAACACGGTGAGCTCTATGCCGACCTGAAGTGGAAGTACACCCCACCGCTGATGCCTGATTACGGTGATCCAGGCTGGTTTCAGAGCTTCGAGCTCGGCCATCAGGGGTATTCCGAGTTCCTCGTCTACTGGGACCAGGATCAGAATACTGATGGCGTCGACCTCTTCTACGTGGATACGTCAAAGATGAATATAAAGAACAGGGCCTATACGTCGCTCTTAGGACCCCACCAACCCCTCTACCTCACCGGGCCCAAATACGGCCCGAACTACCACAAATGGCTGTTGCGAGTGAAGGATGAGTTCGATCCCCAGTGGATGTGTCATCCACCAGTTCCCCTGGCCCATGACGTATTTGTGGAACGGGCAAAGTGGATGAAGCCCATGAAGGACTGGGAGGTGCCCAAGGACCTGCCGAAATAGTAATGCGTGCCGCATGAGTACTGAGGGCTCCACTGCCTCTTACTCCATCAATAAAAAAAGCGGGTTAGCATTTGTGCTAACCCGCTTTCATCATCTCTTGGTGATCCCAAGGGGAGTCGAACCCCTGTTTTCGGCGTGAGAGGCCGATGTCCTAGGCCACTAGACGATGGGACCGTGACCGCCGATATAAAATTACGAAAACTATGCACATAATGTAAACCAATCCCTCTCAACAAGTCAAGCGCAGAAACCCCACCCGATAACCACCACTGCCCAATGGGCGGTGCAATGTTTTCAGCGCACCCATGCCTTCTCCACCTCATAGACATCACCCTGTTCTCGTGGTATCCTTCCGGACAAGGCAACTACCCATGGATCACGAGAGGACAACATTGCTAACGAAACCTTCGACTGACTTCATCCGCGCCATCATCACGGAAGACTTGAAGGCGAACAAGAATGACGGACGGGTTGCGACCCGTTTTCCGCCGGAG
>CAZFIR010000040.1:0-12006 GCA_964519535.1 uncultured Thermodesulfobacteriota bacterium | reverse complement strand
AGCAAACAAGCGAAACCCTTTCCATCAGGCCGGCGGTGATTATCCCCTTCTCCGCCCACACCGGGGAGGGGAAACGGCACGTGTGGCAGGAAATTATGCGTCTTATAGGTTCGAGTGAACCTTGACAGAGGCGGGGGTTTGTGATAGTTCACACAAAACAAATCAATGGCAAAGGGAGGGAGAACCTTGTTTAAGATAGTGGAAAAACGAGAAATGGCGGGAAATACCGTTTGTCACTTCAAGATCGAGGCCCCCCTGATCGCCAAAAAGGCCCAGCCAGGACAGTTTGTAGTGCTCAGGCCCAATGAGACCGGCGAGAGGATACCTCTCACGATGGCCGGGACCGATCCGGCACGGGGGACCATCGATATCATCTTCCAGGTCGTGGGAAAGACCACGGCCCTGATGCGCACCTTTCAGGAGGGAGATGCCTTCCTCGATATCATCGGCCCCTTGGGAAAGTCAACCCACCTGGAGAAGCTGGGAACGGTCATCTGTGTGGGAGGCGGGACAGGCATCGCCGTGTTATACCCCATTACCCGGGCCTTGCAGGAGATCGGGAACCACGTCATATCAATCATCGGGTCCAGGACCAAGGACCTCCTCATCATGGAAGAGGAGATGAAGAATGCCAGCAATGAGTTCTTTGTCACCACTGATGACGGCTCCTACGGGAGACACGGATTTGTCACCGATGCCCTCAAAGACCTGCTCGATGAGCGAAAAGACGTCAAGCTGGTGGTTGGCATTGGGCCGGTTCCCATGATGAACTTCGTCTGTAAGACGACCAAACCCTACGGGGTCAAGACCATGGTGAGCCTTAACGCCATCATGGTGGACGCCACCGGGATGTGCGGGGCATGCCGGGTTTCGGTGGGCGGAAAGACCCAATTCTGTTGTGTCGACGGTCCGGAATTCGACGGTCACGAGGTCGACTTCAATGAGTTAATAAAACGACAAGCCGCCTACCTCAAGGAGGAGCGGCAGTCATACGATCTCTTTCAAAAGAAACAGGGTCAATAGAGAGGGGAAGGACATGGCCGAGCAGGAGAAGAAAGAAAAGAAGGAAAAGATACCCAGGCAACCGATGCCTGAACAAGACCCCAAGGAGAGGAGCAAGAACTTCAAGGAGGTACCCTTCGGATACACCCCTGAGATCGCTCAGAAAGAGGCCAGTCGGTGCCTGCAGTGCAAGAAGCCCAAGTGTATTGAGGGCTGCCCGGTGGGTGTCAAGATCCCCGAATTTATAAACCTGATCGCCGAAGGTGACTATATCGGTGCTGCCAAGAAGCTGAAGGAGGACAACAGCCTGCCCGCCGTCTGCGGGAGGGTATGCCCTCAAGAATCACAGTGCGAGTCCCTTTGTATCCTGGGAAAGAAAGATGATCCCGTGGCCGTCGGGAGGCTGGAACGGTTTGCGGCCGACTATGAACGCGCCCAGGGTACTGTGGACCTGCCCGATATCCCGCCACCCACGGGGAAAAAGGTGGCTGTGGTGGGGTCAGGACCGGCAGGACTTACCTTGGCCGGTGACCTCATCAAATTTGGCCACCAGGTGACCATCTTCGAGGCCCTCCATAAGCCAGGAGGGGTCTTGGTCTACGGCATTCCGGAGTTCAGGCTCCCCAAGGCCATCGTGGACGCCGAGGTGGACTATTTGAAGAGACTAGGAGTGGAGATCAAGTACAACTACGTCATCGGCAAGATCCTCACCGTGGACGAACTCTTTGAGATGGGATATGATGCCGTCTTTCTCGGTGTGGGGGCGGGGTTGCCCGTCTTCATGAACATCCCCGGAGAGAACCTCTGCGGGATCTATTCGGCCAATGAGTATCTGACCCGCTCCAATCTCATGAAGGCCTACCTCTTCCCTGAATATGATACCCCTATCGCCCTCGGAAAAAATGTGGCGGTGATCGGGGGTGGTAATGTGGCAATGGACTCGGCGCGCACCGCCCTGCGGCTGGGCGCGGACAACGTCCATATCGTCTATCGTCGCTCCAAGACCGAACTGCCGGCCAGGGCCGAGGAGGTCCACCATGCCGAGGAAGAGGGTGTCCAGTTCAAGTTCCTGACCGCTCCGGTGCGCTACATCGGAAACGAAAGCGGCTGGGTCGTGGGCATGGAGTGCATCCAGATGGAGCTGGGGGAACCCGATGACTCCGGTCGCCGGAGGCCGGTCCCCATCGAGGGTTCCAACTTCACTTTGGATGTGGACCTGGCCGTCGTCGCCATTGGCACCGGGGCCAATCCCATCATCACCGGTACGGTTCCCAATTTAGAACTGAATAAATGGGGGTATATAGTGGCAGATGACGCAACAGGCAAGACCTCCAGAGAGGGGGTCTATGCCGGCGGCGACATCGTGACCGGCGCGGCCACGGTGATCTTGGCTATGGGTGCGGGGAGAAACTCATCCCAGGCCGTCCATCAATATCTGATGAACAAGAGTTAACTAAAAAGGGGCTGCGGCCTCCTTTTTTGTCGTTTTTATAGTGTCCTGTGTTAAGGTCTACCCCATGTCTTCTTAGTCTCAATAGTCGAGTTCAGACCTTGATTCCTTCTTGACCAAAGTAAACTCATTCCAGGGCATTCCACCTATTCCTTCTTCAAAGTACAAATATGCTCCTTGACGTATTTCTTTAATTTTAGCCTCTTGATTTATCTTTAATACCAAAGCGTTCAACATCTTGGTAGAGCCCACGGGTCCGTTTTGAAGGCGTAAAGCGTACAATGTTACCGACTTTAAAAGGGCATTTAGTTTTACTCATAAGCAGCTCCCAATGAAAATTGGGGTCAGGCCTTGGCTGAGGACAAGACCCCTGAGTGAGAATATAGGTTCAGACTTAGACATGGGACATCCTTGTCATAATCTCTTTGATCCTTCTTAGAAGAGTTGAGGGAGGACAAACCCCCATTTTTAGTCTGCATTATAATATTCGAGGGTGAAACCTTTTTGCTCATTATACCGCAGAAAGGAGAAATCCCGCATCCAATTCCCCACATTGAAGTAATAGCCCTCCCCTTCTCTCTTTTTCATAGGTATCGCCTCGGGGAGATGGGTATGGGCGAGGATCACGGTATCAAAGCCTTCATCCAGTTTGCGCTGAGTAAATTTCTTCAGGCGAGAGATGACCTGAGAAGATTTTTTTAAGCTTCGACTCCTGCTCCCTGCGCTCCACCATTTGGCAACGGCGATGACAACCCGTGGTCCCAATAAGGAAAGTAGCCAATAGGCAAACCCGTTCCTCAGGAGCCACGTGAGTATCCGATGACTCACGGTCGGATAGGCCCGGTCACCGTGGGCCAGGTAGACTTTTTTGCCATTGAGATCTATCTCCGCAGAACCGTCGTGAACCTCGATCCCCAGCTTCCCGCTCATGTACGGTCCCAGTTGGAACTCGTGGTTCCCCTCCAGATAGATTATCTCCACACCGTCAGATCTGAGTTTTTTCAAGAACTGTAAGACATCACCGTATTCTTTTTTCAGGCGTGAGAGATCGCGGAACCCGAACCAAAAGTCGAACAAGTCGCCCATGATGACAAGTGTATTCAAAGTGGGCTTATTTTTTTGGATGAAACGAAAGAAGAGTTTTCTTCGCTCCCCATCCCCGAAGGCGAAGTGGGCGTCTCCCACAAAAATCCAATCCATTACCTCCCCACCCCGCAGTACCGAAATCCCAGTTCCCGCATGTGGAGGGGCTCATAGACATTACGCAGGTCGATGAAGACCGGCTCCTGTAACAATCCCTTGATCCGTTCGAAGTCCAAGAGACGAAACTGGTTCCACTCAGTGACCAACACCAGGGCGTGGCTCCCTTCGGCTACCTCATAGGGTCCCTTACAGTAGATCACATCTTCGAAGATCTTTTTTGCCTCTTCCATGGCCGCTGGATCATAGACCTTGATCCGAGCTCCCCGTGACTGAAGGCCCTGGATAATAGGGATAGAGGAGGCCTCACGCATATCGTCGGTATTGGGTTTGAAGGCGAGGCCCAAAATACCGATGGTCTTACCCCCCACATCGCCAACCATCTCTTCGATCTTTTCAATCATCCTCTCACGCTGTCTTTCATTAACCCTGATAGTGGATTGGACGATCTCCATCTCACAGTTGTGCCCTCTTGCAAGATGGACCAATGCCTTGGTGTCCTTGGGGAAGCATGACCCGCCAAAACCAGGCCCCGCGTGCAGGAACTTTCGCCCGATCCTCCCATCGAGGCCCATGGCCCGTGCCACATCATGGATATCTGCCCCTACCCGCTCGCACAAATTGGCTATTTCATTGATGAAGGAGATCTTGGTGGCTAAAAAGGCATTTGAGGCATACTTGATCATCTCGGCCGTCTCTATCGAGGTGATGACAAAGGGGGCCTCGATAAGGTAAAGGGCGTTGTAAATCTCCTTCATCACCTCGATGGCCCCAGCACTCTCCGCCCCGATGACGACGCGATCGGGCCTGAAGAAGTCTTCGACAGCAGCACCTTCCCTCAGGAATTCGGGATTAGAAACCACATCAAAAGAGACCGCCTCCTGCAATTCAGCCCCTATGACCCCCTTCACCCATTTACCTGTCCCGACGGGAACGGTGCTCTTGAGGACGATGATCTTGTATTCGTCCATAGACCGGGCGATTTCCTTGGCCACTGCCTCCACCTGTGAGAGATCGGGTGAACCGTCACTATGAGCAGGGGTGCCCACCGCTATGAAGATCACCGTGCTGGTCTTGACACCCTTTTTCGTATCTGTGCTAAAAGAGAGCCTCCCCTCCTTTATGTTCTTTTCGATCAAATCATCCAGAGCCGGTTCATAAAAGGGGCTCTCTCCCCTTCGCACCCTCTCTATCTTGGTCTTGTCTTTGTCCACACAGATGATATCCATCCCAAACTCCGCCAAGCAGGCACCGGTTACCAACCCCACATAGCCACTGCCGATCATGCAGATCTTCATCTTCCCTCCCTGTGACGAAAGTAATCCCGTAACGCCTTCTGCCAGACCCTCATCTCGATGTCCGCCTCCTGCTCCAGTCTCTGACAATTGAAGATGGAATAGAGCGGCCTTTTGGCGGGCCGACTCAGTGCGGTAGAGGAGATGGGTACGATCTCCACCTCCGATGCGTTTGATAGACGAACGATCTCCAGGGCGAAGTCATACCACGAGCACGATTCTTTGTTGCTGACATGAAAAGTGCCCCGCAAGTCTTTGGCAACAAGGGCAGCGATGGCCCTGCTCAGGTCAGCGGTATAGGTAGGGGATCCCATTTGGTCGTGCACCACTTCAATAGTATCCCGCTCTTCAGCGAGGGTGAGGATGGTCTCGACGAAATTGCGACCATGTTTCCCATAAAGCCACTGGGTCCTGACGATGAGATAGTCGTCTAATATCTCTTCAACATATCGCTCCCCCATCAACTTGCTCTCCCCATATATGCTGAGCGGGTTGGGAGGGTCATCTTCACGGTACGGACTGCCTTTTGCTCCATCAAAAATATAATCGGTGCTGATGTAGATCAATTTGGATCCGCTGTCCCGGCAACTCTTCGCTACATTCTTGCTTCCCTGGCCATTGACGGCAAATGCCTTGTTCATCTTCTTTTCACATCCATCGACGTCGGTGTAACCGGCAGCATTGATGACCACATCAGGTAAGAGCTCCTTGATGGCACTCCGTGTTGCCCCCTGGCGGGTGATGTCTATGTTCTCTATGTCTAACCCGGTCACATCGTATCCCCCTGCAAAGACTTCCAGCAGATCGTGACCAAGCATCCCTTGCGCACCTAGAACTAAAACCCGCTTCATGAACTCCTCATCTACAAAATGTAGATATCACAAAGATGATAAACAAAACCGCCTTAAAAAGCAATCTCCCATCGTCAGGACAACGTGCGTGATTCCCTTTTTCTCATGTTAACATTGCTCGCGCGACACCGCATTGAGACGAAGAACAGATCGATTCAAGAACGAAGGGCTCTGCAACCATACAGAGCCCCCACGCCCATGATACTTCTCGTTCTCAATGGCTCTTATTGATCACTCCATGTGCCATACCTCTCACGCAAGATTCGGTGCAAGATCTTGCCGGTCCCGGTCCTCGGCATGTCTGCATCCTTGATAAAGTCCACCGACTTGGGGCGCTTATAGCCCGCGATCTTCCCTTTACAGAACTCCATGATCTCCTGGGCCAATGGGTCGCCCGGTTCGTAGCCATCATGCAAGACCAACACCGCCTTGACCGCTTCGCCCCATTTTGCGTCTGGTACTCCAATGACGGCGACGTCCTTGACCGCTTTATGGGCCCCCAAGCAATTTTCCACTTCTGAAGGATAGACGTTCTCGCCTCCCGTAATGATCATGTTGGCCTTCCGGTCGACCAGGTAGTAATATCCATTCTCATCCCTCTTACACATATCGCCCGCAGAAAACCACTCACCATGAAAGACCTCCTTGGTCTTCTCAGGATCCTTCCAGTACTCCTTGAAGATAGACGGAGTTCGGGAGTAGAGCTCACCCACTTCTCCATCGGGCACCTCTTTACCCTCCTCATCCAAGATCTTAATCCGGTCGCTCCCGAAGATCTCCTTCCCAATGGAACCGAGCTTCTTGAATTGATCCTCCGGACGCAACAGCGTAGCCAGACCAGACTCAGTCGATCCATAGGCCTCCCAGAGTTCGGCGTTCTTGAAGTGTTCCATGATGGCTACCTTGAGATCCTTCCTGGCCGGTGCGGAAGAGATGAGCAATTGTCGGATGCTGCTCACATCATACTTTGTCTTTATCTCATCGGGCAGGGCCAACATCATGATGTAGTGTGTGGGAACCAGGGATGTAAACGTGATCTTATACTCAGACAGAGTCCTCAACATATCCTCAGGATCAAAGCTGACCATATTGTAGACCATGACCGGTGCGGTCACGAGGGTATAGGCGCACGAATAATAGACAGAGTTGATGTGGCACATCGGCATAACCAACAACACCTTATCCGTTGGCAGGACCCCCATGTTGAGGTTGCTGTTATAATACTGACCAAAAACAGACTCATGGGTCTTGACCACCCCTTTGGGTCTGCCCGTGGTACCGGATGTATACATGATAGTCCACATGTCGGCTGCATCTACCATCAGGTCGGGCTCTTCGGGAGAGGCACTGGCCAACAAAGCTTCGTAATGGACATAACCATCGGGAGCCTTCCCCTCTCCCAGATAGATGTAGTTCTCCTTGGGAATGGGGAGTTTGTCGCGAATGCCGTCAATGGCCTCAACAAAAGGTTCCTCAACGATGAGTGCCTTGCTATCGGAGTGGTTGATTATGTATTCAAAATCAGGAGGTGCGAGACGGAACATGAGGGGGACCATGACCTGGCCGCCCTTGGCACACGATACATATATATCCATCCACTCCACCCGGTTGTAGGCGAGGATTGCAAAACGGACCCCGTGTCCAACGCCCTTCTTCGTTAAGGCATTGGCCAGCCGACAGCACCTCTCGTTCCACCCCTTGAACGTGAAACTTTTGTCTTTGTCCTGGCATCCCAGATTGTCAGGATAATTAATGGCGTTCATCTTCAAGACTGTACCCGTGTGCATCCACTTACTCACCGTCATGAAAGAATTCTCCTTCGCTCTCGTTTTTGATCTTCGCATGGTTGCATCATAAAAAAGCCCGTGTTGTAGCCTATTCCCATATCTTGCCGGGGTTGAGAATGTTGTTGGGATCTACGATCCGCTTGATGCCCTTCATGATCTCAATAGCCACGGGGTCCATGGCCTTCTTTAAAAAACGCTGCTTCTCCAGACCAATGCCATGCTCTCCAGAAAGCACCCCGCCCAAGTCCATGGCTGCTTCAAATATTTGAGCCATCGTGTCTTGAGCTTTGGCAAACTGTTCCTTGTCTCTGATATCAGTAAATATAGATGGATGCAGATTTCCGTCCCCAGCGTGACCTAGGTATTGGATGAAGAAGCCTGATTTCTTAGATATCTCATCCAACCTTCGTGTAAACTCAGCAAGCTTATCCCTGGGTACAGCTACATCCTCGGCTAAAACCGTGTGAGCGGCCCCAAAAACGGCGGCGAAACCAGCGCTCCTTGCCTTCCAGAACATAGCTGCTTCTGAGTCGTCCTTGGCCGCCCGAGCATCTTTGGCCCCGTTCTTCTTCAAGATATCAAGAATCTGCTGAGCTTCCGTTTCCACAGCGGCCGGTGAACCATCAGTCTGCAATAGAAGCAAAACCTTGGCGTCTACAGGCAGACCCATTGGCGTCATCTCTTCAATCCGCCTGATAACGAAATTATCAACAAACTCAATTTTCGCTGGTATCACCCCGCTAGCCAGAATATTAGATATAGCCTCACTAGCTACCTCTGCTTTATCAAAAACAGCCATCATAGTCTTGCTGGCTGGAGGCATCGGCAGCAACCGCACAGTTATTTTGGTTATTATCCCCAGTGTTCCCTCAGATCCAGTAAACAGTATGCAGAGCTCATATCCTGTCCGATTCTTGGGGGTCAATCCCCCGATCTTCATAATATGACCATCGGCCAGAACCACCTCCAAACCAAGGATATATTGTTTGGTCACTCCATACTTTACACAATAGGGACCACCAGCGTTCTCAGAGACCACACCACCCAAGGTACAGCCAAGGAAGCTCTGAGGATCAGGGGGAAAGAACAAACCCTGTTGGGCTAAGGTAAAGTTAAAGTCCTGTAAGACTACGCCCGGTTCAACAGTGGCAAGTAGATTGGCTTTGCTTATCTCCAAGATCCGGTTCATCTTGGTGGTACAGAGGACAATTCCCCCCATGATCGGTACGGAGCCACCGCTCACGTTGGTCCCTCCCCCACGGGGGGTAACAGGGATCCGCTCCTTGTTGGCAAGTTTTAATATGTCGGATATCTCCTGAGTTGAAGTGGGGAAGACTACAACGTCCGGCTCGTGTGCCCACGTACTCGTCCCATCGTACGCATAGGAGGCAAGGTCTTCTTTCTCGGTAAGGACGTCATCTTTACCCACTATCTTTTTGAGATCGGTGACTAGCTTTTTCGGCAACATCAACCTCTCCTTCCCCTTTTACAATTCCTTCTAAAGATAGCTAATGCTAATAGTTTATCCCATAGCGCGTCCCTGTCAAGCCTACACGAGACAAAAAAAATATTATCACAACCCTTAAAGAAGAGGAAAGAGAACGGTTATATAAAGATATAACGAGAGTTTGACAAATGTTTGGTAAGATTCGATAATAAATAGTATAAACCATGGAGGAGGAATAACCTATCATGAGCGATCATCAGGTGATCATTATCGGAGGAGGTCCAGCGGGGCTCACAGCGGGCCTCTACACCTCCCGGGCTCAACTCAAGACCATCCTGCTGGAGGCCATGATCCCGAGCGGCCAGGCCTATATGGCGGAGAAGGTTGAGAACTATCCGGGATTCCCCGACGGCATCTCCGGGAATGAGCTCATTGAGCGGTTTGTGCAACAGGCGACCAAATTCGGCCTGGAGATCCAGCGGTTTACCCCGGTGGACAAGGTGGAAGACACGGGGGAGCAAAAGGTGATAACCGCCGGAGAGAAGCAATTTTCATCTTCATCCCTTATCATTGCCACTGGTGCCCAGTGGAACAAATTGGGGGTGGCAGGCGAAGAGAAATTAATTGGCAAAGGTATCTCTTATTGTGCCACCTGTGACGGTGCCTTCTTTAAAGACCAGGATGTAGCCGTGGTCGGAGGAGGAGATACCGCACTCGTGGATGCCCTCTATCTCAGCAGGGTCGCCCAGAAGGTATACGTGGTACACCGCCGCGATCAGCTCAGGGCACAAAAAATCCTTCAGGACAAGGCACAGAACGAGCCCAAGATCGAATTTGTATGGAATACAGTGGTAAAGGAAATTAAGGGTAAAGACCAGGTCAAGACGCTGGTTTTGAAGAACGTCAAAGACGCTCAACAAAAGGACTTGGCCGTGAGCGGGGTTTTTATTGCCGTCGGGCAGAAACCCAATACAGATTTTCTCCGCGACGTGGTCGAACTGGACAACAAAGGTTATATCATTACTGATAACGACTGTACTACCTCCGTACCCGGCATATTCGCAGCCGGCGATGTGAGACAGAAAGGTTTGAGACAAATCGCCACCGCTGTCGGCGACGGCGCGCTCGCCGCCGCTGCCGTTGAGAAATATATCGAGGAAAAAACATGAGGTATCAGCATCGATGAAGCGAGAAAACGACTCGCTCAGTATCATTCTCGACAGTATAGCCGACGGTGTCTTCACGGTAGACAACGAGTGGCGTATCACTTCCTTCAATAAATCAGCCGAGAGGATAACGGGTTTCTCCCACAAGGAAGCCATCGGTCAATACTGTTATGAGATATTCCGCACCAATGTCTGTCTGGAGCGATGTGCCCTGCGCGAGACGATGGAGACGGAACAGAACATCATCAATAAGGAATTGAACATACTCGATAAAGGTAACCAGGAGGTCCCGGTGAGTATCAGTACCGCGGTATTGCAAGACAATAAAGGAAAGATCGTAGGGGGTGTTGAGACCTTCCGCGACCTTTCATTGATCAAGGAGCTGGACAAGGAGATCCATGAAAAGTACTCCTTCCACGATATTATCAGCAAGCACCCTGCTATGATAAAAATCTTCCGCATCCTCCCTGATATCGCGCGCAGCGAGGCCACCGTCCTCATTCAGGGGGCGAGCGGTACGGGTAAAGAGCTCGTTGCCCAGGCCATCCACAACCTCAGCCCTCGGAAAGAGGGGCCTCTCGTGAAGGTGAACTGCAGTGCCCTCCCTGAAACCCTCCTCGAGTCAGAACTCTTCGGTTTCCGCAAGGGTGCCTTTACTGATGCCAAGCGCGATAAACCGGGTAGGTTTCAGCTGGCTGAAGGCGGAACTATTTTTTTGGATGAGATCGGGGATATCCCTGCTGCAACCCAGTCGAAGCTCCTGCGGGTACTTGAGAACAAAGAATTTGAACCCCTGGGAGGGACCGCAACGATCAAGGCCGACGTTCGGGTCGTTACTGCCACCAATAAAGACCTTCAGGAGCTCGTAAAGCTGGGCCAGTTCAGAAATGACCTTTACTACCGGCTCAATGTGATGAAGATCGATCTTCCCGACCTGAGGGAACGCAGGATGGACATTCCCCTGCTCATCGATCATTTTATAGGAACGTTCAACAAGAAAACGGGGAAGGCTATTCTCGACGTCACAGAGGAGGTCTTAAATATCCTCATGAACTACGCATATCCTGGTAACATCAGGGAACTGGAGAATATCATAGAACATGCCTTTATCCTCTGTAAGGGGACCCACATACGAAAAGCGCACCTTCCAAGCTACCTCTTTGAGGAAAAGACCTCAGTGCAAGCCAAAAAATCCATTCAGAAACTGGAGGAGGAGCACATCATCGACACCCTGCACAAGTGCGGTACCAACCTGACCGAGGCTGCCAAGGAGTTGGGTATCCATCGCACCACCTTATGGCGCAAGTTGAGAAAAATGGGCGCCCTCTAGTTGCATATTGCAATATTGTTGCATTCCTTACACCTTTTAATAACTTATTAGATTTCAATTAGATAGATTAATTGTTGTTGCATAATGCAACAACCGATACATTTCTCCATCGTATGTTGGGAGAATTCTTTTATAAATTCAAATAGTTAAAAATAGATATCGCTTGGCACAAAAAATGCTTTAAGCTCAATTGATGAAACTCGCCATCCCCATAAACGGAGATCGTATCGCCCCGAGGCTCCCCCTTGCAAAAGAGGTATGCATCGTTGAGTTACAGGGAAAAAAGGAGATAGGGAGAGAAATGGTGAATATCTCTCTGCTCCATCCCATGGAAATCCCGGATTTCCTTGCCTCCCAAGGGGTAACAAGAGTCATCGCCGGGGGGGTGGACTGGCATCTACAGGAGATGCTACGGATGTACGGCATCGAGGTCATCTGGGGAATCATCGGGGATGTAGATAATGTCCTTGATCTTTAC
>CAZFIR010000039.1:0-18281 GCA_964519535.1 uncultured Thermodesulfobacteriota bacterium | reverse complement strand
GAACGGCATTCGCCTCTCTTACGCGCAGACCCGTTGACGTCGTCAATATCCCCATGAAGTCGGGTATGAGCGTCGGCCTTCTGCTTGTCAGTGTTGAACTCTTTTTCATGATCTGCATCCTTGTGTTCCTCAAGGAACTGGCAGGCCCCTGCTTCATCGGTTTCGCCATCGGCGAATCACTCGGCGCGAGCGCGCTCAGGATCGCGGGCGGTATCTTCACGAAGATCGCCGATATCGGCTCCGACCTTATGAAGATCGTCTTCCATCTTCCTGAAGATGATCCGAAGAATCCCGGCGTCATCGCCGACTGTACCGGCGACAACGCGGGCGACAGCGTTGGCCCCACAGCGGACGGCTTCGAGACCTATGGCGTAACCGGCGTGGCGCTTATCGCATTTCTCGCCCTCGCGCTGGCTGCAAACCTGGGCATGTCGTCAACCCTCATCATCTGGATTTTAGCGTTGCGTATTCTTATGATAATCACATCTCTCGTATCATATTTCATCAATAAAGGTATCACCGCCTCTCTCTATGGCAACAAAAAGAAATTCAACTTCGAGCAGCCCCTGACAAACCTTATCTGGATCACATCGATCATCTCGATCCTTGTTACCTTCGGTGCAAGCTATGTGCTTCTCGGTGAGCTCGACCCCCAGTACCCCGGGCTCTGGTGGGCGCTGTCCATCATCATCAGCTGCGGCACCGTGGCCGGGGCATTGATACCTGAATTCACCAAGGTCTTTACGAGCACAAAGTCGCGCCATGTGCAGGAGGTTGTCGGCGCGGCCCGTCACGGCGGGGCATCGCTCGACATCCTCTCCGGATTTGTAGCCGGCAACTTTTCGGCCTTCTGGGAAGGTCTCGTAATCCTTGTTCTCATGCTCATCGCCTATCTGGTGTCCCAGCATGCCGCTATCCTCGCGATCATGCCTGCGAAGTTTGTATTTGCGGCGCCTGTCTTTGCGTTTGGTCTCGTGGCCTTTGGTTTCCTTGGCATGGGACCTGTCACGATCTGCGTTGACTCCTTCGGCCCTGTCTCCGACAATGCCCAGTCAGTCTATGAACTCTCCCGTATCGAGAGCATTCCCGGCATCAAGAAAGAGATCAAGAAGGATTTCGGATTTGATCCCGATTTCAAGCATGGCAAGGACTATCTCGAAGAGGCAGACGGCGCCGGCAATACCTTCAAAGCGACCGCGAAGCCGGTTCTTATCGGCACCGCTGTTGTCGGCGCCACTACGATGGTCTTCGGCATCATCATGCTTCTTGAAAACCTCTTTGGAAACGTTATCGCCCAGTTGAGCCTCGTAAATCCCAAGATCATCCTCGGTCTTCTGATGGGTGGGGCCGTTATATACTGGTTCACCGGCGCTACGACACAGGCTGTCACAACGGGCGCATATAGGGCCGTTGTCTTCATCAAGAAAAAAATCAACCTCAAAAAAAAGGCAGCATCCATCAAGGACAGCAAGGAAGTAGTAAAGATCTGTACCCAGTATGCGCAGAAAGGTATGGTGAATATCTTTGTCGTTATCTTTTTCCTTGCTCTCGCACTCTCCTTTTTTGATCCTTACTTCTTCATCGGCTACCTTGTGGCCATCGCATTCTTCGGCCTCTATCAGGCTATCTTTATGGCAAATGCAGGCGGTGCCTGGGATAACGCGAAGAAGATCGTCGAGGTAGACCTGAAAGAAAAGGGCACTCCGCTGCACGAAGCGACCGTTGTCGGCGACACTGTCGGCGACCCCTTTAAGGATACCTCTTCGGTCTCCATGAACCCCGTCATCAAATTCACCACGCTCTTCGGCCTGCTTGCCACAGAGATCGCGGTGACGATGACAAGCCGTGGTTTGAAGATAGGCCTCGGCCTTGCCTTTTTCGTAGTCGCTCTGATCTTTGTGTATCGTTCATTCTACAGCATGAGGATCGGTGAAGAGAAGCTCGCTTAATCAGTACAATGAAAACAAAAAAGGCGTCCCGGATGGAACGCCTTTTTTGTTTGTAGAAGCTTTCTTTATCAAACCATTAAACGTGAGTTCATACCAATCCGGATTTGTTTAGAGAGCGAGGAGACGAGGAGGAAACCAGAGCGTACACGGATAGTATGTGATGATTTATGACGACGATGGCAACAAAACTTTATGAATGAAGACGGATTGGTACAAAATTATTTTAACGCAGATGCGGCTGTTTCTTCCTAACCGAGCGGGCTTTTGAGCCACTGGACGCTTCCGGGAGGCGAGAAGAAGAGTCAGACTTATAGTGGTGTTTTCAGAGCGTACCAGTATGGAAAGAGTCTTATAAGCCGTGTTCGGTTACGAAAACCAACAACCCGGAGGTGGCCTTTTGGCCAAAGGAACCGGTACCCTGTTCCTCTTGCTGACACAAACATGTTGACGTTACCCGTTGCTGAGATCAGTTGAAATTCAGTGCGGTCTATGCTAAAAGGTAAAAAGACGCCATGCGGAGACGACCAAAACCCTCAATGATAGATCCAAAGGCGAGGAGAAAGGAACAGATGAGAAGAGGAAAGCTGATCTTCCTCATCATTATGGCCCTTGTCATCATCCAGCTCATCGCCTCACATCAATACATCCTCACAGCCATCGGTCGCTACCTTGTCTATCAGCAGGACCCCCAACAAGCTGACGTGATCGTCATCCCGGCCAATTGGGACGACACGGTCATCAGGGCCAGGGGCGGTGCAGATCTCTACAACAAGGGTTTGGCGAAGATCGTTTTTGTCCCTCGAATGGAACAAATGGAAGGGCTGGAGGGGCTCAAACGTCAAGAAATAGATATTATGGAAAACAGGGACCTTTTCATTATCATCCTCGAAGGACTCGGGGTCCCATTGGCTGCAATCGAGACCTCCTCGCAGGAGGTCACCAATACCTGGGATGAGGCCCAAGAGGTGAGCAATTTCATAGAACAGAATGGATATAAGGCTGTTCTCTTGGTAACATCCAAATACCACTCCAGGCGTGCCTACCTTATTTTCAAGGATGCCCTCAAGGGGAAGGCCACGGTCATCAGTATCCCCTCCCCCTACGACTCGTATAACCCCGAAGGATGGTGGAAACGAGAGAGGGACAGGAAGAGGGTGATCATGGAGTATCAAAAGATTCTCTACCACTACTGGCGCAAGGTCTTCTGAGGAAGGAGAATAAGATGAAAATCGGTGATAAGATTACTTTTGCTTTTGGGAATGGAGAAAAGGAAGGGACGGTTTTTAAGGTATTCCCCAATACGGTCTATATCAAAGTAGATTTCGCTCAACACAAAGGGAAGATCGTTAAGCGGTCGATCATGGAAGTGCAACCGAAGAAGGAGATGAAGACAAAAGAGGAAAAGAAGAAAGAGAAAAAGAAGGAGGTCAGAAAGAAGGAAGCGAAGCACAAGGAGGAGGCAAAGAAAAAGATAAAAGCGGCCAAAGAGGGGCGCAAAAAAGAAAAGGCCGCAAAGAAACCCACTCAATGAAAACCCTCGTCGTGGCAGCTGCCTTGATTACGAAAGGGGCGCATATCGTGGTGGCACAAAGGGAGGAGGGTGACGAGTGGGGTCTTCATTGGGAGTTTCCCGGGGGCACGCTGGAGGAGGATGAAGGGCCCGGTGAATGTATCAAACGGGAGTTGCGGGAAGAACTGGGAATAGGGGTGGAGATAGGGGAGATAGGTCAGGTGGTGTTCAAACACTATGGATATTTCAATATCCTCTTACTGGTCTATCAATGCAGGATAACGTCGGGAACCCCCACGGCGATAGGATGCCGGGAGGTCAGGTGGGTGGCAAAGGAGGAACTGAAAGAGCTCCAGATGCCGCCTGCCGATGAAGAAGTACGAGAGACACTTTTCAATGGAGGGCTATGGGATTCAGATGCGGTATAGTGGGGCTTCCCAATGCGGGGAAGTCGACCATCTTCAACGCCCTCACGGCAGCGGCGGCCGAGGTAGCCAGCTATCCCTTTTGTACCATCGAACCCAATATCGGCATCGTCCCGATTCCTGATAAACGCTTAGACACCTTGGCGCACCTCATCAAGCCCAAAAAGGTCACCCCGACGACACTGGAGTTCTTCGACATCGCAGGGCTGGTCAAGGGGGCGAGCAAGGGGGAGGGGTTGGGGAACCAGTTTTTGGCGCATATACGCAATGTGGATGCGATCGCGCATGTGGTCAGATGTTTTGCCGAGGGTGATATAGCACATACGTACGGTACCATAGACCCCCGACGGGACGTGGAGATAGTCGATACCGAACTCATTGTGGCCGATCTCGAGGTTGTGGACAGGAGGCTGGAAAAGCTCTATCGGCTCCTCCGACTGGGCGAGAAAGGGGTAGCGGAGGAATCCCGTCTCTTGGAGGGGATCAAGGAGGTTTTAGAGAAAGGGCAGCGGGCGGAAGCAGTGACTATGGCCGCTGGGAAAACCCTCCCTCCCGATCTTCAACTCCTTACCGCCAGACCAACCTTCTATGTGGCCAACGTAGACGATCCGGGGGCAGTGGCACAGAACCAATATGTCAGGAAGTTGCAGGAGTTGGCCCAGGCCGAGGATGCCGTGGTGGTGATCATCGCCGGAAAGCTGGAGGCAGAGATAGCCCAGCTCAATGAGGGGGAACGGGAGGAGTTCCGCCACGAATTGGGGCTGAAGGATTCCGGTCTCGAACGGTTGATACAGGTAGGGTATGATATCCTTGGTCTCGTAACCTTCTTTACCGCGGTGAACGAAGACCTCAGGGCGTGGACCGTACCCCGAGGGACTCCCGCTCTACAGGCAGCGGGAAAGATCCACAGTGATATGGAGCGAGGTTTTATCAAGGCAGAGATTATATCTTTTGATGATTTCATGAGCAGTGGCTCAGAACATGCCGCCAGGGAAAAGGGGGTGCTGAAGGTGGAAGGGAAGGACTATGTGGTGCAGGATGGGAATATCATTCACTTTCGGTTTAATGTCTGATTCCGGAAATATTTTTGTAACGGTATAATATCTCATGGTTATTTCAAAGAGCATGTTTTCACAAAAAAATCTGATCGCCGGCCTTGTCTTGATTGGCTCCTACAGTGCTCTTGTATGGTTTCTCGTCCACTCCCTTCCAGACGTACGTCCTCTCAAGAACCCCCACTATAACAGGACGCTTCTAGTAAGAGATAGGAACGGCAAGCAAATCCCCTTCATTGTGGGGCTGAAGAATCCCCAGTGGACCCCCCTCTCCGTAATTCCACCAGATCTCCAATTCGCCGTCGTCGTTGCAGAGGACGACACCTTTTACCATCACAACGGATTCAACGTATCTGCTATAAGGGATGCCCTCTGGGAGAATATCAAAAGGCGCAAACCTGTTCGGGGGGGAAGTACCATCACCCAACAGCTTGCAAAAAACCTCTATCTTTCCAAAAAGAAATCACTGGTAAGAAAAGTGAAAGAAGCGGTTATCACCTGGAAATTGGAGAGGCATCTCAGTAAAAACAGAATCCTCGAATTATATCTCAATGTTATCGAGTGGGGTCCTGGCGTCTATGGGATTGAAGCGGCGAGCTGGCATTATTTCCGAAAGCTCCCTGCCGACCTGAACTTCTTCGAGAGTGTCCTGCTTGCCGCTATTATACCAAGTCCCCAGAGGTATAACCCCCTCCGCTATCCAAAGAGGGCCTTGGAGCGATATAAGACAGTCCTCTCGCTGATGCTCACATCAAAGCTCATCACCGCTGACCAGTATGAGATCGCATGCGCCGTGCAACTCTACGTGGACCCGTTGGATACTATCCACCTCATCTTTCCTCAATGGGAGCAAGACGAAGGCGGACAAGAGGGGAGCGAGGAAAAAGAAAATGTGCCCGCGGACCCTGGTGAGCCTATTTAATCTCAGGCAACAAAACTGAAGCAGAATCACATCCCACAGAACAAACTCTTTGACAGTTAATGTTTGTTAACCTTTTTACGCCTCTTGGTTGAAGATTCCTCCTTCGCTGTGACGCGGGCAGGCCTCGCCTCAATGCCGATTCTTGGGAAGACGAACGTTTTAAAGACTAAAAAGATCCCCCACCCACATCCTAACCCGAGTATCGCCCCCCCGAGGACATCAAGCGGGTAGTGAACCCCGAGGTAGACCCGGGAATACCCCACGAGGATGGCTAAGGGAACCATTACGAACAGGAGCCATCGGGGAAAAAAGAAGTATAAGAACGTGATTGCTGCACAGATATTGGTGGCGTGGCTTGAGGGGAAAGCGGGGGATTCGGGACAGTAACCCTCTATCAAACGCACCCACTCATGGAGGTGGCACGGCCTGATCCTTTCCACGAATTCTTTCATTATCTTGGTACTGATTGTTTCGCTGAGCAGGATGGTTAACCCAAGGCCCACGACGATGAACACCCCCTTGAGGCGCTCTTTAATCACAATGACTACCAAAAGAAGGATAAAGGGGATCTTCCACACATCAAAATCGGAAAAGAGGGGGATAAACCGATCGAGGAGCGGATGGGTCAACTCTACGTTTAAAAGACGCAGCAGTGACGTATCTAAATCCATAATCCAGTTCACAACTCAACCACCGTGATTATCCGGATCACCGCAAAGGCTGTTCCCACAGCCCTCATGGGTCTCGAAACCCATCAAGAGAAGGATGGGGGACGAGAGCTAATCCACCGCCGCGGCCGGTGAACCCACCAACCACTCCGATGAGCAAGCCGATCAGCAGAAAGATAACCCAATGCTGCATCCTAACCCCTGCCCTTCTTTACGAGAGCCATCCGCGAAGCCATCAGAATGGCGTTGATGAGGCTCGTCGGATCAGCAACCCCCTGACCAGCTATGTCATATCCCGTCCCATGATCGACAGAGGTCCTGATGATGGGCAATCCCAGTGTGATGTTCACGCCATCTCTAAAGTGGAGGAGTTTCAAGGGGATCAACCCCTGATCATGATACATGGATACGACCGCATCATACCTTCCTTGAGCGGCGTGGAAAAAGAGGGAATCCGCCGGGAGTGGGCCATCGACTGCAATACCCGCCTGCTGGCATTCCTCGATGGCAGGTATGATAATTTCCTCCTCCTCAGTGCCGAAAAGCCCCCCCTCTCCGGCATGGGGGTTCAGGGCCGCCACGGCCAGCTTTGGATCATTGACCCCAAAATACTCCTTCAACCACTGAACGGTGATGGTGATGGTCCTCTTGATCTTTTCTTTTGACAGGGCGGCGGGGACTTCTCGAAGAGAGAGATGGGTGGTCACGAGGGCCACGCGCAATCGGGGACCCGCTAACATCATCACCTGATCCTCTACCCCGGTCATTGTTGCGAGGAGCTCTGTATGGCCGGGGAAGGGGTATCCGGCAGCATTGAGGGCCTCTTTGCTGAGGGGGGCCGTCACGAGGGCATCGACAGTACCCGTCTGTGACATCTTCACCCCGCTCTCGATATATCGGTAGGCCGCCTCTCCACCTGTCCGATGCGGTGTGCCCGTGGCGATTGCCTCAGGGGCGAGGTCGGTCAAGGATATAAGGTTCAAAACACCCGGTTTGAATGCCCCTTCCCCCGGCTCCGTGATCCTCTTGATTACCACCGGGGCCTTCATCCATTGAATGGTATACGTGAGAATCGCCTCATCACCCAACACCAGGGGGCGGCACCGAGTGAAAAGCTTTCTTTCACCGAAGCACTTGACGATGATTTCGGGTCCTATGCCGGCAGGGTCGCCCATGGTTATGGCGATAAGGGGGGGACGACATCGCATGATTTGGGTTCAAAACAGAGGGATTTAAAGCTTTACCTCCACGTTCGCGCGATTTTTCAGATCCTTCAGCCACTTGGCATAACAGCTGGTCACCTCTTCCCGGTAATAATCTTCCTTTACCTGTTCCTTTACCTCGTCGAACGGTGCAATCGATCCTCCTCGTATATCTGTCACCGTGAGGATAAGAAACCCCTGAGAGGATTGAATGACCCTACTGACTTCCCCCTTCTTCATCGAGAATACCACTGCTTCGAGCTCAGGAACCATCTCCCCCTTTTTGAAAAAACCGAGATCCCCTCCAGAGGGAGCTGAGGCTTTGTCATCAGAATAGCGTGAGGCCAGTTCCGCAAATGCTGTCCCTTTCTTCAGACTCTGCATAATAGTTTCAACCTTTTTCTGGACTATCTCTTTATCTTTGGGTGTTACCTCGGGGGAGATCTGAATCAATATTTGGCTCACCCTCACCTCGGGGAATAGATAGTTGTCCGTGTGGTTCTGATAATATTCCCGCAGCTTCTCCTCAGACATGGAAATATTAGGCTTAATGGCGGTGTCTATGATCTTGGCCTTTCTGAGCTGTGCTTTGATAAAATGGGAATACCCCTCCATGCTGAATCCTTGAGCAGTGAGCTCTTTTATCATCTCATCATCGCTTGCATTCCCCGCCTGTTTCATCCTCTCAATGGCCTTGTCTACCTCCTCGTCCTCGACCTTAATGCCAAACTGACGGGCTACCAGCTGTAAGAGACGCTCTTCGATTAACATGTCCAGGACTTCCTTGCGGGCCTGGCGCAGCTTGATTTCTTTATCCAAAGAGTTCCCCTCATCAAGGATGTTGTCCCTTCCATATTGTGGCATGGCATTGTCGAGATCGGAAAGGGTGATTACTTCACCATTCACGACACCCACTACTCGATCAAATACCTTCCCCGCTGCGGAGAAAGGTATAAGCAGAGAGAAGACGAACATAATGTACAATACCCGTTGCACCATCGCTCAATACCCCCTCTTTATTGAGTTTCTTTATTCTTTTCTTCTTGAGGGACAGTAAGCTTTATGCCCTCAAGGGCCTTTTCATTCACTCTGATGGTTGCCTTTTTCTTGACCGTTTTCAACCAATCTTGGAATGCCTTCTCTTCTTTCTCGCGTATGATCACCTGCATAATCTGCGCCTTCACCTCAGCAAAGCCCGATTCAGACTGATCCTGCTTGGTCACAACTTGGAAGATGTGATAACCGTAGGGGCTCTGTACGATGTCGCTGATCTCCCCTTCTTGCAATGAAAAGACTATGTCAAACTCCTCCGGCATCTCCCCTCGGCCGAAGAATCCCAGGTCGCCTCCCTCTCCGGCTTCAGGACCGGAGGAATATCGCCTCGCCAATTCGTCAAAGGGGTCTCCCCGCTTGAGCTTTCTGATTATATTCTCCGCATCATTGCGGTCTTCGACCACGATTTGTCGCACCCTTACCTGTTCGGAAAGCACAAACTCCTCCCGATGTTGTTCGTAGTATTGTCTCATGGTCTTTTCGTCGATGGGGGAGGTAACCTGTGAGACCCGGGTGATGACCTTCTCGATCAGAAGCCGCTGCTGCAACCGTTCTTTCCACTGGAGGAGGGAAGCCTCATCTGGTACGACTTCTTCAAATCCGCCTTCAGGATAACTCCTCTTGATTGAGGCCAAGGCCTCCTCCACTTCATCGTCACTCACCAGTATTCCCATCTTTGGGGCCTCGTGGAGTATAAGCCTCTGCTCGATAAGCTGATCCGCGAGGGCCTCTTTCAGCTGCTTCAATCCGCCTTCTTCTTGCGGCGAGGGAGAAGCGTGATAGTCCCCTACCAGGGGAGCGAGTTCTGTGGTGAACTCAGCGACGGTGATGGGATCTCCATCAACCTCTGCCACGATGTGCGCCGGCATATTCCCCTTGCAGGAGGGGAGCATGACCACAATAATAACGATCAAGACGAGGAACCTGAAACAAAGCCTCATGAGCCCTCTTTCTCCTCAGATAGCAACAAACCCTCATTCGTGATGATCTGAGCCTCCTCCCGCAACTCATGTAGATGGGTAGTGAGGATTTTCTCCCTCTTTTTGTTCCTGAGATAGTTTCGAATTTCCTCTCGCACTTCGGAAAATGTGCGCTGTCGAGGCCCTATCTTGTCTTCAAGGCGAATGATATTATAACCAAATTCCGTCTTGACGATGTCGCTCAGTTCCCCCCGTCTCTTCAAGGCGAAGGCTGCCTGTTCAAACGATTTGTGCACCATACCCCGCTTGATATAGCCCAGGTCTCCCCCCTTCACCTTAGTGGGCGGCCAGATGGAGTATTGCTTCGCCAAGGTGATAAAATCCTCGCCTTGATACAACCTCTTTTTGATCTCTTTGGCCTCCTCGAGGGTTTTAACCAGGATATGTCTGACCCACACCTGCTCCAGGATAAACTCCTCTTTGTTCTCCCGATAGTACGCTTCTACCTCTTCGTCGCTGACCTCGTCCCTTCCGGCACAGAGTTCTTCCCCGAGGGCATTAATGAGCAATCCCTTCTTTAACCTTTCTACATTGGCCAGAATCTCTTTTTCCTTGTCCAGTCCCTTCTTTCTTGCCTCCTGCAAGAGGAGTTCCTGGTCTATGAGATCTTGTAAAAATTTCCCTTTGCCCTCTTCGGAGATTAGTTGCAGCTTGGCTGATGGCGGGAGTTGTTCCATCTCCTGTTCAAACTCCTCCAGGGTAATCACGCGATCGTTTATCCTCGTCAACTCCTTCCCCTTCAGGGGTTGAGCCTTGTCACATGATAGGGGGGAGAAGAGGAAGAATAGGAGGGGTATCACCCACCATACGTTACCTGTTTTTATAACGTTACATCCATTCATGTTCGCAAAAGGCTATCATATCAAACCAACCCTTGCAAGATGTTTCTCGTTTCATCCAGTACCCCCCTCCAGTCCCTCGCTTCGGGCGTATAGAGCAATCGCATCTCCGGGGTCAGCCGATACTTGCCGCTCCCCCGCTCGATGAGACCCACTACTTTCTCCGGGGAGACGGCCCCTTCGGGAATAAAGGTCACTGCCACCGTGCCATCCCTGAGTTCGAACCGCTTCACCGAGTATGTGCTCAACCATATCTTCAATCTGATGACCTCCAAGAGGTTCAACAGGGATGGGGGAAGGGGGCCAAAGCGGTCTTGCAGCTCCGTCGTGACCCCTTCTATTTCCCCCTCATCTTCCAGGAGTGCAAGTTTCTTGTAGAAGCTCAGACGCTGATTATCGTTGGTGATATACTCAGCAGGGATGAAGGCCTCAATGGGCACATGGATTTCAGGGGTTACCCGCTCCGCTATCTCCTCACCTTTCAGCTCTCTGATGGCCTTCTCCATGAGGCTGTTGTACAGCTCAAAACCCACCTCGGCGATGTGACCCGATTGGACGTGTCCTAAGAGGTGACCCGCCCCCCTGATCTCCAGATCTCGCATGGCGAGCCGAAAGCCGGAGCCCAGTTCGCTCAGCTCTTGAATGGCCCGCAGTCTCTTGAGTGCGTCCCGAGAGAGGTGCTGCCGGGGCGGGACAATCAAATAGGCACAGGCCCGCTGGGCAGATCTTCCCACCCTCCCCCGGAGTTGGTAGAGGTCGGCCAATCCAAAACGCTCTGCATGGTTGATGATGATGGTATTGGCGTTGGGGATGTCCAGCCCGGACTCGATAATACTGGTACAGACCAGAACGTCTATCTCCCCCTCAACGAACCGCATCATTACCGCCTCCAAGTCCCGCTCCCGCATTTGTCCATGAGCTATTGCCACGCGGACCTCGGGGGCCAGCCCCCGCAACAGGGAGGCCACCTCATCGATGTCCTTCACCCGGTTGTGGACGAAGAAGACCTGTCCGCCCCTGCCGACCTCTGCACGAATGGCTTCCTTGATAACCCGTTGGTCGAAGTTGACGAGATAGGTGCGGATTGACTGGCGATTTGGGGGAGGGGTAGTGATCAAGCTCAGATCCCTGATACCTAAGAGGGACATCTGCAGGGTGCGCGGGATGGGAGTAGCTGTCAGGGTGATGCAGTCCACCAATTTCTTCATCTCCTTGAGTCGCTCTTTGTGAGAGACTCCAAAGCGATGCTCTTCGTCGATGATCAAAAGGCCCAAATCCCTGAAGGAGACATCTGCTCGAAGGAGGCGGTGGGTTCCGATGATGATATCGATCTTCCCCTCCCTGAGCCGCTGCAGGATCTCCCCCTGCTCGGCTCGGGACTTGAATCGGCTCAGGCTCTCCACCACGACGGGGTAGCCCTGAAGCCTCGTGGTGAATGTCAGGTAGTGCTGCTGAGCAAGGACGGTGGTGGGGACCAGGACGGCTGCTTGCTTGTTATCCAGGGCCGTCTTGAAGGCCGCCCTGATGGCTACCTCTGTCTTGCCATAGCCCACATCCCCGCATATCAACCGGTCCGCTGGCTTTTGCTCCTCCATATCCATCATCACTTGCTTGATGACCTCCCCCTGATCAGGGGTCTCCTCATATGCGAAGGCCGCCTCGAACGCCTTAAAGTAAGCGTCGCAAGGAGCAAAGGCGAACCCCTGAAAGGCCTTCCGGACGGCATAGATCTCCAGAAGCTCTCTGGCCGTCTCTTGGACCGCCCGCTTCACCCGCTTTGTTGTCCTCCTCCATGATGGCCCTCCCAACCTATCGAGCATGGGGGGTCCTTCTCTCGTCGCTATATATTTGTGGACAAGATTAAACCGATCCACCGGGACGTAAAGCTTATCTTCCCCTTCGTACTCTATGAGGAGGTAGTCGTTTTCCACGCCCTCACCTTCCAACCTTACCAACCCTCGATAGAGCCCTATCCCGTAGTCGACGTGGACTACGTAATCACCCCGCTTGAGGTCCTCAAAGGTGGAAAAGGGCGTTGACTGAGCGCGCTTGCCATGGCCGACCCTTCTCTTCAGGCCAAAGATCTCTTCCTCAGTCACCACCGCCAGTCCCTCGCCCTCGTATGGGAGGCGGAAACCGACCTTGAGGTCCCCTACCACGATTGACAGACGGCCGCGATCCTTCAAGGCGTGAGGAGGGAAGGAGTCCCGTACGACCGCCTTCAACCCGAAATCATCGAGGAGTTCCTCCAGGCGTCTTCCCTGGCCTGGAGTCTGCGCGGTGAGGTAGACAGCCCATTTCCCTCTCAGCCACTCCTGAATCTCCTTCGTTAAGACCGTGAGCCCCGATGCCCTGATCTCCCTGGAGAGATCCTCGTTGGAGGAGGCACGCAGGGCTACCCTCGGTGCGCATTGCCCTTCCGGTGAGGTGATTTCCCAGCCCCCCAGCTCTGCGCGCGGCCGCTGTCTGATCATCGTCATGAGCCTTGGAGCAGTCAGATACTGATCCTCTTTCTCATACCGCTTCAGCTGCTCCCAGAACTCCTCCGCCCCCTGTTCGGCCTCCAGAGGACTATCAAACAGGATGGGCGTTTGAGGGGATACATAGTCAAAAAGGGTGCCCTTGCCTTCTCCCGCAAGAGGGGTGATGACGGCCTCTTGAACCTGTTGTGCTGACCGCTGGGTTTCCACATCGAAGGTGCGAATAGAGTTCACCTGATCGCCTAATAACTCTATCCTGAGCGGGAGATCCTGATCGACAGGATAGATATCCATGATTCCTCCACGCAGGCTCAGCTCACCGTGCTCCTCCACCACCGCAACGCGGGTGTAGTTGAGGGCAATGCACTTCCTGATCAGCTTTTCCAGATCCTGCTCTTCTCCGACCTCGATTCGGATCAGGGAGGAGATAAACGATTGCTTGGGGATGACCGTGCCCTGAAGCCCTTGGATGGGGGCGATGACCAACGATGCCCTGTCCTCAGCCAGATGCCGCAGGGTCTTCATCCGCTGGCTCATGAGCCCCCAGGGGAGGATATCCCCGTAGGGGATGCCATCTGAGGGGAACAGCAGGATCCCTTCCCGCTCCTCCGGTTGGGCAAAAAAGCGTACTGCATCCCACAAGACCTCTGCCCCATCTTGATCTGGGGTGATGACCAGCAGAGGGGAGCATTCCCTCCCGAGGAGGCTGATGAAGAACCCCTTGCTCCCCCCCTCAAGGCCTGAGATGGCAAGCACGTCTCCGTGCTCCCACGCCCTCTTGGTCAGATGCAGGAGTTCCTCCATCCTGCAGGTGTTCTCTTTATCTCTGTACCAGTCCTCACTCACCTCTCTGCTCCAGGGGAAGGGTGCATAGTTCCGGAAAGATACAGTGCCCGCATCGCGGCTGGCGGGCCCTGCATTGCTCCCGCCCGTATCTAATGAGATTAAGGTGCAGGGGGATGGCCTTGCCGGGAGGGACCAGCTGGGCCAAGAGCTCGTGGGCCTTCTCCGCCGTCGTCTGAGCGGGGATCAGGCCCAACCGCCCGGTGACCCTCAAGATATGGGTATCCACCGGAAAGACATCTCTGCCGCAGCCGAAGGCCAAGACACAGTTGGCGGTCTTGGGTCCCGCCCCCTTCAATGTGAGCAGGATACCGAGAGCCTCACGTGTCTCCATTGCACAGAGCGGGGCGAGGGTCATGCTCCCCCACTGCCCTTGCACCCAATGAAGGATCTCCTTCATCCGCCTCGACTTCTGCCGGGCCAGCCCCCCCACCTTTATGGCCTCGGCGATCTCGTCCTGATCGGCCTCTAAGCAATCTTCCCAGCGGGGGAATCTCTTTCTCAACTCCTCATAGGCACGGTCGCGGTTTCTGTCGTTGGTATTTTGGGAGAGGATGGTGCGGATCAATACCTCTAAAGGATCATCTAAAGGACCCGTGTCCGGAACTCCATACTCTTTCTCCAACGCGTCAGAGACCTTTTCGAGGAGACGCCTTTTCTCCTTATTGTCAGCAGGGGGAACAGACAAATGGGCTTGACCTCTCGAATCTTTTCAATTCCACTCAATGAATTAAGGGGAGTGTATCTCTCTTATGGTAATGACATAACCCCTCCAAGTCAATACATCTCCTCTCTTTGACACCGTGGTGCCGATTTGTTATATATAACAAAGTAATAGATCACAGCTCACCACACCGCAATACTAAGTCACACCAGCCCCGAGCCGGGGCCCTTTCATTGTCAGAGTATGGTTGCTGTGGTAAAAAAGGAGAGCGGTTACCGGTTTTAGATTGAAAGAGCTGTATTCAAAAATGGGCACATTGGAAATTGACAATGCATGAAGGGCGTCTTCTGATCATCGGCGGGGGATTGGCCGGGTGTGAGGCGGCCTGGCAGGCGGCCCACCGGGGGGTACCGGTGACCCTCTTCGAGATGAAGCCGAAGCGTTTCTCGGAGGCCCACCATTCCCCCCTCCTCGGGGAGCTGGTCTGTAGCAACTCCCTCAAGTCAGAGGTACTGGACACCGCCCCCGGCCTCCTCAAAGAGGAGCTGCGCCGGTTGGGTTCCCTCATTATCCAATCGGCTGATCAGAGCCGGGTCCCGGCCGGGACAGCCCTGGCCGTGGATCGAACTGTCTTCGCCCGTCTCAACACCGAGGCCCTGGAGGCAAGGGGGGAGGTCGAGATCGTCCGGCAGGAGGCAACCGCTATCCCAAAACAGGGGTTAGTGATCATCGCCACCGGCCCCCTCACCTCTGACGCCCTGGCCGAGGCCATCATGGCATTGACCCACTGCCGCTCTCTCGCTTTTTACGATGCCATCTCCCCCATTGTCACGGCGGACTCTCTTAACTTCGAAGTCGCCTTCAAGGCGTCCAGATACGGCAAGGGGGGTGCAGACTACGTCAACTGTCCCATGGACAGGGAGGAATACTATCGCTTCGTCAAGGCCGTTCAGGAGGGGGGCAAGGTCCCCTTGCGTGCATTTGAGGAGGCCGTGCCCTTTGAGGGGTGTCTCCCCATCGAGGACCTGGCCGAGCGGGGCGATGATACCCTTGCCTTCGGCCCCATGAAGCCGGTGGGGTTGATAGACCCGCGCACCGGGGAACAGTCCTTTGCCGTGGTGCAGCTCCGCCAGGAGAACAGAGAGGGGACCCTCTACAACATCGTGGGGTTTCAGACCAAGCTGACCTATCCCGAGCAGGAGCGGATCTTCCGCCTCATCCCCGGTTTGGAGCGGGCGGAATTCGCGCGGTTCGGGAGCCTGCACCGCAACACCTTTATCGACGCACCCCGGCTCTTGAATGGTCATGGGCAACTCAAGGGTGACCCCCGGATCTTCTTCGCCGGCCAGATCACCGGGGTGGAGGGCTATATGGAATCCACGGCCATGGGGTTCTTGGCAGGGGTCAATGCAGCGCGCTCCCTTAAAGGACAGGAGATCATTTCCCCTCCCAAGACCACGGCCATGGGGGCCCTGGTGGGGCATATTACCAACCTCTATGCCAGCGACTACCAGCCCATGAACATCAACTTCGGCCTCTTCCCTCCCCTGGGCGGCAAAGGCCGCAAGCAAGAGAGGCGTAGGCGTATGGCCGAGCGGGCCCTGCGGGACCTGGAGGACTGGAGGGAGGCCATCAGGTGATCGGACTCTCCACGGTCTGGACCTCCCGGGACGCCCAATCGGGCGAGGAGCTGCTGGGGCCCATCCTCGATCTGGGATTTGAGGGGGTGGAGCTGGAGTATCGCATTACCGAGCAGCTCTATGAGGAGATCCGCCCCCGTGTTCGCGATAATTCGATTCAGGTCTTGAGCATCCACAACTACTTTCCCGTCCCCGCCATCATCCCCCCTGAGCGGGCGAGCGGTGACTGCTTTTCCCTCGCATCGCTGGATAGGGAGGAGCGGAAGAAGGGGGTCTCCTATACCTCCCGTACCCTCGAGCACGCCCACGACCTGGAGGCGCGGGGAGTGGTCCTGCACCTCGGCAGGGTGGAAACCGATTTGCCCAGAGACGGGCTGCAGCAGCTCTATCGGGGGGACAGATGGAATGATGAGGGTGAAAAGCTCCTCCAGCAGGAGCGGGAGGAGCGCAGCCGCCTTCGCGATCCCCATCTGGATGCGCTCCTCTTCAGCCTGGATGCGATCCTCAAGCGGGCCGAGCAACTGGGGGTGATCGTGGGGGTAGAAAACCGCTACTACTTCCAGGAGATGCCCGACAAAGAGGAAATCGGTATCATCCTCGATCAATTCCTCGGCGGTCCCATCGGCTACTGGCACGATACCGGCCATGCCGCGGTCTTTGAGACCTTGGGGATAATGAGACATGAGGAGCTTTTGCAATCATATGCCTCCCACCTCGTGGGAGTTCATCTGCACGATGCCCTTGGAGTAGACGACCACAAACCCCCGGGCAAGGGGGAGATCGACTTCGAGATGGTGAAAAAATATCTCCCGGAGGGGGCGATAAAGATTATGGAGATCCATCCCCAGGCCAGAGGCAACGAAATCATCGATGGACTGGATTTTTTAAAGGAGAAGGGTATCGGGCCTTAATGTAAGAGTTGGATTTTCAGGTAATAGCGGTTCAAAGGTCCTTTATCAAAAATCCCCCCTATCACACCCTACGTCACTGCTCCCTCCACCCTGATCAGGGTGGTCTTGGCCTGGATGATGTCAAGCCCGTCTATTGCCTTAAGGGCCCGTTGGATATTCTTCTCCACCGCCTCGTGGGTCATCATGACGATGGGCACCGCCCCCTTGACCCTCCTCCCCTTCTGTATCACCGAGGCGATGCTGATCTCATGGTCCCCTAAGATACCCGAGACCTTGGAGAGAACACCGGGGCTGTCCACAGCGGTAAACCTGAGGTAGTACGGGGTTACCACCTCTTCCATGGCCTTGAGCCTTCCCCCCTCGGAGGACCAGAAGGGAGCGAGGGAATCCCCGCCCTTGCCCTTGACGCCGTGGATGATGTCACCGCACAGATCCACCACATCGCTCACTACGGCGCTGCCGGTGGGGAGCGCACCGGCCCCCTGCCCGTAGAACATGGTGGGACCGACGGCATCCCCGGAGAGGTAGATGGCGTTGTAGACACCCTCCACCGTGGAGAGGAGGTGATGGGCCGGGAGCATGGTGGGATGGACCCTCAGTTCCACTTTTCCTTCATCCCCTTTCCCGATGGCAAGGAGCTTGATGCGATAGCCGAACTCCGAGCTGTACTGGATGTCCAGGGGGGTGATATGCGCAATCCCCTCGACAAAGATATCGTTAAAGTTCACCCGAACCCCAAAGGCCAGTGCGGCCAGGATGGTGAGCTTATGGGCGGCATCGATCCCTTCCACATCGAGGCTCGGCTCTGCCTCGGCGTAGCCCAATCGCTGCGCATCCTTCAAGATCTCGCGAAACCCTTTCCCCTCTTGGGTCATCCTGGTCAGGATATAATTGGAGGTCCCGTTGAGGATCCCGAAGATGGAGATGATCCGGTTGGCCACCAGTCCCTCTCTGAGGGAGCGGATGATGGGGATGCCCCCGCCCACACTCGCCTCAAAGCCGATCCTCACGCCCTTGTTCTGAGCAGCGGCAAAAAGCTCTGCACCATGCAGGGCCAGCAGGGCCTTGTTGGCAGTGACCACATGCTTGCCGTTTTCGATGGCCTTGAGGATGAAGGTGCGTGCCGGCTCAATTCCCCCC
>CAZFIR010000038.1:0-35642 GCA_964519535.1 uncultured Thermodesulfobacteriota bacterium | reverse complement strand
TGACCCCGATACGATCGGCATCCCCGTCATAGCCTATCCCCAGATCGGCCCCGGTATCTTTTACCGTAGCAATGAGGTCGGTGAGATTCTTCTCCACGGTGGGGTCAGGGTGATGATGAGGGAACCGGCCGTCCATCTCACAATAGAGCGCCTCCACCTGGCATCCCAGGTCGCGCATAATGGGCACAGCTACTACCCCTCCTGTCCCATTGCCGGCGTCGACCGCGACCTTGATCTCCCTGTCCACCTCGATGTTTGAGAGGATATACGGGTGGTAGTCTTCGATAATATTATGCTGAGCGAGGCTCCCCTTCCCCCGGACGTACTCCTGTTTGTCAACGAGCTCCCGTACCTGCTGCAGCTCTCGCCCGTAGATCGCATCCTTCCCCACGCAGACCTTGAACCCGTTGAACTCGGGAGGATTGTGACTTCCCGTAATCATCACCCCTCCCTCTTGTCCCAAGTGCACGATGGAAAAGTAGAGCAACGGCGTGGGGCAGACCCCGACATCGGTGACTGCCATGCCGCTGGCGAGCAGTCCTTCTAAGAGGGCATGAAAGAATGTTTCTGAGCTCGGACGGCAATCTCTCCCCACGGCAATCAGCTTGATCCCGTGCTGGGCGAAATAGCTGCCGCAGCCTTTGCCCAGCTTGCGGACCGTGTCTTCAGTGAGATCCTGATCCACAACCCCCCTGATGTCATACTCACGGAATATGGCGGGATTCATCATACCCTCCAGGTCTGAGACTTACTCCTTCACCGCCATCCTTTTGACAACGTAACGAACTGCCAAAAAGCCCAGAATCAATAAGGCCACAAAGGCGATGCTGAAGGTATCGATATATTTGGTCAGATAGGTCTTCGCGGTCTCCCCAAAAAGGAATATCACGAGTCCAACCAAAAAGAAACGAGCGCTTCTGCTCACCACCGAAATGAGGACGAACCGTTTAAGATCGAGGTCAAAGACCCCGGCTGAGATGGTGAAGGCCTTATAGGGTATGGGGGTAAAACCGGCGATACCCACGGCCCAGATGTCATACTTCTGGTAATATCGCTCCACAAACCCGATTCGTTCCTCCGACATGAGGCGTCTCAGCAGGGGCCTGCCCCCTTTGAGCCCCAAAAAAAACCCCACAACCCCACCCAACACCGACCCCGCACTGCAGACTGCTGCATAAACGAAAGCAAGGGGGGGACGAAGCATAGAGAGGGCAATGAGCACTACATCGGGAGGAAGGGGAAAGAAGGACGATTCGGCAACGGCGTTAAGAAAAAGGGCCACTCCCCCATACGGGGTATAGGCCCACGATACAACCCATGCAATCCATCCCTCTGATGACACCATAACCCTCTCCCGTAAGTTTTACGGTAGTATGTTACGGGAGAGGATGCCAAAAATCAATATGATTTTACAACAGGGGATCAAGCCCTCATTTTACAAAGAACTTCATTCCCCCTACAGAGAGAAAGACCATGGCGATGATCTTAAAAATAACGTGGATGGTGAAGGCCAGCTTAAGACCATATTGATAGCTTAAAAAGAGCGAAAGGTCGGCCACAAAAAGAAAACCAACGGTGCAAATAATCAGATTAATTACCGTCTCTATTAATCCACCCTTATATTTCCTCCGCGCAAACAAGAAGACGAGGATAATTATTAAATAGATGGCCAACATCAAACAAAGCGTAAGGAATAACTCCGTCATTGCCATAGGAATCTTCATAGGCCAAACCCCTTTCCATTCTTTATGTGATCACTGTGGAAACTGCGCAACGATCTTATCAAAGGCCTCCAAAACCTTTCTTTTCATGGGGGAATCAGTGTAAAACCGGTAGATATCCCATCTGATCCTGCCGATCTCTGCGACCACCCGCTTCGTCAAAGGCATCCCCAGAAGATTAACCATTTCTACCAATAGATTGCTGAGCAGAGCATAGAACCCCTCGATGAAGATCAACCGATCGGAGGGGTCAGGATAGTAGAGGGATATATTCTTGAGTATTTTATTTTCGTCTAGGAGCAGGTCATCATACACCGCTACACCACTAAATAGCTTGCCGTAGTCCACTACCATCCGTTCCATGGCCTTGTCCACTACCCCTGTGGCTCTTTTCCCCAACTCCTTCCTCATATCTTCCACCACCAATCTAAAGACCTCCACAAAGGTCCTCAAAAATCTGGTAATCTCGCCATACTCTTTATCCTCATAGGTACCGATATCCCTCGATTTTTTTATCAGCCCCATTAACACCAAACGATAGAGTATATTGATGACAGAAATCTCGTCATCTCCGCTGAACTTGATCAATTGGGCGACATTCCTGTTGCCATCGATCAACGAAAAGATGAAACGTTCATTGGCGTCTAACTCCTCCATAACCCCCGCTTTATCCCTCTCGATGTATGGGGGAATGCGGAAGATGATCTTATTATTGGGAATCATCCTCCTAAAGGTGGCAAAATCGAGGCCTCTCCGGGCGGCAAACAGGGCAATATCCAGGGGTGTGTAACTCACTACGACATCCTCGTCTTCCACCATCTGCCTATCGAAATAAAACTCACCATCCTTCCATGTAAAGAGGTCGGAGAGGATCTCCTTGGCCTGAAAATCCAGCAATTCAAGCAGTTCCTTTCCTGTGAGCAATCCCGTCATTACCAAAAAAGTGCCGAGCTTCACCCCATCCGCTTTGGCCCGGTTCACCATCTCCTCCAGATTGGATGAGGCAATAAGATCCCTCCGAAGCAAGAAGTTGCCGAGCCGCTCTTCGGACCTCGTGGTACGGGCGGAAACGATCCACCCCTCCTTGAAAAAAACTTCCTTTTGGGCATGTTCACTGCGGATAACGGCCACTCCCGTTTGAGCGTTAGAGAAAAGCGTGTACAAGAGTCCTAACAATGGAACATCATCGAGAGTGCTCCGAAAGGCGGCTGATTCCGATACCATCGGCAACTCTTCAGAATTAGGGCGACGCTTGGCGGCCTCCTGCCACTCCGTGATGGCCTTCTCATATTCCTTGTTGTGGAAAAAGGTGGTGCCCTGAAAAAGGTGTTGGAAGAACTTCGTAGTGGGGAAATCAGAAGACTGCAAGGGTCGAAAATCTTGCATTTCTTTTACGTCCAAGATATCTCTCCTGACAAGGTCTTCGCTGTTTTACTCATATCGAGATTATGGTAAGAAAATATCAGGAAAATCACCGATCAAAGTAACATTCCGACCCTCTCTTGTCAACTATAAAGTTTTTTGCCATAAAACCCCTTCTAAATCACCCTTCTCCAGAAAAAATTTGACAGAGAGGGGAAATAAAGCGTAAGGTCTTATCCCAAAAGACGGAAAGAGGGCATCTATGGAGCAACAGTATGTCCCTGCAAAAGAGATAGAGCGAAGATTGCAAAAATTAAGAAGTGAAGTGGCAAAGATGGATTGGGATGCAGCCCTTATTGTGCACAATGTGGACCTCCTCTACTTCTCCGGCACCATGCAGAACGCCTTGCTGTTCGTCCCACCGGACGGAAAGGAAATCCTCATGGTCAAAAAATACGGCGAGCGGGCACAGAGGGAATCGGCGGTGGAACAGATCATTCCCCTCAGTTCATGGAACAAAATGCCCTCCCTCTTAATGGAGCATCAGGGGAGGTTGCCGAAAAAGATGGGGGTGGAACTCGATGTCCTTCCCGCCAAGGAGTATGTACGCCTGCAAAGGATTTTTGCCGAGGTCGAGATCACCGACTCATCATCCATGATCAAGGCGATCAGAAAGATAAAATCTCCCTATGAAATCGATCTGATAAAACAGGCAGGACGGATCGGGAAGATCGTTTACGACGAGGTGCCGCGCGTGCTCAGGGAGGGAATGACGGAGATAGAGCTCGCCGGCATCTTGGTGGCGTTGTCCATGCGTCACGGACATCAAAACTATCTCCGCATGAGGGCATTCAATTCCTATGCGTATTCTTGGCATGTCCTGAGCGGTTATACCGGCGGAATGCTGAGCTATATAGATGCCCCCATGGGCGGGATGGGGCTTTCTCCCTCCTTTCCGGTGGGAGCCAGCCAAAAGCGGATCAAGGCCCATGAGCCCATCCTCATAGACTTCGGGATCTGTTACAATGGGTACCAGGTCGACGAGACCAGGATGTTCTGCGTGGGTGCGCTTCCGAAGCGGTTCACTGATGCCTATGGTGTCACACGCAAAATAGAGGACGCGATGACAGCCGGGGCCAGACCAGGGGTTTCCTGTCACGAGCTCTACCGCACGGGGTGGGAGGTGGCGCAACGATTGGGATATGAAGAATACTTTATGGGACCCCCGGGATATAAGACCCGCTTCATCGGCCACGGTATCGGTCTGGAGATCGACGAATACCCCTTTATCGCCCAGGGCCATGATTATCCCCTCGAAGAGGGGATGACATTCGCCCTGGAGCCCAAGATGGTCTTTTTGGGGGAAGGGGCTGTAGGGATAGAGAATACCTTCGCCACGGGTGCGGATGGTGTCGAAAAGCTCACACCGGCGGAAGAGGCATTGATAGAAGTGTAAGAAAGAATCATTTACTGAGAGGGCTCTATGCCGACGAAAGAAGACACCCATCGAGAATTAAGGCAGATCGTCGCCCAACTGAAGGGCCACCTGAAATACCAAAAGGAGCTGGGGATAATAACCCTCCTCTCACAGGGTAAAAGGAAAGAACGCTTGACACTCGACGGCGTCAGACAGGAGTTGGGAGAGTGTACCAGGTGCCGCCTCCATGAAGGGAGAAACCACTTGGTCTTCGGCGCGGGCGATCCCCATGCCGCACTCGTATTTGTGGGAGAGGGACCCGGCCGAGAAGAAGACCTCCAGGGCAAACCCTTCGTCGGCAGGGCGGGGGAGCTCCTCACCCGCATCATCGAGGCCATAGACCTGACGAGAGAGGAGGTATACATCGCCAACATCGTGAAATGCCGCCCCCCTAATAACCGCGATCCCCGACCCGATGAGATCCAAACCTGCCTTCCCTTCCTCCTCAAACAACTGGAGGCCATCAGACCAAAGCTCATCTGCTGCCTCGGGACCTTTGCCGCCCAGACCCTCCTGGGGACCGAGGAGCGGATATCCGCCCTCAGGGGGCGCTTCCACGCATACAAAGGCACCAAACTCATGCCCACCTACCACCCCGCCTTTCTCCTGCGCAATCCGCAGTTCAAGCGGGCAGTGTGGGAAGACATGAAGCAGATCAGGGAGGAGTATAACAAGGGGTAATATCTACCGAGAAGATACCATCTTCCTTCTGATGGATCTCCTCTCCCTACAGGGGCCAACGAATCTCCCTTGACATGACACATAACTGGTGTATTATGTGTATACTATACACATCAGGAGGGGGTTGTGAGGACAAATATCATTATTGACGACGAGCTGTTGGAAGAGGCCTTTTCCGTGAGCAGGGCGCGTACCAAGAAGGACCTGGTTCACGAGGCGCTCAGTGAGTTGATCCGTCTCAGGAAGCGCAAGGATCTGTCCGAATTGGCCGGCTCCATCGAGTTTCATCAGGGCTATGATCACAAGAAGCTGCGGAAGATGAGGGGATGATCCTTGTTGATACGTCGGTCTGGGTTGCGGTGCTCAGGGACAATTCAGGGAAGATCTCTCAGACCTTTCACGAAAAGATCGGTACGGACATCTATGTCCTCAGTCGTTTTACCCAGCTTGAACTCCTCCAAGGCGCCAGAGACGAACAGGAATGGCGACGGCTTGATGAATACCTTGCTACCCAGTACTATCTCGAGGCCCACGATGATACCTGGAAAGAGGCTGCACGGACCTACTTTGAGTTAAGAAGAAAGGGCGTTACCCTCAGCAGCCCCATAGATTGCTGTATAGCCCAGATAGCCATGGAAACAGACGCACTCCTGCTGCACCAAGACCACGATTTTGAAACAATCGCCGGGATCAGACCATTGACTGCTGAGCGGTTTCCTTCAGGGTAAGTAGGCTTGGTCTGCACGGCCAGGAGCGGTTTGCGAAAGCAAGGAACGGAAAGACTCCGATATAGCGTATCGAGCAAAAACATCACGCAGAATGTGACCTGTGCCTCTTCAGGATTTACTTTTAGGAAACTGTGTGCTATAAAACACATAACCTGTAACGTTCATACAACACCTTCACGGCCTTAGGGGGTAAAGGCATGCCGCAGAGGGGTGGAAAGAAAAACTAGGTTTAACTATCCAAGGGGCACACTATGCCCCTTTTTTGTTTGCTGAAGATACGCGGTAGATACGCGTGATAATATCAAAATCGGAAGAGAAAAGGATGCGGGGAAAGGAAATGCCAAAGTTGAGACCTGACCCCGAAGATGCATGGGTTACACGCATGTACTCAACGCGGGCCTGCGGGCGTTCGCAGCCCCGCTGACTCGCTGTGAGCTTGCCAAGAGGTGTTTTATGCCGACCAGTATAAGATGCCGTGATAAGAATCGCTCCTATACGCAAGTGGCTGATAAGAAAAGGTCTATGCCCGATTCGGCTCTTGTTTCGCAGGTGTCTTATATGGCAAATATAACAATAGTTGGGGTATTATAAGGAACCATATAAACATTGTTAAGTGGATTTTTTTAACTCTATTATCACACCAATCGCTCGACTAATGCTATGAATTCATACGCTTCAGCTTTTTATCATTTTCCAACTCTCTGGATTGTTGAACGGCCTCGAGACTTTAATTTCGATCCTAATATATTATCTGATGAGATGTATAGGCACTTATTTCATTGTGGCCTAAAATTTAAAGTCCTAAGAGAAGGCTTATTTATATTTGACTTCGAGAATTTTTCTGAGAGCGGTTTTGAATTCAGTGAAATATCTGAAAAAGTTAAAAATGAAGATTTTGATTTTGATTGTGAGGTTTACCGAAACAGAATTAAACTGATGAATTCCTATTTGGCTTGCCTTTACTCGATGATATCTAAAATATCAAATTTTAATATTGATAAAATGGCAATGAGTCCTGAATTGGTCATATCTAAAAACAGCATCGATGATGAAGGTTCTAGTTTCGGGAATAGTGTTGTTTCTTCCTTGGCTTTAGCGCGTTATAGATCAACATACACTCAAGGCCTTCCAACATCAATGGATTGGCGTAACCAAAGTAGAAATTTTGTCATAACTAAGGATGTCTTGGAGGCGACATCAAAAATGTTTGAAACAGTATTAGAAGAAAACATATCTTTGCTTAGTCCTTTAGATCAGTTAATAAAGTCTGCAAAAGATTTCGAAGAGCACAATTATGAACATTCACTAATAGCAAGTTGGTCTATAATAGAAATGTTTATTGAGAAAAATTGGTTAGAGTACGTAGAGGGAAACCGAAAAAGAAATATCGATGGCAAAATCTCTGTGTTTATAAATAAGGAAAGAAAAGAAATATTACTTGATTACTCGATATCCATTAAATTAGAACTCATGTCATTTGCTGGAGTTTTAGAACACAAATTATATGAGGATATTACAAAAGTAAGAAAATCTCGAAATAAATGGATTCATGAAATGAAAACAATAAATAGAGAATCCTCATCACTATCCCATAAATGTGCTCAACTCCTAATTAATAAGGATTACAGCTTGGAAATGCAAATACCATTAAGATCAAGCTTTCATAGGTAAAAAGAGATCAAACCACTCAACAAAAGTATTGAGACGGATTTCAACTCGCCGCTTCGCGTCAAGTTGAAACCGTTCATACCGGCGTTAGCCATATAGCGAAATCATGGTTATGTACAAATCTCCCAATAGAAAACATGAACGAAATAATTTCTACAAATACATGTCGGCGAGCACTGCTCAAATTGTATTGAAGAGTAAAACCTTGAGATGGAGTTCACCTCAGGAATTTAATGACCCATTTGATGTGGCCAGAGAGCTGGCTTTTGGCATATCTCCATCGGAGCTAAAAAAAGCAGTGGTTCATCGATTCATTAAATTAATTGAAAACCCACCCGACAATACCGAAGTATTAAAGCCAAAGTTAAGGTTAATAGTCGAAACTCTGAAAAAGGCCGCTTCTCAGGAAATCAAAACAAAAATAATCGAAGAGGCAAAGAAAGAGTTGGAAAGAACCCCTCCGGATGAAAGCAGCTTAGAGAAGCTTCGAGAGCATTGGAGAAGCTTGATTCCCCAGTTTCGAATATTAGGTTTCTGTGAAAGTCATGAAGTGGTCTCTATGTGGTATCACTATGCAGATAAATACAGGGGGGCCGTTATAGAGTTTAATTGTATTGATGAGTTTGATAGCGCTCTCTTGCTAGCCAGGCCTGTAGATTACCCTGAAGAAAGGCCAGATATTTTTACCCCGAACGGCTGGTCTAAATTATTAACGATGCCGGAAAAACAAGCCATCATGAGCTTATTTGAAATGTGTGCTTATACAAAAACTCCGGCTTGGGGTTACGAAAGAGAGTGGCGTGTGGTAAGTTTTAACAGGCCTAATGAGGCAGGGACCACATCAGATTACAAATTGAACCCAAGAGAGTTTAATCGCGTATTTCTGGGGCCGCTTATGGATGCGAAAGATAAAGGTGAGATAGTGTCAATCGCAAAGAATTCGATGGCACACATTCGAGTTTATGAAACGGAAATTGGTATGGATCGTAGATTCAATTTTCGTGACATAAAGTCCTAATGGCTAACCAATCGCTCCACCTGACTCGCGGCAAAATCAAAGGGGGCCGCATCTTCAATATTAAATATTCTTTCTCTTAGCCTGATGAATCTAGAAACATAAGAGGAGCGCACGAGGGGAACGCCCTTGAAAACGCTCCCCTTACCGTCTTGAGGGGGTATTGTAAAAAGTTTTCACGCCTCGTCAACCTCGATGAGGGCATTACCTCAAACACCGGGAGTGATGTTCGAGCACGGCTCCCATTCTCGAGCGCCAAAAGAGGTAGTTGTGTTCAGCCTTACCGTTATACGGCTGCACTGAGATCATCCGACCAGTGACGCCGAGGCATTGCTCCAACCTTTGATTTCCCTCCCGAATGGCATCAAAGCTTTCTCGTGCCCCGTAGTCAAAATAGATCCTGTTCCGCAACCCTTTCCCTTGCCCTTCGCTGATCAGGCGCACGGGGTTGTGCGCCCTGAGATAGGACTCATTGATGATGGAACTGCTCGGCAGGGCCAGGGGTGCGAGATGGCCGAAGACCTCCAAGAACTCGGGCATCGTGGTCTTGAGGACTATCTTATTGGTAAGCAGCTCTATATCGACCAAGCCACTTTGACTGCTCACCGAAGAAAACACCGTGGGATGGCGCAGGGCGATCTTCAGGGCCCCGAACCCCCCCATGGAAAACCCGCCGATGCCGGTATGGGGAGGGGAAAAGATTCTGCCTTTAAGGGAAGACTTGTTGCGGAGGTATTCCATCAGCTCCAGGATATAGCTCTCGTATTTCCCCAGGGCCCCGGGCTTCATGTAACGGCGCAGAGCCGGCGAGATCCTCAGGCACTCATCCGGCAAAAAGGCGTCGCAAGAGCCCTTGTTACGGGTACATGGAAAGAGGTCCTTCCCCTCGTCCTCGTCCGTATAAAAGCTGTTATCCCCGTCCGGCAGCACGATGATCATCTTGCAGATGGGTTGCCAGGGCTCATCGAGCCCACCTTTGGGATGGAGGTTGTGCTCCACCAAGGAAGCAGCGATCTGCAAAGGCTCGTAGTCCTCTTCCCTCAGCCCGCCGTGGGTGGCGAGCTCCTGGAATCGTTTCTTTAGATCCTCCTGTAGATCCCGATAGGTCTTGTTTCTCTCGTCCATCATAGCCGCGGCGATGGGCGCAATATCCTCGAGCAAGAGCCAATGATATTCCTCATGTTCCGCCTGGCACAAAAGATCACGGGCCACTGCGGGATCGCACGCCGATCGCCCCAGCCTGTTTCGCTGAAAATTATACCCATGCAAGAGGATGAGGAGGGGATATCGCTTCGAGGAGTGGGGATCAAAGTCAGGGGGGAGGATGATAAAGAAATTCTTCTCCTTTCCCAAAGAAGAAGAAAAAAATACCTCATGGCGGACCTGATACCTGAACTCGGCATCCGGTGGGGGCTGGAGGAGATATCGGAGCTCCTTATGAAGGGGACAACACGGATCAACGCCGTCCGCATTGGCTGGGAAGTAAAAAAAGGTCATTAAAAAAACAACCAAAAGGGATCCGGACACAATGCCTCTTGCCATGGCGCTGCTTTTCCTTTTAAATATCTCCTCGTATGCCATGATTGCGTAAAGACCCAAAGAGGGCCTTGTTCACCTAAATCATCAGCTCAGCGGGCAGGGAGGCGGGGCACGATCGTGCGCTGATCTTTTGCTCTACCCCATCTTTACTCCACAGCACCGTCACCTCCTCATCCGCCGGGGCATCGCTGTATCTCACACAGATGGAGGCCGCCTGTTTAATATCCTCCGATGTGCCCCCATACGGGATAAGGCAGAGCGGACCAGGATAGCCTTCCACCCTGAGGAGGTCATCCCCTGACACAACCAGCTGCGAGATGTTTTCGTTATCTTGGGCATGCCTCCCCACCACTACCTTCAGCCCGGGGGAGAGGCGGAGGTGTCTCCCCGCTTTCAAGAGTTCTATGTCCCTGCCCTGAAGCCCTTCTTGATGGTAAAAAAGGTCGCCCAGGCGACGGGAGAAGATAGGATCGGTGAGGAGGCAGCCTCCGGCAGGTGAGAGATACTCGGTAATGTGATATTTATCGGCAAATTCCATTTGTCTCTTCCGGGAGCGACCTTCGATTGCCAAGAGCTTTGCCCTGTCGACCGTGCCTTCTTTCTCCGGAACGGTCTCGGGAAGCAGCTGAGCGCTGAGCGGGCGAAGGACTAACCCTTCATAGCCGGACTCCCGCTCCACGACCCGCAAGGACCCCTTGTTCTGAGACATGGGACGCTGTCCCAATACCTCGCCGGTAAAGAGAAAATCGCCCCCTCTTTCCTCCATCAACCTCCCCGCCTCTCTGAGCATGAGGATGTGACAGTCTATACAGGGGTTCATGTTGCTGCCGTATCCGTGCGTGGGATTGCGCAGCATGACAAGATGGGGCTCGGTGATATCCAGGACCAGCAGGGGAACACCCAATGCCGCAGTTGCCCGCTCAGCCCCCTGGGAGCTGAAAAAAGGGGTGATAAAAGAGATGCCGAGGACATCTATCCCCTGTTCGAGAATGAGCCTGGCCGCCAGGATGCTGTCAAGCCCCCCTGACATGAGCCCTATCGCAGTGGTCATTGTCCATGCCTCACGAATTGGATGACGCGCTCCTCGAATCTCCTGTTCAACCCCTCAGAGCTCCCCGGGCTGCTGCCGAAGACCTCGTGCCAGACGTCACTGCGCTCCATACAGAGATAGATGAAGAGATCATGGTCCCAGCCCCGCAGCCACGATACGAGCCTCCGATACATCTCCACCCTGATGGGCTTGAGGTATCGTAATTTGCCATCCTCACCCGGAATCAATTCGCCGAAGAATATCCTTGAGTTGGGAAACCGCGCCCGAACCACCTCTTTCAGGGCGGGTGGATAGCGAAGCGCACCAAGACTCACCCACATGACCCTGCGGGGGTCGATGTGATCGAAGAGAAGGTCAATCACCTTCCGATAGTCATCCTCCCATCCCGGATAATGTATAAGGGGGTCAAAGTGAAATCCCAGGGGATACCCTGCATCAGCGCAGCGCCTGGCCGCCCGCAAACGCTCGTCCAGGGGGGCTGCCAGATGTTCTTCTTCCTCTATTATCTGCGGTGGGTTGAGGGACCAGGAGCACACAGTCTTCTCCCCATGGTCCAGGTCAAGGAGGTGATCCACTGCGGCGGCTTTGGTCTTCAGTTCCAGGATCGCATTCCGCTTGGTAGAGAAAAAAGGGACGACCTCTCGGGCAAAGCCGACGATCCCATCGAGGGCCAGGCTGTCCCCGAGCTCCCCCGTACCAAACCTGAAGATGCGATCAGGATGTGTATCCAGGATCACCTCTATCTCCCGAAAGACCTTGCCGAACTCAGGATAGAGGGTTACACAGGGATTGTTCAAATAGACCTGGAGGATACAATAAGAACAATCCATGGGGCAATTGGTCATGACGTTGATGATCTTGTAGCCGCAGCAGATGTGACCCATGGTCCCGGGACAGTTCTTCACCACGCTCCCCCGATACGGAAGAATCATGAGAATCTGCTTGCCCTCCCCCCAGGGGTCGTGCCTGTAGGCAATCAGTTCATGCGTCACCGTATCGAGATCTGTCCGAGCAGTCCACGGGAGATGCGCAAGGCCGTGCCGAATCCGCTGAACAACGGGATGGTCCTCCAGTGAGGGATCCACATATGCCTCTTTCAGCGGCGTCATCTCCTCGCTCCCTGTAAGCGCGTGATGATCTGGGCAGGGAGCTCATTACGATTGAGGCGGCTCACCGCGATAACCTCCACTGCACCCCTTTTCTTGACGGACTCCGCAAAGGGTTCCCTGCTCTGGTGGATAACCCCGAGGAGGTGTCGCTCATCCTGATCGAGGACCCGCGTGACCATCTCCTGAAATCTCCAGGAGAACAATTCCATCTTGCCAATTTCATCAATGACGATGAGCTCCTTTTCCCGTAAAGCCCTCTCCAGGGCCGGCAGGGCCATGGCCTCGAAGAGGGAAATATCCACCCCGTATCGCCCCACCCGATGTCCCCCGCGATTGTCGATGTGGGCCAGGACCCCTTCCTCTCCATCAAGGGTCTTCATGGCGAATCCGACCCGCCGTCCTCCCCTCCTCATCTCCTGGGTGTAGAAACCCCCTGCCTTGATCTTAATCCCCGAGAGTACCGTGCGGATAACCGTAGTCTTGCCGACACCGGGGGGGCCGGTAAGCAGCAGCTTCATCAAGGGAGTCAGCGGGGATGGCCTAGAGGGACAATGAGAAGGGGCTCATGACCGGGGGGGAGCCCCGCGGCATCCGCCACCGCATCATCTGTAAAGGCCCCTACAATGCCCGCACCCAACCCGAGGGCGACGCATTGGAGAAAGAGATTCTCCCCGGCATGCCCCACCTCCATGTGCGCATACCTGATCCCGCGCTCCCCGTACTTTCCGGTGATCCTCTCGTACTCGGCGGTGATGATCATCATGACCGGGGCCTTGGCCATCCACATCTGGCTCAAAGAGGCGCGGGCAATCTCCTGTCTCCTATCGCCTGGGGTCATTGCCTCCAGGGCATGAGGGGAGGGCAGATAATGATACACCCCCCCTTCCAGCCCATCCACCCCATCATCACCCGCTGCGAGGTAGCAATCAAGAGGGTACAAGGCGCCGGCAGAGGGGGTCGTCTTCATCCCCCCGCGAGGACCAGTCATGCCATAGGTTGCCCAGAGGAGTTGTGAGAGCTGGTCCAAACTCAAGGTCGTGGGGGCAAAAGACCTCACGGTCCTGCGCGCATTGAGGGCTTCTTCCAGGGATAGTGTACCTTTGAACGCTGGCGGGGGTAAGGTGATCACTTGCTCTCCTTATAACTCCTGACAAACTGGCGGTGAAAAGGCAACCCTTAGAAATACTCCTTCATCTCCTCGCACAGCTGCTCCGGTTTCTTGTATCCGATCGACTCTCCGTGGAGCTTCTCGAAGTAACTGACGTCGCTGGCCCCTACGGGCGGCAGCAACCTCCTCGTCACCATCCTGGCGTTGACCCAAAAGGAATCATCCCCCGCGTACTCCCCTGAGTAGAGGCCGAGATTGAAGCTGTAGTGATTGAAATCTTGGAAGTACTGAAAGACCTTAACCAAGCCCTGGGAAAGGTCCCGCAGGTCGTTATCGGAGAGATCGACAATGGAGGTCCGTTCTCGGAAGACGGCCATGATATCCCCGAACCCCAGCGGGGCATAGCTCGCCAGCCACTCCGTGTTGCCGACAGCCCCTATATACCGTTGGGCCAACTCCCGCTCCTTGACGATCAGCTCATCCCAAAAGACGTCCCCCCACTGCTGATGATACTCCCTCCCCCTCTGAATCATCTCCCCTTGGTAGTGAGTGGGCAGATCGCCCGCAATGATCTGAAGGTGGGGATGAATGACGCTCCCCCCCGCCATGGGGAGATAATTCCAGTTGATGGAGAAGAACCGTGCCGTGGGGTCCACCGCAACCAGTCTGCGCAGGAAGACGCAGGCGATGGAGAAGGCGGCAAAGAGCATCTCCGCGGTAAAATCTGCCAGCGGGACATAGTGTCTCTGGGTGAGGACGACGACAGCACAGTACCGATCAAAGGGGAGTTGGTTAGGGATCACACAAACCTCGCCAAAACGCAGCCTCCCTCCCTCGATGAGATCATGAGGAAACCGAGGGGTTACTTCCTCCAAGGCACCGGGACAAAAGGGACACCGGACATCCCCTGCCCTTTTTAACAACGCTTCTATATCGAGCTTGTCCAATTTTTTGATGGGGAGATCGAGTACCCGTACCGTCCTCTGAGTCAGCGGATCCCACCTCGTCTCCAAGGACAAGGTCTTCTCCTCATATCCCTTTTTTGGATCCAATATCTTTGCGTGTTGCAGTGTTTTTTTAAAATTTATACCCAATGCGCAGCCCCCGATGAAAACATCAATGCTCAGCTCAAAATCTAACAGGGTAATGGAGGAGTGTCAAGGTCACGAAAAGATTATTGTTAAAAACCATCTGCTATTTCACATTGACAACTCCCCCCTGCTACCTTAAAGTTAAGCTGACTACGGGAAAGGAGCGATAACGGTGATTCCGCGATACACGAGAGAAAAAATGGGCGCGCTCTGGAGCGAGGAGCATAAATATCAAACCTGGCTCATGGTGGAGATCTTGGCCTGCGAGGCCTGGGCCGAACTGGGTGAGATACCGCACGAGGCCGTACAGCAGATCAAAGAGCGGGCCCGGATTGACCCACAACGCATTGAGGAGATCGAGCGCGAGACCAAACACGATGTGGCCGCTTTTGTGGGCCAATTGGAAGAGACGGTGGGGGAGGCCGGAAAGTATATCCACTTTGGGCTCACCTCCTACGATGTCGTCGATACCGCCCTCTCCCTACGACTACGGGAAGCGGCAGAGATCATCATCGAGGACATCGATGACCTCATGGAGGCGATCAAAGAAAAGGCCTTTGAACATCAGGAAACAATCATGATCGGGAGAACCCATGGGGTGCACGCCGAGCCCATCACCTTCGGACTCAAAATGGCCCTCTGGTACGAGGAGATGCGCCGGCATAGGGCTCGGATGGAGCGGGGCAGGGCAATCATCAGCGTCGGCAAGTTGTCGGGGGCCGTGGGCACCTTTGCCAATGCCCCCCCCTCGGTAGAAGAATATGTCTGTAAAAAACTAGGCCTCACTCCCGCCCCGGTCTCCTCACAGATCATCCAGCGGGACAGACATGCCGAGTTCTTTACAGCCCTGGCCTTGCTCGCCTCCTCCATAGAAAAGTTCGCCGTGGAGATCCGCCACCTGCAACGGACCGAGGTCTCGGAGGCCGAGGAACCCTTTGCCCAAGGCCAAAAGGGCTCGTCAGCCATGCCCCACAAGAGAAACCCCATCGGGACGGAGAACCTCTCGGGGCTGGCACGGCTGGTGAGGAGCAACGCCTCGGCAGCCATGGAGAACATACCCCTCTGGCACGAACGGGACATCAGCCACTCTTCGGTGGAGCGGGTCATCGCACCTGACAGCACTATCCTGGCGGATTACATGCTCGCCCGGCTCACCCGCATCGTCAGGGGGCTGGTGGTATATCCCGAGCGGATGCGGGAAAACCTCGAGCTGACCAAGGGGCTCATCTCCTCTCAACAGCTCATGCTGGCCCTCATCCGAAAGGGGACGGCCCGGGGGGATTCATACCACTGGGTACAGCGCAACGCCATGCGGGCATGGCAAAAGGGAGAGGACTTTCGTCGATTAGTCGAGAAAGACACGGATATCGCCGCTATCCTGAGTGAAAAAGAGATCGACGCTATTTTCGACTTGAATATCCACCTCAAGTATGTTAATATTATATTCAAGAGGGTATTCAACTCACGCAAGGGGGAGGGAGGAAAATAATTAATATGTATGGACGTATCATCACCCTCGTCGTCTTCATCGCCATTATCCTCGTCTACGTCGTGTACAACACCCAGGCAGTGGAGGTGAAGTTTCTCTGTTGGGAGACCCAGGCATCCACGGCCTTGGTCACCCTCGGAGCTTTCCTGGCGGGGGTTATTCTTGGCTTCATCATCGCCAAGATAGATCAGTTCAACAAAGAGAAAAAGAAAAAGGCGCGACAAAAAAAGCGAAAAAAAGAGGGGAGGTGAAAAAACATGGCAGCATTAGCACTCATCATCGCCATCATCGCCTTGTTCCTGGCCTTCTTGGCCTATCAAAAGGTGGGGGGACTTGGCGATCTGAAAAAGCAGACCGAAGTCCTCACCCAAATCGGTGATGCCATCATAAAGGCCACCAATTCCCTGCGGGAAAAGACGGCCGATGTCCTGGACAAACTGGAGGCGGGCCTGAGGGCCAGAGAGCAAAAGACTGGGGGAAAGAAGGAAACAAAGGAAGAGGGAGGAGAGAAAGATATCCCAAAGGTGTAACGGCCAACCGATCCGGAGATTCAAGAGGGCCTATTCTCGCACGCAAGGAATAGGCCTTTTTCTGTCCTTTGGGGATCGAGCAGGATGAAAGCAACAGTCAGGGAGACAAAGAAAACCAAGATAGTCTGCACCATCGGGCCGGCCAGCAGCGACCCAGCCATCATGGAGGAGATGATCAGGGAGGGGATGGATGTGGCCAGGCTCAACTTCTCCCATGGTAATCGCCAGGGGCACGGGGAAAAGATCGCCCAGCTGAAGCGGCTGAGCGAACAGGCAGGCCGGCCGGTGGCCATCCTCCAAGATCTTGGGGGGGGGAAGGTGCGGGTGGGAGAGATCGAGGGGGGAACCATAGTGCTGGAGACCGGCGCTACCATCACCCTGACCAGCAAACAGGTCACGGGAAACACACACAAAATATCCGTTACTTACCCTGGACTGGCACAAGACGTCAATGAGGGGGATACCATTCTTCTGGCGGATGGAACCCTTGAACTCACCGTCGTCGCGGTTAAGCCCCCCGAGATCACCTGCCAGGTGGTGGTGGGTGGGGAGCTCAGCTCCCATAAGGGGGTCAATATGCCCAGTGGTAAGCTGCGGGCCAGGGCCCTAACCGACAAGGACAAAGAGGATCTCGTGTTCGGCGTGGAGGCGGGTGTGGATCTCATCGCCCTCTCCTACGTCAGGGACCGCGATGATATCATTGAGGCCAAAGAGGCCTTGAGGGCTCAAAATGCCGATATCCCCATCATCGCAAAAATCGAGCGGAATGAGGCCTTAGGACATATCGAAGAGATCATGGCGGAGGCCGACGGGATCATGGTGGCCAGGGGGGATCTCGGGGTGGAGATACCCCTCGAGGAGGTCCCCATGGCACAGAAGGAACTGATCAAGCGGGCCAACAGCCTCGGAAAACCCGTCATCACTGCCACCCAGATGCTGCGCTCGATGGTGGAAAGCCCCCGCCCTACCAGGGCGGAGGCGTCCGACGTGGCCAACGCCATCCTCGACGGCACCGACGCCGTCATGCTGTCGGAGGAGACCGCGACAGGCAGGTACCCCGTCGACGCGGTGAAGTTCATGGCGCTGATCGCCTGGGCGACGGAGCGGAGCTTTCCCCATGAAGCCTTCCTCCCGCCGAACCCCTATCAGCGGGGGGAGATAGCCGACTCCATGAGTCATGCCGCCTGCCGGCTGGCAGAGGACCTGGGGGTGGCCGCCATCATCACCCCGACCAGGACCGGCAGGACGGCCAGATTGGTCTCCCGGTACCGACCCCGCTCTCCCATCCTCGCCTTCAGCCCCAAATCCACTACGGTCAGGCGGCTCGTCCTCTCCTGGGGGGTATACCCCATCCTGGTAACCGAATTCACCAACGTCGATGAGATCGTGGGTAAGGGGATCACCGCCGCCCTCCAGCGGGGTTGGGTAGCCAAAGGCCAGCGGGTGGTGGTCACCGCAGGGACCCCCGTAGACCTGCCCGGCACCACCAATCTGATCACCGTGGAGGAACTCTGACAATAGCGGCTCATGGATTCGACAGCCGGTTTTAAGACGAAACGGGCGGTGATAGCGGCCTTGACGGCCAATATCCTCTTTTCTGAGCAATCTACTTGAAACAGCGCTTGAGGTGAGCCGTGGGCATCTTTTGCGTAATGCGGCTCACCCCCATGCAGAGGGCGAAGGAGATGGGCAGGGCGACGACAAGGGGGTCTACATACTGCAGCTTCCATACCCAGGAGGTGGGCGGGAAGCCCGCCGCCAGGTTCACCGTGCCGAAGAGGAGCCGGCAGACCCCGAGGGCCGCCGATTCCTGATAGTGGAAGAAGATCATCCAGACAAAGCTCGTACAGAGCCCCCCCACCATGCTCGCAATGGCCCCGGCCCTGGTAACCCCCTTCCAATAGAGCCCCAAGAAATACAGGGGGAGGAAAGAGGCAGCGCACAATCCGAAAAAAAAGGCGACGGCAACGGCGATGATACTGGACGGCAACACCAAACCCCAAATGATGGTTGCGATAATGGTCAGGGCAATTCCCAGCCTGGTGGCGAAGACCTCTCCTGTCCTTCCGAGCCCCATCGCCCTGCCGTAGAAGTCTCTCCCGAGGGCGGTGCCGCCGACGTGAAACTGCGAGCTTAAGGTAGCCATGGATGCCGCCAACATTCCCACCAGAAACAGGGGACCAAACCACCAGGGCATGACCGTGTTGATATACACGGGGATGATCTTATCCACATTACCTTCGGCCATGGCTAAGGAGATGTCGCCGAATCTCTGGAAGAAGATAACGTTTGTCAAGGGGCCGACGGTCAATGAAACCCCGGTCATGGCCATGATGAAGACCCCCCCTACCAGCACGGCCCGATTCAACGCCCGGTCCGATGGTACCGTGAGAAACCTCGTCACGAGCTGAGGCTGAGCGAGGACCCCGATCCCCACCCCGTAAACAATGCTGGAGTAGACGATCCACCAAAAGGGGCTCCCCATCTGCAACCCCGCGGTCCATCCCCGGTGTCCTTCACGAATCCACTTCTCCGGGACCAGGGGAGCGATCGCTGTCAGGGCCTGGTGGGCGGGGATGATCCCGCCGAGGAGGTAGTAGGTCCAGATGCAGAGGACCGCCATCATGACGAACATAACCACACCCTGAAAGGCGTCGGTATACATCACGGCCTTGATCCCCCCCATGATCACGTAGAGGGCCAAAAAAAGGCAAAAGGCCAGGAGCCCCACGGCATACGGGACACGAAGCGAGACCTCCATGAACCGGGCGATCCCGATGAGGACCGCGGCTGCATAGATGGGGATGAAGGCAAAGATCACCATCCCGGCAAAGCCCTGGATAAACCGGGACTGATACCGCTCACCAAGCACCTCCGGAAAGGTGTGGGCATTGAGGGCAAGTCCCATACGGCGGGTCCTCCGGCCGAAGAAGACGAAGGCAATAAATATCCCCACCATAATGTTGAAAAACCCGAGCCACAGGAGGGAAAACCCGAACAGGGCCGCTACCCCCCCAAACCCGATGATGGCCGTCGTGCCGATAAAGGTCGCCCCATACGACAGGGCCATCACACCGGGGTGCATGGCCCGCCCGGCCACCATGTAGTCCGCAGCCGTCCGGGTTCTCCTCCATCCCTTGTATGCTAGATAGCATACGACGATGAGGTATATGACGGTGACACAGATAGTAATAATGAAACCCATTTCCCTTGCCTACACTATGGAATTATCGTCTGCGCCGGGGGCGTCCACCCTTTTTTACCCGCCTCGCCCTCCGCACCCGGGTGCTTTTCCCGTCCCTGTTCCACTGGATCAGACCGTACACGACACAGAGCAGAGAGGCCAGTATGCAGCCGATATAGACCCAGGCTATCTCGGCGCTGACAAAACCCAATATACCCCCATTCCCTTGAAACATTGTTTGAATCTCTTCAACCATAACGCCCTTTGTATCCTAGTTACAGTCTAAAATCAAAAAAGGATCTGCCAGATCAGGCCCAAGAGACCCGCCAAAAAGAAATTCCCTTCCACCAGGGCCTCAAAACGCCTGCCCGGATGAAGCCACTTTCGCTCATAGGCGAAGAGGCAGAGGGTCAATGAGAGGACACAGAGAAGCAGGAGATATGCGAATGGTCCAACCACCCCGGAAAGGGGGGCCGCAATAAGGAATACTCCCGTAAAGACGGCCACACCCTTCAGGAGCAAAAGGGTCCTTTCCTGCCCCAGGGTAATGGGAAGGGTCTCCACACCGACGAAGAGATCGCCCTGCTCCTGAAAGATATCGAAGAGCGCGGATCGGAAATACGTAATTGAAAATACGAAGATGAACGCAGCCAATGCAGCCAGCAATGCCACGTCTTGGCTCCCTAACAACGGGAGGAGGGCGATGACCACACCCCATGCCAGGGCCTCTGAGAGGGTCTTGGACCCGGGGAAGTCCTTAATGCGAGCGTATCGCCACACCGGCCTGAGTCTCTCGGGCACCAGAGGGATACTGTACACGATCCCTAAGAGGTTTAAGCCTGCCATAACGAAAAAGACCCCCGGCCCCAGATACCAGGAGAGGGCAAGGGCCGTTATAATGGAGACGATTCCTGATACGATCAAAAAGGTCCGATATTTTCGGTAAAAGGTAGCTATCTCCGGATCATTATAAGCGCTGGCGCCTTTATCGAGAAAACGATTCAAGACGTGCATGGCGTAGATGTAGAAAAACGCCAGCGATGGATAGATGAGACCGGTGGTCCTTCCGGTGAGAACGGCGGCCGCATGGGCAAGGGCGAAGGCCCCCGCTGCCACGACGCAATTGCTCATCAGTAAAAAACGGGCGGTCTTGATGATCCAGCGACCCAGGAAGGTCTCTTTGCGGCTCCGGATGGCCTCTATCTCCCTGACCACACTCTTGATCATCCAGTTGGGGGTTGAGGCACCTGCCGTCACACCCACCACCTCCATATCCGCAAGCTTTGACTTGTCAATATCTTTTTCAGTCTCCACATGCAGGGTCGGCATACCCGACTCACGGGAGACCTGCACAAGCCGCTGGGTATTCCCGCTGTTATAGCCGCCCACCACCACGAGCCCATCTACATGCCCCGCGAAGGCCCGAACTTCTTCTTGACGGTTATAGGTAGCGTCACAAATCGTGTCGAAGATCATGGCCTCGGAAAAACGCTCCTTGACGGCCTGCGCCACCTCCTGAAAGTTTTGTGCCGACTGGGTGGTTTGGGCGACCACGAACACTTTCTTCAGGCGTGGCAGTTTCGCGATCTCCTCCGAGGTGTTGACAGCGTAAGCCCTGCCATGGGAATAACCCATAAGGCCCGCGACCTCCGGGTGATCCTTGTCGCCCACGATAACGGCGCTATATCCCTGCTTGGTGTGAGCGCTGATAATGCCCTGCACCCGGGCCACGCGGGGGCAGGTGGCATCCCGGATCCGCAGGCCCGAGTCCTTGATGGCGCGGCGCTCGTGCGGGGGGATGCCGTGCGCCCGAATGACAATGGCACCCCCGTCCAGACCTTTGACGTCATCAACTGCCCTGACGCCCTTGGTTTCGAGCAGCGCTAACACCTGTTGATTATGGATGAGGGGGCCGTACGTATAGAGAGGTCGGGTTCCATGATTGATCTCCGACAGCACGATCTCCATGGCGCGCCGCACGCCCATGCAGAACCCGGCCCTCTTTGCCAGTTTGACCCTCAACGCTTCCCCTCCTCCGTGGTCGCTCTCAGTAGCAAAATATTGTATTGGAGATTCGTGCGAATTACAACTGTCTTGAGTTCATCAGCCGCTGTCATGAGCGCGCCCAAAAAGATATTTTTTTGTTGACAAAACAGAGAGTATATGCTGTCATCTTATTGTTAACTTTTCAGCCATATTTCCGAACGATTACGAGAGCACTGTCTCAAACCTATTACAGCTATGGAAGATGCATTAAAGGCCATATTACTCCCCTATCAGGAACGCATTGACAGGGAATTTCGCAACTTCGCTCCGTTCCCTCGGCTCGCTGCCTTGCGGGACCCGATCGCCTATTTCTTTACATTGCCGGGAAAACGCGTTCGACCGTTGATCACCCTTATCACGGCCGAACACTTCTGCAATGATTACGAAGGTGCCCTCCCCGCTGCAATAGCCATCGAGGTCTTGCACGACTTCACCCTTGTCCATGACGATATCATGGATGACGATCACTTCAGAAGGGGATATCAAACCGTGCATACCAAATGGGATGTCGGCACCGCCTTATTGTCGGGTGACGCCATGATCGCCCTCGCCTATCAGAAACTGCTCACCGCCCAGTCACCCCACCTCATTAAAATGATCGAGGCCTTTACCGACGGCATGTACGTGGTGTGTGAAGGCCAGGCGCGGGATAAAGAATTTGAGACGAGAGATGGCGTGTCCCTGGATGACTATCTCCCCATGATCTCCCAAAAGACGGCACGGCTTTTCGCGCTGGCCTTTGAATTGGGCTACTTCTCCTGTGCATCCAATAGCGATGTCTTAGGGCATTTAAAGGATATGGGGGGACATATCGGCTTGGCCTTTCAGGTCAGAGACGATCTCCTGGATTTTGTAGCGGATGAAAAGACCTTGGGCAAAGATGTGGGAAGCGATTGGCGGCGGAAGAAGAAGACCTATATCACCATCGGGTACCTTCACAAGGCCAACCCCCAACTCCCGCCCGACCTCTTTGCCCTGCCAGAATTTCCAGCAGCCAGGGACGCCGTCGTACAAGCGGGGGTCCTGGATGAAGCCCAACAATTTATTGAGAAACAATTACATAAGGCTGAGTCCATCGCCGATTCCATCAACTTTTCACACCCGATCTTGCATCACCTCTTGAAATTCTTGGCCGAGAGAACGTATTAAAAGATTTAGGGTCAGGTCCCAACGGCCTGTTGGGACCTGACCCTAAATCATACCCCCCTCCCCCATAGTCTCTCTAATCCATACCGCATTATCTTCAGCCTCATCAATCTAAGGATTGCATTCTTCTTTATACCCTACCCCTCCTTTTTTAATGCCGCCAGGCGGCGGGCTGCTTCCTGAAGCTTTTCTTCGGAAAAGGTGAGGGCGAAGCGGATGTACCCCTCCCCGGTCTTGCCAAAGCCGTGGCCCGGGGTAACCATGATCCCCGCTTTGTCCAGGAGGTAATCCGTGTAGGATGCCGAGGTATGTCCGGAAGGGACCCGCACCCAGATGTAAAAAGTAGCCTGCGGGACATTGAACTCGAGCCCGGCCTCACGCAGCCCGGCCACCAGGATATCCCTGCGCCGCTGGTAGACCCTGCGAAGCTCATCGACGCTTGATTGGTCCCCCTCCAGGGCCTCGACACCCGCCAACTGAATCGGTCCGAAGATCCCCACGTCGATGTTGGTCTTCACCAGGGTCAGATATCCCACCAGTTCTGCATTACCAACGGCGAAACCGATGCGCCAGCCAGCCATATTATAGGTCTTAGAAAGTGAGTGAAATTCAACCACCACATCCTTGGCACCGTCCACCTCAAGGATGCTGGGGCAATAGTGTCCATCATAGTATATCTCCGAGTAGGCCAAGTCATGAATCACCACAAGGTGGTACTGCTTGGCGAAACGGACCACCTCCCGGAAAAAATCATGTGTAGCCACCCCTGTCGTGGGGTTATGGGGATAATTCAGGGAAATCAGCTTGGCACCTTCAGCCACCTCTTTGGGGATCTTGCCCAGGTCGGGAAGGTATGCGTTTTCCTCCAACAGCGGCATGGGATAGGGCCTGCCCTTGGCAAAAAGGATGGAGGTATAGAAGATGGGGAAACAGGGATCGGGAAACAGGGCGATGTCCCCCTGATCGACATATGCCATGGGGGCATGCGACACCCCTTCTTTGGAGCCGATGAGGGAGATGACCTCGGTCTCCGGATCTAGGGATACCCCGAACCTCTTTTTATACCACCGGGCCGCTGCCCGGCGGAACTCAGAAATTCCGACGTACGAAGGATAGCGGTTGAAGTCAGGGGCCTTCAGGGCCTCCTTGAGCCGTTCGACGATATGGGGGGGTGTAGGGAGATCGGGGTCGCCCCTGCCCAGATCTATGATCTCCACCCCTTTGGCCTCAAGTTCCTGTTTCTTCGCCTCGATCTCGGCAAAGACATAGGGGGGGAGCTCCTTGAGACGCTGTGCCGGTTCAAACTGTGCCTTTTTCTTCATCTGACACCTCCATATGAAATAAAAAAAGGGCCGATGGACGTGGTGCCCATCGGCCTCTAATAAACCCTTTTCCCGTTAAATCATTGGTGCAGAGAGGCTCCCGGGCTCCTTTCTTTCTCGCTATAGTAGTAATAGTAGTAGTAGTAGTAGTAGTAGTAAAGGCTTTTAAATCCCATGTGACCCTCTTGTCAGTGTCATTACCATATATTCATTAACCCTGTCAACCTTTTTTGTATTATCCTCCCTCGCAAGCCAGCCATCCTTTTGTTCTGCAACGGCCAGCAAACCGCGGGTCCGCCTTTGCTGAGGAACAAAAAGGGACTTGACAGAGCCGGATCAAGGGGGTATTATTGAAAATGAAACTCAATAATAATAGTACGGTCATGGACGCCATACAAAAATTCCGGGAATACATCAAGGAAAAGGGGCTGCGGAATACGCCGGAACGGGAGACAATTATCGATGAGATATTCTCGATCCACGATCACTTCGACGTGGATGAGCTCTTTTTGCGGTTGAGGAACAAGAAGAAGCGGATCTCCAAGGCCTCCCTGTACAGGACCATCCCCCTCCTCATCGACAGCGGATTGATTAAGGAGGTCTATTTCGAGGACGGCCATCTCCACTATGAGCACGTCTATGGCCACAAACATCACAGTCACCTCCGATGTGTCAGCTGCGGAAGGATCATTGAGTTTGCAGATAACGCTGTCGCGTCTATTCAGAGCCGGATCGGGAAAAAGTACGATTTTGCTATAACATCCCATCGATTTGAACTCTTAGGGTATTGCTCACAGTGCGCGCAGGAGCAGGAAGCATGCACTGTCCGGAACTCATCACGTAAAGCATTAAAAAAGCATCAGACACTTGATATGAGCAGGCAAACCAAGAACCTTCATAACCAAACAGGGAATACCAGAAGATGAAAATCGCCATTGCATCCAAGGGAAAGACCATATCATCGCGCGTTGACGATCGTTTCGGTCGCTGTCCGTACTTTCTGGTAATAGATACAAAATCGATGACAACTGAGACGATTGAAAATCCTGGACAGAAAGAAAAAAATGCTGCCGGCATCCGAGCATGCCAAATGCTTATTGCCAAGGATATCGATGGGGTTGTCGTTAAGAATATCGGGCACAACGCACTCGTAACCCTCACGGGAGCCGGCATGGATGTCTATACTGTCGCATCCGGAACAGTCAGCGCTGCCATTGAAAAGGTGAAGCGGGGTGAGCTCATCACTGCAGAACGCCCTACCGTCGGGTTTCAAGAGGGGCTGGATGATTGAGCACAAGACATGAGAGCACGAATGCGAGGCAGAAGACTTGCGAAAGACCACAGGAATATCTATCAACAGTTCAAGGTCATCTTCGAGGGTGAAGGGCTCGACCGGATCGATGAGAGGCTAACGATCCTTGCAACTTTTCTCGGTACCGAAAACCACCTGACTGCTTCTGAGTTGACAGGTATCCTGAAAGAAAAGGGGATTTCCGCGACGGAGGAGTTTGTAGCCGAAAATTTGAGGCTCTTTGCCCAATACGGCTTTGCCCAAGAAAAACACTTCGGCGATCAGGCGACACAATATGAACATCATCACCTGGGCAAACACCACGATCACCTGATCTGTGTCCGGTGCGGTTCCATCCTGGAGTTTTATAATCCGGAAATCGAGGACCTGCAGGCGGAGACGGCCCGTCGCATGGGATTCCACGACCTCCAGCACCGCATGGATATCTATGGGCTCTGCGCCAACTGCCTGAGGAAACGGAAGGATGTCATGCCCCTTATCATGGCCTCCCCGGGTGAGCAGGTGCGCATTGTGGGATTTCGGGGCGCCAGGGGGATGGAACGGCGGTTAACAAGCATGGGCCTCAAGAGGGGTGCCGAGGTGGAAGTGATCAAGAGCAGCGGCCCAGGACCGCTGATCGTGGCCTCGCAGGAAACCCGGATCGCCCTGGGTGCCGGAATGGCCAAGAAAATCTTAGTGACAACGACCCCTCAAGATCAGAAATGAGGCACGGGGGATGGCTGTGCGAAAACTGAATGAGCTGAGGACCGGAGAGCGGGGCATCATTGAACGGATCACGGGGACGGGCAGGTTCAGGCAGCGGCTCATGGAGATGGGCTTTGTCCCGGGAACGGAGATTATGGTGGAAAAATATGCCCCCCTGAAGGACCCCATTGAATACGTCCTGAAGGGCTACCACGTCAGCCTGAGACATGAAGAGGCCGACCGGGTGTTGGTGCGAAAAACCGAGGAAGAGTCAAGAGAGGACTAATGGCCAAGGAAATCACCATCGCCCTCGCGGGCAACCCGAATTCCGGAAAGACGACCATCTTCAACAACCTGACAGGTGCACGCCAAAAGGTGGGAAACTGGCCCGGTGTCACCGTCGAGAAGAAGGAGGGGACCGCTACCTATGGCGGCTACACCATCCATGTGGTCGACCTCCCCGGGACCTACAGCCTGACCCCATACTCTCAAGAGGAGATCATCGCGCGCAACTACATCATCGAGGAAAAACCCGATCTCGTGGTCAACGTGATCGACGCCTCAAACCTGGAACGCAATCTCTATCTAGCATCGCAGTTGATCGACCTCGGTGTCAAACTGGTCTTCGCCCTCAATATGGTGGATCTTGCCCACTCGAGGGGGCAGATCATCGATCACGAGCAGCTTGCCCTCCTCATGGGCGTCCCCATCATACCAACGGTGGGGACCAAAGGGCGGGGAACCAAGGAGTTGTTAGAGGCCATCGTCAGGGTGGCGGAGGATAGAGAATCGGTCACCCGGCACATCCATATCGATTACGGCAGGGAACTCGAAGAGGAGATCGCAAAGGTGCAGGGGATGATCCGTTCCGCTCGATCATCAATGGATGAGCACCATGCCCGGTGGATGGGGATCAAGCTCCTGGAAAACGACGAAGAGGTCATCAAGGAGATCGAAAAGAAACCCCGAAAGAAGGCCATCCTTGATCAGCTGCAACGCAGCAAGCTCCGCCTCCAACAGATACTGGGCGATGACCCGGAATCCCTCATAGCCGACCGCCGCTACGGATTCATCCACGGGGCCCTCAAAGAGACACTGCACCATTCCAAAAAAGACAGACGATACCTCTCCGATCAGGTGGATACGGTCCTGACCAATCGGCTGTTCGGGTTTCCGATCTTCATCTTCTTTATCTGGGCCATGTTCCAACTCACCTTCAACCTCGGCAGCTATCCCATGGCATGGATCGACGCCGGGGTGGGGCTCCTCACCGAATTCGTCGGGGGGCTGATGGGAGAAGGGCTTCTCAGGGGTCTCGTCGTCGACGGGATTATCAGCGGCGTCGGCGGCGTGGCCGTGTTCCTTCCCAATATCTTCATCCTCTTTTTCTGCATCGCCCTCTTTGAGGATACGGGATACATGGCGAGGGCCGCCTTCATCATGGACAAGGTCATGCACACCCTGGGGCTGCACGGCAAATCCTTCATCCCCATGATCATGGGGTTCGGCTGCAATGTGCCGGCCATTATGGCGACACGCGTACTGGAGAGCAGGAGGGACAGGATCCTCAGCATCCTGATCAATCCGCTGATCAGCTGCAGCGGCAAGCTGCCCGTCTACGTGCTCATCGCCGGGGCACTCTTCGGGGCCCGCGCGGGCAACGTCATCTTCTCCATCTATCTCATCGGCATCGCCATGGCCATCCTGATGGGCCAGATCTTTAAACGGACCCTCTTCAGGGGGGAGATCGCACCGTTTGTTTTAGAGCTTCCCCCCTACCGCATGCCGACCCTCAAGGGGACCGTTATCCACATGTGGGAGCGCGGTTCCATCTTTATCAAAAAGATGGGGGGGGTGATCCTCCTCGGGTCTATCATCGTGTGGGCCCTCAGCTCCTTCCCCCAGAGCGTGGACTACTCCAGGGATTACGAAGCACAAAAAAGCCATATCCACGAGGAGTACGCAGCGGTGATCCAAAGGGCAGACGCAGCAAAGGCCGAGGTGCTCGCCGCAAAGATGGATGAGAAGATCGGCGAGATAGAGACCCTCCAAAAAATGGAATTCCAGGAAAGGAGCCTTCTGGGGAGGTTGGGGAAGGTCATCGCCCCGGTCCTGCACCCCGTGGGCTTTGACTGGAGGGCGGGCGTGGCCCTGCTCACCGGCTTTGTCGCGAAGGAGATCGTGGTCAGCACCTTCGGCGTCCTCTATCAGGTTGGCAGAGATGAGGGAGAAAAAAGCGAAGGCCTCCGCGCGGCCATCCAGCATGCCATGACACCGCTGGTCGGATATGCCTTTATGATTTTTGTCTTGGCCTACACCCCCTGTCTGGCCACCGTAGCGGCCATTCGGCGTGAGACAGGGTCCTGGGGGTGGACGGCCTTCTCGGTCGGCTACGGCCTTGCCCTAGCCTGGATCTTGGCCTTTATCATCTACCGGGGAGGAATGCTCCTCAGCTGGGGATAGTGGGAACAGCCCCGATCTCACATGGCTAAACAGCGGAATGCATTATGGATGTGACCAGAGCGCTACGGATCGCCCTCATCGGATGCGTTGGGCTGCTCTTTGTCTGGCTCGTGGTAGTCAGGTTGCTCTCAAAGGTGACCGAGCGGGGAGCATGTCCTGCCTCGTTTCGGTGGATCGTAGACAATTCCATCCGCCGTTGGTACATGCGTCCGGTCCTTGCTCGCGTCGGCATCCGCCCCGGCGAGAGAGTATTGGAACTAGGACCGGGCCCGGGGGCCTTTACCATAGAGGCGGCGCGCCGTACGGAACCAGGAGGAAAACTCTTGGCTGTGGACATCCAGCCCGCCATGATCGCCGCGGTGAAACGAAAGGTGAGCGACTCGAAGCTGACCAACGTCGAGACCCACATTGCCGATGCCTCACACCTGCCGGTGGGAAAAGAGACCGTCGATCGCGCCTTTTTAGTGACCGTCTTGCCAGAGATCCCGGATCGAAAACGTGCGTTGAAAGAACTCCGACGGGTACTCAAACCGGGGGGAGTGCTCTCAATCACGGAAGAGTTCTTAGACCCCGACTATCCCTTGGCCAGAACAACGATCCGCTGGGCAGAAGAGGCAGGATTTGAGTTGGAAGAACGCTACGGCAACTGGTGGAGCTATACCCTCAATTTTCGCAAGCCGAAATAACAACAATACAGCCGTCACAGCTACAAATACGATCTCACCCCAACAAAATGCCGACGGTAATATCCCTTCGAAAGGGAATCGATCCGTATCTTTTTACCCCATCCTGGTGCATGGATTATGTTATTCTCACCAAGGTAGATACCCACGTGAGATACCTCTCCGCTTCCCGTAGGATCAAAAAAGACGAGGTCACCCTTTGATAATTGATCGCGATCGATCGGCATACCGGCCTCCCATTGTGCCTTTGACGATCTCGGCATGTTGAGGCCGTTGAGCTGATATACCGTCATCGAAAATCCGCTGCAATCAAACCCCTCCGCGGATGATGTGCCGCCCCACCGATAGGGCACACCGAGAAAACTCCTTGCCGTTCTGACGATCTCATTCTTCAGATATGGCTTTCCGGGTCTGGGGTCTTGAGGATAGTCTTCCGGACCGACAATGAAATATTCATTAATAATACCTAAGACATGAAGGTCTTCGGCATGGCTTCGGGCACGCTCTTTTGACGCAAAATTCCCAAACCGAACCTTGTAGAGCCCCGTTCTGTGAACAAAGTAATAGGCATTCAAGCCGCGTTGCAGTAATGTCTCTGATAGCCGAACAGCGTTGGATAGTTTTGAGAACGCCCCAAGCTGGACCGTATAACCCATCGGGGCAAGACCTTCCGGGGGAACAGCAGCCTCAGAGTCGGGACCAACGCGAAACCTTTGTGCGCAACCCATAGTCAACATCAATACAAGAAAACAAACAGCAATGGGTCTCAAAGTGCACGCACTATTTTTTCGCTTCCCCCTCTGAATCATCGTTGCAAACCATTGAGCGTCATCTGACAAGATACCCCTGAGCTATCCCTAGACTGTGATCCGCATGCCTCTCATGATTGAGTGAAAACAAGCAAAGAGCCTATTGAGGTTGACGAGGAAAATCAAAAAGGCCTTCATCGTTAAGGTCGAAATGTTGAGACCGCATTTTTACTCTTAACACGCTCGCGCATGTGCGCTATGGAATGATACTGACAACCACGGTTACTGAAGCTACAGGTTCCAGGTATCCACAGGACGATCAACTGGTTGATGAATCTGCACCATGGCTAAATGATGCGGAAAAACTCCCGCCTGACATCTTGAACTGTGCTGAATCATAGTCTTACAGCCCCCCAAGCATCTATTATTCAGAGCATCCTGTATTCAGCTTGTTCCGCTGCGCGCTGAAATCTCTGATCAATTTCTGCACCGCGTGGTCTTCCCGGATTCTGGATGAGAGGACGACGAGCTCATTGCGATAGCTATTACCCTGCCTCAACTCCTCGAGTTCGGCCTTCAGCTTTTGCTTGCGCTCTGTCAACGATCCCGATGTCCCTTGCTTGATCGTGCCCTCCAGCACATCCAGTTCTCTCTCCAGTTGCATGATCTTGGCCTCATCGACAAAGGGCGCGTCGGGGCCCTTGATGGAGAGTGTCAACACCCCCAGATATCTGCCATAGGCGTAGCTGCCAACCACGATGGTCTGCCCCACCTGCAGGGCCCTTCTCAACCCTGTTGGATTGTGCCCGGCCACAGCGATCGTTATCCCTGACACGTGGGAGAGGAGGTCCGTAAGCTCCTGCAAAGGCATGGCTGCAAGGAGAATAATGACATCGGCCTTACCCTGCAATTCCTCTACCATCTCCTTGCCCTTACGCACCGGATCCAGTACCTTCCAGTCCCGGGTTTGGTCTTGTGAAGACGGGTTGGCACTCATGAGGCTGAAAATCCCCCACCGCAGACCCCCTGCGTTCTTGATCACGGAGGGGACTGATACGTGGCGGACGCCCTTGCTGACCACATTGGCGGAAACAAAGGGAAAGGCGGCCTTTTTTTTCATGTGCGCGAAGTCCTTGGCACCCAGCCTGAGGTCATCCTCTCCTATGCCCACGACGTCGCACCCCATGAGATTGAAGGCGTCGACTATCAATTGGGCGTTCAACACGGCCTCTTTTTTCTGGGCAGCGGGCAGGGCGGGCTGTACATTTCTATAATAGAGGAGATCCCCTGCATCCACAATGAGAACGTCCTTCCCATCATTTTTGATTTCCTGTATCACCCCTGCCCTTCTGGCAAGACCGCCAGATCTGGACGACCCTCACCCGGCGGGATAGATCTGGCCGTTGATATTGTTGCTGTAGAGGAGGATGGTGACCTGCGTCTTCTCCGCCAAAGCGGCGGAAATCACGACGCTCAGTAAGAGTACTAAAGTGATAAATATCGTGGTTAATGTTCTCTTCATTGTTCACCCCTCAATGTAAAATGAGCCGTTCTCAATAAATTTTATCGCAATTATGACGCAAAGACAACCTGCACCCTCTCCGGGTGCGTGTATAGGGTAAACCGATCATCACGGGCAAAGCCGATGAGGGTCACCCCCAATTGCTGTGCAATATCAAACCCTTTATCGGTCACGGCGGCCTTGGTGAGAACAATGGGTATCTTCGCCCGAGCGGCCTTCAGGACCATCCCCTCAGGCTGCCGGCCACTGCACGCCAGTATGGTTTCGGCCAGAGGGATGCCGTGAAGGAGGGCGTACCCTACTACCTTGTCCACACTGTTGTGCCGCCCGATGTCTTCGGCGGCCTTGATCAGCTCACCCTCCGAATTAAAGAGCAACGAGATATGAACACCCCCGGACTTTTTCCAGTTTTTAGCCTGTTCGGTAATCTGTCGTGCACACTGCACGATCAAGGCCGGTTCGATCAAGACGTTTGAGGAAATCGGGGTAATTGATGGCCCGTTGCTCCCCCTATAGGCCGAATTCCGCCAGACGGTCTTTGACGGAACAACGTCCTTGCCATCACTGGTCTTGATGAAGACCCGGCACCCCTTTTGACTCACTCCCTCCACCTCATCCGGTTCAACAAGTCCCTCAGTTACGACGTAGCCGACGGCATGGGCCTCAAGGTCTAAGGGGGAGACTACAATGGCATCGATCAGGGCATTATTAATATAGAGCTCGTATGAGTCCTCAGCGGCGACCCAGTCTTCAATCTCCTTCGCCTTTCCATCCTGTACCAGAATGGCAGAGCGTTTCTTAAGCACGCCCAACCACACCTCCCTCGTGTAACGACCATGGACCCCAGGGGGTCGGGGCAGTTCTGCGGTATCCCTTCTCGAAGGCAAGGATGTCGAGGTGCATGGTGACGATGTCCTCGAGATCCAAAGAGGGCTCGTAATCGAGTTTGCGCGAATCCACCGTCTTGATATATCCTCTGCACTGATCGCAGAGATCCACCCGGTAGGCCTCTTCCTCTTCGGCGTAGAGGTAGTGCAGTGAGTCCAAGTCCTTGTTGTGGCACGAGGGACAGGCTATGCGCTCCCAGCGCCACTGACAACTGCAAAACGAGCACTGCAGATACCTCTTCCCCTCCTCATCCCTCAACTGGGCTATCTGGGGGGCAGATCCACAGAGGGGACACTGCCCCTGCAGCCACTCTTCCAGGTTGAGAGCACCCCGCAGCTGCTCCATCTGGGCTATTACAGAAGGTCTGACACTGGCCCGGACCAAGAAGGCGAGAATGCCCGTATCTAAACCGCATTGCTCAGCCTCTTGAGCGAGATACATTTCATCGTAGTGCTTACTGAATATATCTCTCAGATCCAGCTCGCCCGCCTCTGCCGACTTTGAGATTCTCGGAATTGCATCACCCATCTTCGCGGTTGCGCCCTGTCCGATCAAGCTCAGGGTATAAAAGAGTTTTTGCGCTGCCTCAAGGTCTATTGCGAATCCCTCTCTCCCCAGCAGAGGAAGGCCTTCCCCCAAACGTGACTTCACGAGTTTCTTATCCACCTTGGGCACGGTGATCTGTACCTGACGGAGCATTTTCACCTGTTCCTCAAGAATCAAGGCGTAGAGATCGAGGATCTCCCGATAGTGCGGCCTCTCTTTTTGAAACCGTGCAATCCGCTCTCTGATCCGATCAAGCAACTCCGCCATATGAACAATCCTCTCCCTATTTATCTATACTATACCATTCACCTGAAGAAAGAAAGGGCTTGTCCTGAAAGGGAACCTCTCAAGACAAGCCCATCCATTTATAGTGCATGAAGGGAAAAACTATCCCTTCAATCCTGACAGACGCACCAGGGGGCTGATGAGCTTCTTCATAGCCACCAAGCGTGTAATACCCAAAGGACCGTTCGCCTTGGCGAACTCATAGTACTTCTCGGAGTCATCGATGACCAGAAAGATGGTGCGGATATCCTCAGCATTGAGAAGTTGGGCCTTCGGGTATTGGGCCTTCAGCTCCTTCAGCCGCTTATTGCCCAGGGCCAGCATCTGGCTCCGATCGCCAAAATTCATGGTCCCTGTGGGACAGGTCTTGACGCAGGCAGGTAACAGCCCGTTGGAGACACGGTCAATGCACATGGTGCATTTAGCAATAGCCATCTGCTTGGGATCATATCTCGGGATGTTAAAGGGACAGGCATCCCTGATCTCCTCGAAGTCCTCCGCTTTTACCTTTACCTTCTGATTAAAGAGCACCGCGCCGGTCGCCGCATCTTGTGTGATAGCCTTCTTGTACCCGAGGGCCTCGGCGATCTCTTTACACGGAGGCTCTATACAGTGGCGGCACTGATCGGGGAAGAAGTACCACCGGAGCTCCCCATCCGAGACCACCTCAGAGAAGCGAACGAGCTTATAGGTCTCAAAGGAGAGATCCGCAGGGTTCTGGTGACTTCCCCAGTTCTTGGTCTTGGTAGCGGGGTTCTGGTTCCACTCTTTGCACGCTACCTGACAGCCACGACAAGCGGTGCACCGGGTAGTATCGATAAAGAACGTTTTATCAGCCATAGGATCTCCTCCTTTATGCCTTGCGCACGTTCACCATGAACGCCTTGGTCTCAGGTATTTTTGTGTTGGGGTCGCCCACCGACGGGGTCAACAGGTTAGAGGAGTCACCACCATCTTTGGGGTGCACCCAGCCGTAGCACCACGGTAACCCGACTTCATGGACGGTCTGCCCCATAACAGTGAGGGGTCTAAACCGCTTGGTAACCATGGCCACCGCGGTCACCCTGCCGCGACCAGACTCCACGATAACGTTGTCACCATTCTTGATGCCCCTCAGTTTTGCCAACTCCTCACTCATCTCGCAGAACTGCTGGGGCTGTGCCTCGAGCAACCACGGCTGCCATCTCGTGGCCACACCGCTCTGCCAGTGTTCGGTGACCCGATAGGTGGTGCCCACAAAGGGGTACCGCGGATCGCAGGTGAAGCGTTTGTCCATCTCGGTCTCAAATTGCTTCACCGTCGGGTTGATGAACTGAGAGCTCATCAGGTTCCGCTCCACCGGACACTCCAATGGTTCATAGTGCTCGGGGAAGGGTCCATCAGGACGACCCGGGCCGAAGATGTGGGCATACCCCTCTTCCTTCATGATGAAGGGGTACTTGGAATTGGGGTTACGAGTCCCATCGGGATTGGCCATAGGTGGCCACCCACCGTCAGGCACATCACCCACCCACTTTTCGCCTGTCCAGCTGATTACCGGATGCTTCGTATCCCACGGTTGACCCTTGAGGTCTACCGAGGCCCGGTTGTAGATGATCCGGCGGTTCACCGGCCAGCACCATGACCACTCGAGGTAGAGCCCGATGCCGGAGGTATCTTTCAGGCCCCTACGGGCGGCCATGTTCCCCTTCTCGGTGTAAGAATTGCAGTAGAGCCAGTTGCCCGAAGAGGTGGAGCCGTCTGCCTGCAGGAAGGCGAATGAGGGAACGAGGGTCCCTTTCTTATAGGTTGTATCCTTGATGGTGACGTCCTTCAAGAAATAGCCGTTGATCTCTTTTGCTACCTTATGTGCGTCGAATTTGCCCCTGGTTGTGTAGTCCCATTTGAGGTTGATGATCGGCTCGGGCAAGACTCCGCCCTCTTTTCGGTAGAGCTCTTGTATCTTTGCGAAGAGCTCGACGATCATATCACCGTCAGGGAGGGCCTTCCCCGGCGGTTTGGCAGCTGCATAGCGCCACTGCATCCAGCGGCCGGAGTTCGTAATCGAGCCCTCCTTCTCTGCCGACACTGCGCAGGGAAGGAAGAAGACCTCGGTCTGGACCTTTTTGGGATCCATCCCCGGCCCCTTCCAGAAGGAAGCGGTTTCGTTATCAAACATATTGACATTCACCAGCCATTTCAGCTTGGTCAACGCCTGCCTCGTCTTGTTGGCATTGGCACCGGAGCAGGCTGGATTTTGTCCC
>CAZFIR010000037.1:0-8768 GCA_964519535.1 uncultured Thermodesulfobacteriota bacterium | reverse complement strand
AGACGAACCTGAGACAGGGCTTGGAGATTCCACCATGGGTGCTTCTGTTGAAGGACAAGGGACAGGAGAAGAAGGGCCTGGATCGGAAGGTAGGGGGGGCGAAACGGGGAAGGGCCGGAGTTTTTTCGGTTTAAAAGGTTTTGGCAGATCCGATGTCTCTTCCCCCAGATATATTGAAAATCCAAAACCTGCATATCCTCTGGAAGCCCGGCAGCAAGGATACCACGGGAAAGTCCTGTTGAAGGTGGAGGTCCTCACGAATGGTCGGGTGGGGAAAGTCGAGGTGGAAAAGTCTTCCGGCTACGAGGTGCTCGATCAATCCGCTCTCGAAGCGATGAAAACATGGAGATTCATCCCTGCCAAGCGGGGCAAGGTTCCAATTCGCTCCTGGGTAAACATCCTAATTACCTTTCAGCTTCAAAATAGTGACTTCTGATTTTTCCATGAAAGCTTGATACGTCTGGGACGTTTTCAGATAAATCTTATAGATTTCTCGCGATTTGCATAATACGAAGCCCCTATACTCTGGAATATACCTTCCACGGCGGAAAAAATCAATCCGTTAAACAGCGATTCAAGAAAAATAAAGATATTGCCAGAAGCCTCTCGGGAGGCTAGAATATCATGCAACATGGCAATATTCTTCATTTGTGCCGGCCTGGTAACGGTGGGGATTGTCAACATAGTGCTGCAAAACCTCGCTATTCGGGCTTCCATACCGAAAAACTCCGTCTTGCCGGAATCGGATTTTCTGTCCGAAAGAAAGGGAGCATTGATTGGCAGAAGAGATGCATCCCACCCTCCGCCATCGCCGGCTAGATTCTCCCCCCCCATATCGATCCTTAAGCCCCTCAAAGGACTGGATGACGATCTCCTTGATAATCTCGTGAGCTTCTGCAACCAGGACTACCCGGAATATGAGATTATATTCTCTCTCGAGGAAGCGAGTGACCCCACACTGAAACTGGCACAAAAAATCAAGAAGATGTATCCCCAGAAAAAAATATCAATCGTTGTAAAAAAGACGGATTACGCCTTGAACCCAAAGGTCAATAACCTCATTGGCGCCTATAGCATCTCACAATTTCCCTACATCCTGATCAGTGATAGCGATGTCAGAGTCGACAAAGATTATCTCCGCGAGATAATTAAGCACATGGAAGACCCCCACGTCGCGCTGGTGAGCAATCTCATACGAGGTATCGGCAGCAGAACCATCAGCTCGCTGTTTGAAAACCTGCATCTTAACTCATTTGTTATCGGCAATGTTGCCCTTCTGACCACGTTTTTTAAGATGCCCGTGGTCGTCGGGAAATCTATGTTGATGCGCAAGAAGGACTTCGAAGCGATAGGCGGGTTTGAGGCTGTAAAGAACGTCCTCGCAGAGGACTATATCATTGGGCAGAAGATACATAAGAGAGGTGCGCGGGTTATTACCTCCGGTCATGTGGTCAATGCGGTCAATCACTATCGGACTATGAAACAATTTGTCAAGAGACACGCACGATGGGGGAAATTGCGGTGGAAGCTTGGAGCGATCGGCTATGTCGCTGAGATAGTAAGCAACGCCGTATTCATATCATGCCTCCCGCTCGTCTTATTGGGGCCCACTACACGCACGATCTCCTTGGCCACCGCGGTTTTTCTCATAAAGATAATCGGGGATTACGCTTTGGGCAAAAGGATTCGATCTGCCCATCGCTTTTTTCATTACCTCTTGTCACCCATAAAGGATATCATCATAGGCTGTATCTGGTTTGTACCGTTCGTCAGCCGGACAGTGATGTGGAGAAGGCACAAGTACAAAATTACAAAGGGCTCGGTCCTTGTCCCCTTGCACCCCTTAGCCAATGAGAAGGCGCAATAAAGGGCTTCTAACAACTACCCATACATCAAGCCACCAACCTCTCTCTCCCCAAAATCTCGCCCCTCCTGCCGATGATCACCTGATCTATGGGGATTTTCTTGCCTGCCAATTCCATCGCTTTGTTTGCGATCACGGGCAGGCCCTGACAGCAGGGCACCTCCATCACGACCACCGTGATGCCCTTGATATTGGCCGTCTTAAAGATATCGGCGAATCGTTGAATATACTCCTGGTTGTCGTCGAACTTTGGACACCCCACCATGACGACCTTCCCCTCTAAAAAATCCCGATGGAAATGGGGATAGGCCACCGGCGTGCAGTCCGCCGCCACCAGCAGATGAGCCCCCTGCAAAAACGGGGCAGTCAGCGGCACCAGCCTGATCTGGACAGGCCAATGGGAGAGGGCCGATGCCATGCAATCATGGGTATCTGGCTCGCTGCGCTCCTGGCTTGATGGCGGTAATTCAAAACTCTGTACCTGCGTTGAGGGACATCCGCAGGCCAGGGTTGCCTCTGCCCTTTTCTCATCATGCGTACGTGCGTTTACATACCCTTCGACGGCCTCCTCATCAAATTCCTCGGCCTCTCGCTCTATGATCTTGAGGGCCCCGGTGGGACACTCACCCAAACAGGCCCCCAACCCGTCACAGTATTTTTCTGCCAGCAACCGGGCCTTGCCATCAACAACCTGGATGGCTCCCTCGGCACACGCGGGCACACACTCTCCGCAGCCATTACAGAGCCTTTCATCGATCTCGATTATCTTCCGTACGACGTCCATGGTCTCCTCCTCCGGAGCAATTGGTTAACGATCTTTTAAAAGCACATTTCTGGCAAGCTCTCTCCCACTTGCAGTCAGAAAGTCCCGATCGATCAAAGTGCTTAAATTCTCTATTTCTGCAGGCGTTTCCTTCTGTTGCTCCTCAAGGTTGACGATGAGGTCTGCATCATAGACCACCTTGAAGTTAACGGTCTCTTCTGCTCTGGGATGATGATGGTGGCCGATGATTGCGCACACTTCCTCGACCAGCTCCTCCGGGGCCTTGAGCCTCTCCAGGACCCCCATGGCTATCGCAGGCCCCTCGCTCTCATGATGCTCGTGCACAGCGGTACTGTCATAAGTGCGCTCGGCCTCCTTGATCCCTATGTCGTGCAGATAGGCGGCCGGCAAAACCACCCCCGGATCACCCTTTTCCTGCTTGACGATTCTTTCCACATATCTGGCCACTTTGGTAGCGTGGCCGATTCGCTTAAAATCATACTGGAAATAGCGCTTCATCTCGATGGTCACGCGATCCTTAAAAAGGTCCTTTCGTTGGATCAGGACCTCCGGCGGCAGGTCCCCCACACACTGCTCGGCAAATTGGCAGTAAGAGGCGCAGCCGAAATCCATCTTGGGGTTTACGATCTTGAGGCCGCATTGCTTACACGTGCGGGTCGGCTCATCTTTGAAGAACTCCACCTCCTCTCCACACTGAGGACACGCCATATCAAAAATGGCATCTGTCCCCCAAAACCTACTATCTTGCCCTGGACATTGCATCTGCTTCCTCCTTATCTAGCTCTCAATACTTACAGGATAACTCACGTGACTGAGACAGTCATTGACTTAAGTCAAGGGGAGATGGTATTTTTTACTTGGGGCATAAAGTCGTGGAGATGAGCGAACATATTGTAGCCATTCCCCTTTTTGATGGCTTGTCACGCGAACAATACCATGAGCTGGCCACCATCGTGGTAGCCCATTCGTACAGGGGGGGACAGATCATCTTTTCCGAAGGGGATGAAGGAAGCGGTTTTTACGTAGTTATCTCGGGCAGGGTGAAGGTCTTTAAGCTGTCCCCTGACGGGAAGGAGCAAATCCTTCATGTGTTCGGACCGGGAGAACCCTTCGGTGAGGCATCCGTCTTTGCAGGACAGCGATTTCCGGCCCATGCCGAGGCGCTCGAGGAAAGTCGGATCTTCTTCTTTCCGCGAGCTGCCTTTATTGAGCTCATCAAACAAGATCCTTCTCTGGCCTTGAATATGCTGGCAATCCTGTCCCGGCGCTTGCGAAAATTTACATTGCTGGTCGAGGACCTCTCTCTCAAAGAGGTGCCGGGGAGGCTCGCTGCCTACCTCCTCTACATGAGCAAACAGAGGGATGAATCCAACGATCTGGAGCTGGATGTTGCCAAGGGACAACTGGCCAGTCTTTTGGGCACCATCCCTGAGACCCTGTCGCGCATTCTCACCAAGATGGTTCGGCATGGGTTAATCCAATCGGATGGTCCCCGTATCAGGATCTTAGACCGTCAGGGCCTTGAAGAGCTGGCCCAGGCGGAAAGACGTCTTTCATAAACAATAAGGAGGAGAGAAAATGCGTACTTCATGGCGTATCTTCACGATATTCGGCATCGACATCAGGATTGATTCGAGTTGGCTCTTTATCTTCGGCCTGATCACCTGGGCCCTTGCCGGTCACTACTTTCCCGGCCAGTATCCCCAATGGCCCCACTGGCAGTACTGGCTCGTTGGCCTCATCACCAGCCTGCTGCTCTTCTCATCGGTATTGGCCCATGAGCTGACACACTCGCTGGTGGCCCGCAGCAGAGGGGAGGAGGTACGAAGCATCACCCTCTTTCTCTTTGGGGGTGTAGCCGAGATCTCAGAGGAACCGGGGACGCCGGCCAAGGAATTCGCCATCGCCGTGGTAGGGCCCATATCCAGCCTGATCATCTCCGCACTCTTCTTTGGACTGTGGTACGGCACGCAGGGGATCAATGAACCCATTGCCGCCAGCGCCCACTATCTATCCATAATCAACCTTATCCTCGCGTTATTCAACATGGTTCCTGGATTCCCCCTCGACGGGGGGAGGGTCCTGCGGGCCATCGCCTGGAAGGTGACGGGAAATCTCAAGCGGGCCACCCGGATCGCCTCCGTCACCGGGCAAGCCATCGCCTTTCTCCTCATCTTCTTCGGCATCTGGCAGATCTTGCGGGGCTTCTTTTTTAACGGCCTCTGGATTGCCCTTATCGGATGGTTTATCCACAGTGCGGCCGTGCGGGGATACCGGCAGGTCCTCATGAAGGAGACATTGAAAGACGTCAGGGCAAAAGACCTAATGGATACCGCATTTGAGACGATTGATGGCTCGATCTCCGTGCAGGTATTGATGGAGGACCATATCCTCAAAAAGAAGGAACGGTCCTTCTTGGTAACAGAGGCAGGCACGCTGGCCGGTATCGTCTGCCTGGAGGATGTCAAGACTGTCACCCCCGAAAAGAGGATGGTCACCGCGGTCAGGGAGATCATGACCCCCCGGGAAAAATTAGAGGCCGTTGCACCGGATGCAGATGGGAATCAAGTCCTCGCCAAGCTGGCCAGCGGCAAAATCAACCAGGTGCCGGTAGTGCAAGGGAACGAGATCAAGGGGTTGGTCTGCCGTAACGATATCTTGGATTTTATTCACCTGCGCTCCGAGTTGGGGATGTAAAGGGTAATACTGCAGGTTTAAGGGGACGGACGAGAATACCCGATGGATATCATCTTCTATAACTTCAATAAAGGCTTGATGATCACGATGTTCGTCTTTGTCATGATGACCATGGCGGACTATCTCAATGTATTGACCGCGGGGAAAATGAACAGGATGATCAGCCGGGGGCTCTTCAGGCAATACATTACCACTGCGTTTCTCGGTGTGACCCCCGGCTGCCTCGGTGCCTTCATGAACGTCTCCTTTTATGTCCATGGTCTCATCACCTTTGGGGCGATGGTGGGAGGCATGATCGCCACCTCTGGCGATGAGGCCTTTATCATGCTCGCCTTGTTCCCAGCCAAGGCAATCCTCCTTTTCCTCATCTTGTTCGTCATAGGCATCCTCTTCGCCTGGCTTGTCGATAAATTGGTGCCCGTCCTCAAGATAAGACCGTGCGAGGAATGCGAAATACCCGTCCTGCATGCGGAGCATGGGGACTTGCGCATCACCTTACAAGGGGTAAAGGCTCATTTCCACAAGATATCTCTGGACCGTTTTCTCCTCCTCTCCCTCCTCGGGATATTCATCATTGGTTCCGCCTCAGGGGTCCTCGGCCCCTCTGAGGCGGGGTGGGAGCGGACCACGTTCATAACGTTACTTGCCTTGGCCGTACTCATAGTCGCAACGGCGCCTGAACATTATCTCCATGAGCATATTTGGGGGCATATAGCCAAGGGACACCTGTGGAAGGTGCTGCTCTGGAGTTTTGGCGCGCTGATCGCTATAGATGTGGGCCTGAAGTTCTGGAACCTCGAGACATTTGTGCAGGCCCATATGCCCTGGGTGCTGGTGATGGCGACCCTGGTAGCCATCATCCCCGAATCAGGGCCGCATCTCATCTTCGTCATGCTCTTTGCCAAGGGCCTGATCCCCTTTTCCGTCCTGCTGGCGAGCTGCATCGTTCAAGATGGACACGGGATGCTCCCCTTGCTGGCCTATACCGTTAAAGATTCTATCTTGATCAAGTCCTTCAATTTTGTGATCGGTCTGGGGATCGGGCTGGCCCTGTATCTCGTCGGGTTTTAAAAAAATTGGACGAAGGATTATTGAATCGAGGGGGGCAACATGATACTATGGTTGCCTTGATGTGGTCCTGGGATTTTGTTCCTGGCAGGACATACTGTAATCACAAGTCTTAGGCATTGCAATTAGTTGTCAACTCAAAAAGCCAACGGAGGAAAACAATGAAGGATGGATTCCTGCTTGAGGTGCAGGATCTCCACGTTTCAGTAGGAGAAAAGGAGATCCTCAAGGGGGTGAACCTCCAGATAAAAAAGGGGGAAGTCCACGCCATTTTTGGACCGAATGGTTCGGGCAAGACCACCCTTTTGAATGCCATGATGGGATTTGCGGGGTATACGGTAACGGGGAATATCATATTTGGCGGGCGAGATATCAGCCGCCTCCCGATAAATGAACGGGCCAAGATGGGCATTGGCATATCCTTTCAGCGCCCGCCAGTCATCCGGGGGGTGAAGCTGCGAAGACTGATTGAGACCAGCGCCAAGAGAAACGGAAAATTCCTGGAAGCGTATGCCAAGAATCTCAATCTCGTGGATTTTCTCGAGCGGGAGGTCAACGTCGGTTTCTCCGGCGGGGAGATCAAGCGGGCTGAGCTCTTACAGCTGATCCTCCAAGATCCGGATCTGGTCCTCTTGGACGAGCCTGAGTCGGGGGTGGACCTGGAGAACATCGCACTGATCGGAGAATACACCAATCATCTGCTGGGAAGAAAAAGGGAGCCAAACAAAAAAAAGACCATGAAGGAGCTGTATCGGGAACGAAAGAAATCCGGTCTCATCATCACCCACACCGGTCACATCCTCGACTATGTAAATGTGGATGTGGGGTATATCCTTATGCAGGGACGTATCGCCTGTCAGGCCAACCCCCGGGACATACTCCACACCATCAGGGAGTGTGGGTTCGAGGAATGCTTTCGCTGTTTCCGAGGGGAGGGAAAGAATGTCAACCGGGAAAAAAACTAATTCGCAACCAGCGGACGATCTGGACCTGAGCGTGTATCGAGAGGAAACGGCAGAGCATCCCCCCCTTGATGACCTCTCGCAACTCTCTCCCGAAGACAAAACGGTCCTCCTGATGACCGGTATAGACCCATCCGGCAAGGAGCGCTCCGGAAGCTTCTTCCAGAAGGATCACTCGGTGATTCACTGCCAAACCGACTTTGACGGTGCGGAGATCATGTCCGCTACCGCGGCCCGGAAAAAATATAATGGCCTCACGGAATATTGGGGGAAGGTCGTACCGGCGGACAAGGATATCTATACGAGACGGGCAGAGGAACACCAGGAACATGGCTATTACATCCGTTCCCTGCCGGGGGTCAATGTCCACTATCCGCTGCAGGCCTGCCTCTATCTTACCGAGGACAAACTCGCCCAGGATGTCCATAATATCATCATTGCTGAGGAAGGATCGAATCTGAATATTATCACCGGATGTGCCACCGCTCCCGGCGTGCGCTCCGGGCTGCACGTCGGCATCTCGGAATTTTTCGTAAAAAAGGGGGCGACCATCTCCTTTACCATGATTCACAACTGGGCGGAGGAAATGGCGGTGAGGCCCAGATCGGCCGTGATCGTAGAAGAAGGGGGGACTTTCATTTCCAACTATATCTGTCTCGTGCCCGCCAAAAATCTCCAGATGTATCCCGCCGCAACGCTGAAGGGAAAGGGGGCGGTAGCCACCTTCAATTCGGTGTTGCTGGCCAGGCCAGGTTCCTTTATGGATGTCGGCTCCCGGATAATCCTTCGGGGGGAAGGGAGCCGGGGAGAGGTCGTTTCCCGCGTCGTATCGACGGGGGGGACGGTTATTGCCAGAGGTCACCTGGTTGGCGAGACCCCCGGCATCAGGGCCCACCTCGAGTGCAAAGGGCTGCTGCTCTCTGATAAAGGCAGGATTCACGCAATCCCCGAACTGGAAGGCAAGACATCCGACCTGGAGATGTCCCATGAAGCGGCGGTGGGGAAGATCGCTCAGGAAGAGGTCGAATACCTGATGGCACGAGGACTTTCGGAGCAGGAGGCAACAACCCTCATTATCAAGGGTTTCCTCTCGCTTGATATCGTCGGTCTCCCCGCTGATCTTAAAAAAGAACTGGAACGCATGATTGAGGAAACGGACACGGAGGCGATGTAGCAGGCTATGAAGATACTGGCCATCGTGCAGGGGAACTACGGCAAGCGAATGGCCGAGGCCTGGCAGGAACATGGCCCCGCGGACTGGACAATAGAGACCCTGGAGATCACCTCCTCCTTGCCCACCATGATGGAGGAACCCTCGGAATTTCTCCCTCAAGACATCCCCAAGACAGATCTGGTGATCAGCCTCGGGGAACACCCCGGCGTGGCGGAGCTT
>CAZFIR010000036.1:0-6728 GCA_964519535.1 uncultured Thermodesulfobacteriota bacterium | reverse complement strand
CGGTGGAAAGAGCCCCCGCGCATCGTGAGGGCCGGGGGAGGCCTCGGGGTGGTACTGAACCGAGTAGATGGGAAGCTCCTTGTGGCGCATCCCCTCGAGGGTCCCGTCGTTGGGGTTGATGTGGGTCAGTTCCACCTCCGTTTGGTTCATAGATTCGATGTCGACGCAAAAACCGTGATTCTGGGATGTAATGTCTATCGTGCCCGTTTGGAGGTCCTTGACCGGCTGGTTCCCACCCCGATGGCCGAACTTTAATTTGAAAGTCCGTCCTCCGAAGGCGAGCCCCAGGATCTGGTGGCCGAGACAGATTCCAAAGATGGGGCGTTCGCCCAGGAGCTTCTGCACCGTTTCAACGACGTAGGGTACCCCGGCAGGATCACCCGGCCCGTTGGAGAGGAAGATCCCATCGGGCGAGAGAGCGAGGATTTCCTCTGCACTGGTATCCGCCGGGACCATCGTTATCTCACATCCGAGCCCCTCCAAGATCCGAAGGATATTGTGCTTGGCACCGAAGTCCATGGCCACCACCTTGAATGCCGGAACATTCGTGGACCTCTCCTGGGAAGGCCAGCGATATTGTTCACGGCAAGTGACCTCCTTGACCAGGTCCCTGCCCACCAAGCCGGGTGCGTCCTGGGCCTTTCGCACCAGCCGTTGGGGGTCCAGGTCCTTGGTGGAAATGACTGCTTTCATGGCCCCGGCAGAGCGGATGTGGCGGGTAATGGCCCTCGTATCGACCCCCTCTACCCCAATGATTGCGTGTTGCTTCAAGAAGTCCTCTAAACTCCCATGTGCCCGCCAGTTGCTGTAGTTCCTGATGTACTCGCGGACCACAAAACCCTCCACATGGGGGCGTGATGATTCCATATCCTCGGGATTGGCGCCGTAGTTGCCGATGAGGGGATAGGTCATAGTGACGATCTGCCCTTTATAAGAGGGATCGGTCAGGATCTCCTGATAGCCGGTCATACTGGTGTTAAAGACGATCTCACCATACCGCTCTCCCCTGGCCCCGAAGGCCTTCCCCTCAAAGATCCTCCCATCTTCCAGGGCGATGAGTGCCTTTACAGCCTTGTCTGACATCTTCCTCTCCGGTTTGTTTCAAAAAAAACCCCCTCGCGGGGGTCCCCTTCGACCGTATAATACCTTTCCCTGACTCTTTGCATTCTCTTGTTTCTATCTATCATATTGTCCGTCAATAGTCAATTTTAAATTCTACCCTGGCCATAAAAAGCTGCTGTATTTCTCAGTATAGAAATAGTTCGTTTCATCATACGTTTGGGAAATTATTGCATCAACTCCTTGAGCGCGTTTTGGTTGTCCGTAAGAGGCCTCTATGATAGGATAGCGATACACAAGAGGATTGTTTGGATCTTCAAGGAGGACTGCTATGCGAATCCCATTTCCAGACACGTTGTTCACCATACAGTTAAACAGAAATAATCCGTGGCTCATGGGGATAGTCGGCCTGGTTATTGGGGTTTTGTTGACATGGATTATTACCTCTGTTGTATTCTACCAGAAAGAGCGACGATTTTACGAAGACAGGCGCGTCACTTCTATAGATAACGCCGATAGGCTGCTCGCGAAAAATATGATTGAGGAGGCTCTGCCGATATACAGAGATATGTTAAAGATGGTATCAGAAAAGGAGGACCCAACGCTGTATGGTCACATTAAGAATAATCAGGGGGTCTGTTACTACCACATGGCCCTCATCAGGGATACGGAAGGAAACCTCATCAAGGCCATCATGGCCTTTGAAGAGGCCTTGGCGATCAGGACTGAAGAGGACTACCCCCTTGAATATGCCGCCACTCAGAACAATCTCGCAACGGCCTACTGGAAGCTTTCCGGAATCAGGGAGACAGAAGAAAATTTGGCCAAGGCCATGACGGCCTATGAGGAGGCCCTGAAGGTCAGGACCCTCGACGCCTATCCCCTCGACTATGCTGCTACCCAGAACAATCTCGGAACGGTCTACTGGGATCTGGCTGCGCTCGTGGACAAAAAAGAGAATTTAGAGAAGGCTATTATGGCCTATGAGGAGGCCCTGCGGGTGTATACCCTTGTGAAATACCCCGTTGGCTACGCTACCGCACAGGACCATCTTGGCACCGCGTACAACGCCCTCGCCGGGGTCGGTGAAAAGGAGGAGAATCTTATCAAGGCCATCGGTGCCTATGAGGAGGCCTTGAAAGTGTACACCCCTGATCAGTATCCCGTTGACTATGAGATAACGCAGGATTATCTCGGTAATGCCTATAGCGCCCTTGCCGAGCTCAAGGACAAGGAGAAGAATCTGGTTAAGGCCGTCAGCGCCTATAACAAGGCCATGAGGGTATATACGCTGGAGCAGTATCCCGCTGGTTATGCGACCACCATGGATCATCTCGGCAATGCCTTCCGGAGTCTTTCGAAGATCAAGGACAAGGAGGAGAATCTTGTCAAGGCCATCGGCGCCTATGAGGAGGCCCTGAAGATCAGGATCCTTGAACGATACCCCGTGGATTATGCCGTCACGCAGAACAACCTCGGGGCTGCCTACTGGGGGCTGTCCGAGGTGGGTGCAAAGGAAGAGAATCTGTCAAAGGCCATCAATGCCTATGAGGAGGCCCTGATGGTCAGGACCCTGGATCAGTATCCCCTGGACTACGCGGCTACGCAGAACAATCTGGGGGCCGCTTACTGGACACTCGCCGAGGTCAGGGATAAAGACAAGAACCTGGCCAAGGCCATCAATGCCTATGAGGAGGCCCTGCGGGTATACGCCCTTGAGGAGGACCCGCTGGACTATGCGATGATTCAGAACAATCTGGGGGCCGCGTATTGGACCCTTTCTGAGGTGCAGGACAAGGGCGGCAATTTGGCCAAGGCCGTCAGCGCCTATGAGGAGGCCCTGCGGGTATATACCCTTAAGGAGCATTCGGTGGACTATGCGATGATTCAGAATAACCTCGGTGTAGCCTACCGGAGCCTTGCCGAGGGCAGAGAGAGGGAGGCGAATCTGGCCAAGGCCGTCAATGCCTATGAGGAGGCCCTCAAGATCTACACCGCCGAAAGGTACCCGCTCTATCATAAGCGGGTGTCAGCAAGTTTGGAGATGACCAGGCAGATGATGAAATAACGCTTGGTGTACCCCTTATTTCCTTTTACCCTTTCCGGGACATAACAATGCCCCGTGTATCCAGGGCCGTATATCTTAGTATAGTGTAGCGTTAGCCTTTTTTCATTGTCTTCCCTAGAAAATAAAACCTCTCGGTTCCCTAATCCCGCCAGCGGGAATGGGGGATAATTGAGTTTTTCCCGCCATTGGCGTGATTCGTGGGTGACGTTCCGTCATGATGGATTATCTAGACAATAGGTTCCAAATCCCCCATCCCCCTTTGTTAAAGGGGGGTAAGGGGGGATTGACTCTGTGGGGAGTTTGCGGGGTGTAAACCCCTCAACAGGAGGTGCTGAGGGACAATGAGTATTGTCATGATTTGTGGGTGACGAAGCCATCTAAACGCTCGGTGACATGTGCTGACCCTCCCCTTTTCGAGACTCTTCACCTGCCATCCGGCGGAATTCATCGGGGTTAGAGGCATGAGAAACAGCGTCCTGAGAGCTGATTATCCCCTGTTGATAGAGCGACTTGAGGGATGCATCGAGCGTCTGCATACCATACTGGGCACCCGACTGAATGATGTTTGCCAGCTGATGCGTTTTGCCCTCCCGGATGAGGTTGCGAACTCCTATTGTCCCCACCATTATTTCCAGCGCGCATACCCTTCCTTTGCCGTCGGTTCGAGGGATGAGGGTCTGGGATATAACCGCCTCCAGGCTTATCGATAATTGCATCCTTATTTGCTGTTGTTGATGAGAAGGGAATACGTCAACTATCCTGTCCACCGTGGCTGGGGCTCCGATGGTATGCACGGTAGCAAACACCAGGTGTCCCGTTTCCGCAGCGGTAACGGCGAGCGCAATAGTTTCGAGATCTCTCATCTCTCCTACGAGGATGACATCCGGGTCTTGACGGAGGACATGCTTCAAGGCAGCGGCAAATGAATTGGTATCCGCACCGAGCTCTCGTTGCCGAATAAGGCTCTTTTTGTTTCGGTGCAAGAACTCGATGGGGTCTTCAATAGTAACAATGTGTAAGGCCTTATGCTCATTGATATAGTCGATCATGGCGGCCAGGGTCGTAGATTTTCCGCTCCCTGTCGGTCCGGTGACGAGAATCAATCCCCGTGGCTTATCGCATAGCTTCTTCAGCACCGCAGGCATGCCCAGCTCATCTAAGGTCAGAGGCCTGGCAGGAACAGCCCTGAACACGGCAGCCACCGTTCCTCTCTGGAACAGGATATTCCCCCGAAATCGAGAGATCCCGGGCAGGCTATAGGAAAGGTCCAACTCTTTCTCTCTCTTGAATTCATCTCTTTGTTCTAGCGTTAAGAGAGCAAATATCATTTCCTCTACCACCTCGGGTTTTAAAGGCGGCGTATCTAAACTGCTGAGAGTTCCATTGGTGCGGAACGTGGGAGGACTCCCCGCCCCCAGGTGTAAATCCGATGCGTTGATCTGGACCATTCTCTCAAGTAATGAATCGAGTGCTTGTTTGGGATTGTCCATTGCCGATCGCTCCTTATCTTAATAATGCACGCTAAGAAACAACGTCCCCAATAATTACCCAAGAATTAGTCCTCATCATTGAGGTCTTGACAACTGAAATACGCAAATTTCATACCATCGCGGGGCATATCGCAGGGTCCTGTAATTATTAATTTTTTTGGGGTCATCAACGGTGAATGGAATACCAAGTGACATTTTTTGTCAGTTTCAGACATAATATTTGCCCGCTTTATTTCTCCTCAATTTCCCCTCCCAAATCTCCCCGATTGATTTGCTTTTAAAATCAGCGCGTTACTAAAAAGTTACAGATCTCTCATATTGGCACGTAATATGCGGTAAAGTAAAAGATTAGTAAAAAAATGATAGAAGTAAATGATGAGATTCGTACTCCGGTCCAGGGCGAAGAGTTGGAGCTTAATTTCGAAGAAGTGAAAACCGCAGTTCGGACGAATAGCCCCGAAGGCATGTCCTTAGCTACTACATGTCAAATCAGGTGATTTGGATCAGCTGATTGCTATCGTGAGGATATTAGAAGATTTCTGGTTGACGTTTGTAAAGCTACCTTCGGATGGGAACAATGGACGATAATCGTATCAATATTCTGCTGATCGAGGACAACCCCGGGGACGTCCGACTGATTCGGGAAATGTTGGCCGAAGGAAAAGATGCTCGGTTTAAATTGGAGTGCGTTGATCGCCTCTCGACAGGACTTGCACGCTTAGCCTCAAATAATATTGGATTGATCTTGTTGGATCTCGGTCTGCCTGACAGCGAGGGGTTTGATACCTTTGCCAAGGCATACGCAGAGGCCCCACGGGTGCCAATCATCGTATTGAGCGGTCTTACTGATGAAGATTTGGCCATGAAGACCGTTCAGAGGGGTGCGCAGGACTATCTGGTCAAGGGGAACCTGGATAGCTATTCTTTGCTGCGCGCCATCCGCTATGCCATCGAGCGAAAGCGGTCAGAGGAGGAACTGCGTGGACAAGCCCTTATTTTCGAGAACATACAAGATAGCATCATCGTAACAGACCTGGAAGGCAACATCATCAGATGGAATCCGGCGGCGGAGAGGATGTTCGGTTATTACAAAGATGAGGTCTTTCACAAGACGCTCGGCATACTGCCGACGCGGTTTATCAAGGGAACACTGCGCGATGGCCGCTGGGCTGGCGAGATGAACTTCACGCGCAAGGATGGAAATGAGGGTACGTGTGAGACAACCGTTATCCCCTTGCGCGATGAACGCGGCACTATACGGGCTGTCTTTGGAGTATCCCATGACATCACCAAACACAAGCAGGCGGAGGAAGCGTTGCAGAGAAGCTACCATAAGTTACGGGAGACCTTGCTAGCGACGGTTAACAGCCTTGCCTCGACGGTTGAAATGAGGGATCCCTATACCGCCGGCCATCAACGGCGGGTGGCCATTCTTGCCTGTGCCATTGCAGATGAAATGAAGGTAACGGAAGATCAGTTTGATGGGCTCCGTTTGGCAGGGATGATCCATGATATCGGCAAGATCAATGTGCCTGTAGAAATCCTCAACAAGCCCGGTCGCATCAGTGAGATCGAATTCAATATCATTAAGGCGCATCCCCAGACAGGATATGATGTACTGCAAGAGATAGAATTTTCCTGGCCGGTAGCCCAGATCGTGCTGCAGCACCACGAGCGATTGGATGGTTCGGGATATCCTCAGGGACTGAAGAATGGGGGGATCATGCTGGAGGCGCAGATCTTGGCGGTGGCTGACGTGGTGGAGGCCATGTCCTCCAACCGGCCTTACCGACCAGCCCTCGGCATTGAAGTTGCGTTAGAAGAGATTGCAAAGAATCGGGGCCTTCTCTATGATCCGAAGGTGGTTGATATCTGTACGAGTCTCTTTACTGAGAAAGGATTTGCGTTTGCGTAAACGATGCGGTAATCATTGTCCCCTCTCGCTTTGACTATAAGACTCCTTCTCATAAGTCGAAAATTTTTTCCCGTCTTACATGAAGGAATACGTTCACCTTTTCCGATTCCTGATCTATGAGAATATCCTTATGATCAATACCGCACTCTTGAGCGAGAGAAGCCAATCTTTCTGCACCGCGATGATACAAATGCCA
>CAZFIR010000035.1:0-9441 GCA_964519535.1 uncultured Thermodesulfobacteriota bacterium | reverse complement strand
GCCCCCGATGACCACATATCCACCCCGCTTCATGGCTTCTTCCTGCAGCGGTGAGTAGATGGCACCCGGGCCGACAACGGCGAACCAGTGCTTGTCGTCGATCTCGATCTCATCCATCCGCTTGAGGTCTATGAGCAATTCACCTTCGACATGGGGATGTGAGCGGGGGCCGTAAAAACCCGTGCTGTAGGGGACATACGGTATCTCATAGCGGCAACAGACCTTTACGATTTTTTGCACTTCTTCGGTCGAGTTGGGCATGATGACGCAGGCTGGGATCACCGTCATTAAACGCTCGTAGCCCAGGCCGCACTCATACCCCCCGGGACCTGTTCGATACCCTTCACACACGACGGGATCGTCCGATATATATTCTGCGCCGACAATAGATTCGAGAACTTTATACGTTTCTTTCGATATACTCATGGCTTCCTCCTTAACCTTTTGATGCAATCGAGGCGAGAATGACCTCTGAGATGTCGAGCACTTCTATGGCGTTTCCGTCCGCTTTGACTGCCTGGGCAAAATTGTTCTTGCACCAGGGGCAGGCAGAGACCAGCGTCTCGGCACCGACATATTTCACCTCTTCGAGTCGTTGCTGGGCCGACCATAAGGCGAGGTCGGGAAAGGCCTCTTTGGTCCCGCGGCCTGCTCCGCAGCAAAAGGAGTTCTCCCTCGTCCGTGGCATCTCCACTAATTCTACCCCGGGGATGGTTTTCAGTATATCACGCGGCTGAAATTATATTCCATTGGTCCCCCGGCGCCTCGCGAGGCGCGGTTCGACCATACCCATCCATCCGCGCTCCCCTTCCCAGGGGGTCCAGGGCTCGCTCAGGCGGCTCAGGCTGCACGAATCATGGTAGGCTACGCGCATATTCATAGATTTGCTCGGCTTGAGCTTCCCCTGCTTGATCAGTTCATCGACGTACTCGACCAGGTGCACCACTTTGAACCCAAGATCATCGGTTGCAATATTGAGCAGCTTTGGGTAATCGACCTTCCACATGCGGTAACCCTCGGCGCAGCTCACCAGCACCGTCTTGGCACCGGTCTTTTTCACCTCATCGATATTGCGACGGGCCAGGTCTCTGGCCTCATCGATCATGCCGACGGAAAAGACCGTATTGCCGCAGCACCACTCATCGGGCATGAGCATAAAATCCGTGCCCGCCGCCTTCAAGATCTTCGCGGTGGCCTGGGCTATTTCGGGGTTTGAGTACGAGGCAGAGCAGCCTACAAAGTAAAGCACATCCGCTTTCTTGGCAGGTGTAATCTGAGCCGAGGAAAGCCACTTGGTTCGATTGTCATGAGGGGACCCAAAGAAGTTGTGGGTCTTCTCGATGTTCTGAACGATCTTTTTATGGGCGGGCAAGGGGCCCACACCGTCCTGGACCGCCTTGACGCGGAGGGCCTCCAAGGTCAGTCCAATCTCCAGATCGAGATTGCGTTTACACCCCGTATCACAGGCACCACAAAGGGGGTCTGCGTAGATTATCTCCAAAAGCTTGTCGGTCCATTTCAATTTCCCCTCGGCGAGCGCGATACCGATCCGCATCTTTCCGTTTGCCCCGTATGAATCGAACAGGTACCGCGTAGCAGTAGGGCATTTCGTCCTGAACTGGGCGCCCGGCATATAGATATGATCCACCCAGGTACATCCTTTACACTTGATGCACCTGCTCATGTCATAGACGAAATTTTTTAAGTCGGTTATATCCAGCTTTACGGGCGTCTTGGGGCTTTCCGCAAACATTTTTTTGACGTCTATCTTGGTTTGCCTTTCAGCCATCTCATCATCCTCCTTATATTAAAAGCACAGAGTGCCGGGATTCATAATATTATTGGGATCGAATACCTTCTTTACCCGCCTCAGCGTCATGGCATAACCTGCAGCCTTTTCATAGACTATCGGGGCCAAGTCACCATAGGGCCGGGTAAAGAGAGCCCCTTCGTTGAGCAACGCCCGCGCAATATCAAGGTACATGGCTCGCATCCCCTCTTTGTCGGCATTATTGGTTGGATCGTAAAAGAAATGAAACTCGAGGTGACAGGCACGGTTATGCTCGATGGGCTGCATATAGATACCGATATCGCTGACAGGGTATCCGTAGAGAGCAGCCATCTCCTCAACCATGCAGGTAAACTGTGGTACCAGGACAGGCCGGGTAATAAAGAAGAGACTTTGACATGCCCCGGCATAGCGGTTCTTCCAATACGGGACGTCTGCAGGCCAGGGATTGCGGAGCATCGGCAAGAGCTTTTTATGCAAACCGGGGAAACCTGGGAGGTTCTCGGCGAGATGCATTTCCGGAAACTCATTCTTTAAGACCTCGCCCAGAAACTTTTCCTCGTATGCTATCTTCTCTTCGGGTCGCCGCAACAAACCGCTCACCACTAAAACCAGGGTCCAGGGCGGGAGGGTCGCTCGCAAGCGCTCGAATTCATCAGGCCAATCTTCAGCAATAATGGTTGCCAAATCGACATCATTGAGCAGGACGCACTCCTGACCGATCCTTCGGGGTAGTATTCGATAAAGGAACTCGATGGCGTATTCCACATCCTCGATCGGGGCAAAAAAGACCTTGTCCATTTTGGGTATGGACTCGATCTTCAGATTTGCCCAGGTTACCACGCCCATAGTCCCTTGTGCCCCCTGGAAAAACCGGTAGAAATCGAGGCCCGGCCCCGATGGATTGCCACCCCTTGAAAGCGAATCAGGGTATCCATCGACACTGGCAGATCCCATACGGAAGATCTCGCCGGTCGGCCACACGACTTCCATGGCCTGGAGGGGTTCCCCGTAATCATAGACGGTATTCGTTGGTACCTCCCGTTCAAGGTAATCCGTGACCACAGACCGCTCAGCAGGAGGGAGGAGGGGCATAATCATTCTGAACCCCTTCTTGTTCAATTCACGGGTGAGCTGTTCCCACGTGACGCCAGCCTCGATCCTCACCCTCCTGTTGTCCTCATCGATCTCCCAGATCTTATTCATCCTGCTCAGGTCCAGCACGATACCGCCCTGTCTGGGGATGGTAGCCCCGTAGAAGTGAATCTTCGAACTGGTCGGCACTACCGGTATCTTGCTTTCGTTGGCGAATGAGACAATTTGATGCACTTCCTGGGAATCTTTCGGTTTGACCACGTAGTTCGGCATTCCGGGGGGGCTCAGACTAAAATCTTGAGCGTACTCCCCGAGTATCTTGGAGGCGTCCGAGCAATTTTCTGCCCCCACGATCTTTGACAACTGTTCTTTTACACCCATAATTTAACCTCCCGCGTCGTTAATAAAATCTGAAAGGAACTGTCATATCACAGTCAGCACATAATCACCGACTATACCTTCTTTTATCAGTCCTTCCCTCTCATCCTTTTCCCATCTCCTCTAGGTTGACTGCAAAGGAGCCCTTCCGATCCGTAAGGCCGAATAGAATCAATCTTAAAGCGGTTTCAGCTATGTCGTCCATGTATTTCTTTCGATCGTAGTCGAACCAAAAGGTGATCCACGTTATCATACCCAAAATTAATAACGCAACCCACGACGGCTTGAGATCGGGCGGTATGGTGCCAGTCGACTGGAGCTGCGCGATGGTATTGTGCAGGAGCAGATAATGCTTTTTCCATTCCTTCCTAATCTGTTCGAAATAGTCATCTTTAATGCTCATTGATTCATGGGTGAGGACCCTCAGCTCCGGGGAGTGGCAGACGATCTTGGTGAACTCCCGAACAATAAAGGTTAGTCGTTCCCAAGGATCTTCTATCAAGGCTACGCGGGCGAGATAGGGTCTCAGGACATCTTGAATATGTTTGCTATGAGATTCAAAAAAGAGTTGCCGTTTACTCTTGAAATAGTAATAGAGGGTGGGCTTGTTTATCTTGGCCGCCGCACAGATGTCGTTCGTCGACGTAGCACTATAGCCCTTCTCAAGAAAGAGCTCCATAGCGCTTTGTAAGATCTCTTCCTTTTTAGTGGTGTTTTTGTCCTCTTGTTTTGTTGACACCGTGCTTTTCTCCTACCGTTTTTTATCAGATACTCTGTCGCCGCTGTCTCTACCGCCGCCGGATTGCTGTACCCACTTCACACCCGTCTCTTTTCACCTGCCCAATACTTTTCTCTCAAATCCCTCTTTAAAATCTTGCCTTGCGGATTCTTGGGAAGAGACTCGACAAACTCAACCGACTTCGGTGCCTTGTAGGAAGCCATCTGCTCTTTGCAGAAGGTTATAATTTCTTTCTCGTCAGCACTGGTATTTGCCTTCAATACGGCTACTGCGTGAACGCGCTCCACCCATACCGGATCAGGGATACCAATAACAGCAACTTCAGCAATTGCAGGATGCCTGTAGAGGACTTCTTCTATTTCTCGCGGATAGATATTTTCACCGCCCGACACGATCATGTCTTTTTTTCTGTCGACGATATATATAAACCCCTTTTCATCGTAGTATCCGAGATCGCCTGTGCGAAGCCATCCATCAACGATGGCCTCGCTGGTGTCTTTTGGTTTGTGCCAATATTCAACCATGATCGAATCGCTCTGTACGATAATCTCACCTACTGCTTTGGGTGCAACGTCGTTGTTTTTTTCATCTACTATCCTGACATGGACACCAATACTAGGTTGTCCGCAGGAACCTAGCACCTCCTGTTCTTCCTCCGGCCGATCCAAGACCTCGTGAGCCTCGCGGGGAAGAGCGCATATCTGAGGCCCTGATTCGGTCTGACCATAACCCTGCGCAAAAATGGGGCCGAATTTTTCGAGCCCCTGTCGCAATAATGCCACTGGCATGGGAGATGCTGCGTAATAAATCCGCTTCAAACTGCTCAGGTCGTACTGTTTCAAATCGTCTCGGGAGAGCATAGCATATAACTGCGTGGGGACTATCTGAATATCCGTCGCCTTCTCATCCTGTATGATCTGAAGTGTCGCACCCGGATCAAAAGACCGCTGAGGCATGATCACGTTGCACCCCCCAACGTAGAAAAAGGGCCACACCTGGCTATCCCCCCCGATGTGAAAAAATGGCAATACCATGATATGCTTGTCTTCGGCCTTTACCCCGATTTCCAGGGCCTTAATGCGGGTGTTATCCAATTTGCGGCGGTGTGTGTAGAGGGCACCGCGAGGAACACCCGTGGTACCACTAGTATAAAAGAGGAGATAAGGATCGTCTCTGTCCACATCCGTGTCAGGCTCATCCGATGAATGCGCTGCAAGCAGTTCGTCGTGGGGGATCATATCAGGGGCGGAACCTTCTAAGGAAATATAGTGTTTCACTTTGGGCAGGCGTGATCGTAAACTGTTGACCGTTTCGACAAGTTCAGGGCCGACAAACAGTACTTTTGCCCGTGAGTAGTTAATGAGATAGTCAAGCTCTTCAGTATTGAGTCTGGGGCTGAAGGGTGAAGCGATAAATCCCCCTTTCATTGCGGCCCCGTAGAAATCCGTGTACTCAAGACAATTCCATGACAGGATACCTATGACATCCCCCTTTTTGACCCCTGATGACCGCAAGGCATGGATCAGTCTGTTCACCCTGGTATTGAACTGGGAGAACGTTACCCTTTGGGGACCGTATACAAAAGCTTCCGCATTGGCACACAAAAGGGCATTTCGATACACGATGTCGGCAAAGGTTCCTACCTTGTAACGGCACAATTCTTTTAAAATAAGTTTATCTGTCATTGTATTTGTCCCTCCAGCGATTATTCACTATCATGCTCTCAGCAATTTCTTTAAGTATATCAGTATATTTTATCTTCCTCACAAATTCCTCCATGCCTCTTCCCCGAACATTTTATTAACTGCTTTTTTTGTACCTTACACTGTAAAGAATGTACTTTTATTGTACCAACCGGTAGGTATAAAATTTACATATCAAACAGATCACAATCCACCGCATTTGTCAATTCCTTTTTTACCTGTGCTCATAATGGGTCACGTAGCCTCTGAGGCCAGGCGGGGTCTTCCATTCCGGGCTGACAGTGATTCATACCTCTTGAGGGTGAGGCTGTGCGGAGTGTAGGGGAAGGGGATTTATATCAGGATAGCGGGGCCAAGTAGATCAGCACGCCAATACTTAAGATTCGTGCAAAAAAAAGATTGACAAAAATAATACGGTGTGATTTTATGGTTCTAGATAATTATACCTACCGGTTGGTACACATATTGAAAGTGTCTTTTTTGGAAATGACAACGTCGCTGTTGGACTAAAGAACGTGAGAAGAAGATTTTGGCTAAGGAGGCTTGACATTTGTGAAGGCATATATCATTACTAGAGGTAACCTTACTGAGTGGTTGCCTCCTTTAGCAAGATAAGGAGGAGATCTGATGGCGAAGGAAAAAAAAGTATGTCCTTTTTCAAGAAGAAGCTGTGTGGGATGCCCCCTCTTCAGGGGGAGACATTGTGGCATGTCTTTTTCAAAACTTTACCATGAACACCTGGAGATGGAGGGTCTGCGGAGTCAGTGCCGGGCCAAGGAAGCGTATAGCGGCAATTTCGGGATGCCCGCTGTAATGCCCCGGTCCTCAAGCTGGATCTCCAATGTTGAAGAATTAGTAGAAAGGAGAGAAGGATGATACACGATTTTACGTACCTTAAACCCAGCTCTCTGAAGGAAGCGCTCGCCATGCTCGCAGAGCACAAGGATGAGTGCAAGGTGATCTGCGGGGGGCAATCTCTTTTGATCATAATGCGTCAGGGATTGTTAGTTATTGACTACCTGGTTGATATTAAGCACATCAAGGAACTCGACTACATTCAGTTTGATGCCAAAGCGGGTCTGAAGATCGGTGCCACGACCCGCCACCGTAGCATTGAAACGTCCGATGTGATCAAGAAGCACTATCCTGTGCTTGTGGCCATGGAGAACAAGCTCGCGTCAATTCAGGTGAGGAACTGGGGTACCATCGGCGGCAACCTTGCCCATGCCGACCCTGCAGGAGACCCTGGTCCGGTATTGGTTGCCTTGAAGGCGGATATCAAAGTGGGGAGCACACAAGGCGACAGGACCATGGCACTGGAAGATTTTTTTGTGGATTTCTTTGAAACAGCGTTGGAGGAGGGAGAAATTGTACTGGAAGTCCAGGTGCCGACGCCGGAGGCAAAAACAGGCGCCGCCTATCAGAAATTCAATCTTCTTGAAAGCGATCAGGGTATGGTGGCGGTTGCTGCCGCTGTAACGCTCAACGGCGGTGACAAATGCAAGGACGTCAGGGTTGTGCTTGGTAATGCGGGCTCGAAACCGATACGGGTCAAAAAGATTGAAGAACTGTTGACTGGTAAGGTATACGATGAAGGTCTCTTTGCTGAGGCAGGTAAGATAGCATCGGAAGACTGTGAGCCTGTTTCAGACATTCATGCGTCTGAGGAGCATAGAAGACATTTGCTGGGCGTGCTGACCAAGAGGATGCTGAAACAAGCCTGGGAACAAGCCAAAGGGTAATTGAGAAAGGAGGTCTTGCATAATGGAAAAGCAATTATTAACGCTCACCGTAAATGGACAACCATATGAACTGTACATAAACCCGAAAACCTTGTTGGTAGAGGTAATCAGAGACCATATAGGCCTGACCGGGACCAAAAGGGGATGTTCTACGGTATCCTGCGGTTCATGTACGGTCATGCTTAACGGCATGGCGGTGAAGTCATGCTCAATACTCGCCATGCAGGCTGAGGGTGCACAGGTAACCACCATCGAGGGGCTGGAAAAAAACGGGGAACTGGCACCCATCCAAAAGGCATTCATTGACCATGGCGCCTACCAGTGTGGTTTTTGCACCTCTGGCATGATCATCACGGCACAGGCATTGCTCGACGAAAACCCGAATCCGACCGAATGGGAGATCAGAGAAGGCATTGAAGGGAATATCTGCCGGTGCACTGGTTACAACAGTATCGTCAGGGCTATAGATGCGACGGCAAAAGGCGAATACTAAGGAGGAGTAATAATGGATAATAATAAATATTCAGTCATTAATACCCATGTTCATAATATAGATGGCGTTGCAAAGGTTACCGGAAGGGCAACCTACACCTTCGACGTAAAGCTGCCCAACATGCTCTACGGCAAGATTCTGCGCAGCCCTCACCCCCATGCAAAGATCCTCAAGATAGACTACAGCAAGGCCCTCAAGTTTCCCGGCGTGATCGGGGTGGTAACAGGCAAGGAGGACACCTTGGGCGTCAAGCAGGGTATCTGGCGGCGCTACCAAGATCTCTGCGATGAGCAGGTTCTCACTGTCGATAAGGTGCGTTACATCGGTGAGCCCGTTGCAGCGGTAGCGGCATTAACGGAAGACATTGCGGAACAGGCCCTTGACCTGATCGAGGTCGATTATGAAGTGCTCCCTGCGGTTTACGAACCGATGGAGGCGATTAAGAAAGAGGCGCCTGAAATCCATGAAGGCTTTGAGCGTAATATTAACGTTACCCGGCATATCGAGTGGGGCGACGTGGATGAGGCCTTCGAGGAGGCAGAGTACGTGCGTGAGGACTGGTTCAAGGTCGGCGGCCAGGCCCATATGTCTATGGAGACCCGCGTGGCCGTGTCGGACTACACGCCGGACGGAAAGCTCACCATTTACCATTCTAACCAGTCCCCCTATTACATGCAGGCGCTCATGGCCGGCGTGCTCGGTATGAGGGAAGGTGACATACGGGTTATCTCTCACTACGTAGGTGGTGCTTTCGGCGGCAAGTTCGAGCTCGACGGGGCGATCTTCTGCAGCGCCGTGCTCTCCAGGAAGCTCAAAAGACCGGTCAAGATCGTCTATACCAGGGAGGAGGACTTCATCGCTTCGAAGCGTCGGACCCCGATGTTCTACTACGTACGTACCGGCGTGAAGAAGGACGGGACCTTCTTGGCACGGGAAGCCAAGGTCTTCACCAACGGCGGCGCATACACCGGCATGGGGGCAACGGCCCTGTACCTCACCGGTTTCTTCCACTCCTTCCCGTACCGGTGGAGGGGCTACCGCTTTGACGGTTACCGGGTCTATACCAACACATTACCCTCTACATCGATGAGAGGATTCGGAGCTCCGCAGGCAATGTTTACATCGGAGCAACAAATAGAATGGATTGCGGCTGACCTCGGGCTCGACCCCATTGAGATGAGACGGAAGAACTCCCACTATGAAGGTTATGAGGTGCCGGGCCAGGCGACGATCTCAAGTTGCGGCATCGATCAGTGCTACGACGAGATCCAGAAGTGGATCAAGGATAAAGGCAAACTGCCTGAAAACAGGGCCATCGGAATCTCCGCCTGCGGCTTCATGACCGGCGGTATCTTCAATTGGTTTGATACCCCTTACGCCTTCTCAGCTGCTATGGTTACCATCAATCAGGATGGAACAGTAGAACTGCATGTCGGCGCCCAGGACATGGGCCAGGGCTCCAACACGACGCTGGCCATCATCTGCGCGGAGGCGTTGGGCGT
>CAZFIR010000034.1:0-5897 GCA_964519535.1 uncultured Thermodesulfobacteriota bacterium | reverse complement strand
TTGAGAAATTCATTTGTCATTATCATCCTGGCCGTTCCCCCGATATGGGCCCGGTAGGTGGTCGCAAGCACTTCAGGGTCATCGATATTTCTGACGATCATCGCTTGCTCCTATTCTATCCTATCTGCTCGAATTCTTGGGGATATCTCTTGGCCAGATCGCGATAGAGCTGCTTGCCATAGATCCAAAAATCCTTATGCTTCTGCTGCACATCGCCGACGATCTTTGCCGGCACACCCATCACCGTCTTTCCGGGTGGTATTCGCTGCCCATTGGGCACAACAGATCCCTCCCCCACAATGCACCACTCCCCGATCTCAACATCGAAGCAGATGGCCGCACCCATCCCGATAACGGCATAGTCGGCGATGATGTTGCCGTGGAGCACCGCCGCGTGCCCAATGGTCACGTGCTTTCCTATGGTGCTGATACCATGCGGTCTGATGTGCACAACCGCGTTTTCCTCGATGGCCGTACCAGGGCCGATCCGTATACTTCCATAATCACCACGCAGGATCACCCCATGGCCAATATAGCACTCCTCCCCGATGGTCACGTCTCCGATCACCCTGGCCGAATCGCTCACGTAAGCACCCGGTGACACGGTGGGCCTGCGTTCTCCAAACCTGTAAAGGGCCATAAAAACCTCCTGACGGTTCTAGTGTCACAGAGCTAGCACACGGCCTGAAGGAAGTCAAGCAATCCACTATGTCCACCGAGATGGAGCAGATACGATGAGGAAAAAATGTGTGAGATCTCGGCCCATTTTCTTGCCTCCGCCCCTGTCTTTGTAGTACAATAATGCAGTAAACCGAAACAACCGGCATGGGAAATCAGGAAAGGAAAATGAGGAAAGGGATCATCTATTGCCTCTCCATAGCGCTTATTGCCTTGATCACAGGCTGTGCGCATATCGAGGAGTATCCTCCCCCGGTATCGGCTGAGGCCGCGCCTGAAGAAAAAGAGGTCACCCCGCCTGCGGAGGCCCTCTATCACTATGTAGCGGCCAGAATTAAGATGAGGGCGGGTGACTGGGATGGGGCCATCCAGGATTACCAGCAGGCCATCTCCTTTGACAACCAGTCGCCTCTATTATATGTAGACCTCGCCTCCCTCTACCTCAACAAGCGGCAAACCGATGAGGCGATGACCGCCTGCCGGGAGGCCTTGATCCTTGCTCCCAACTATCTCCCTGCCCGCTACCTGCTCGGGGGTGTCTATTCCGCCCTGGGTAGGTATCAAGAGGCCCTCCAGGAATATGAGAGGGTCTTGGAGATAGACCCCACCTACCATCAGGCCTACCTGATGATCAGCTCCCTCTACGCCGAGATGCGGGATTTTGAGCGGGCGGTTGATACCCTGCACCAACTCCTGGAGAAGCAGCCCAAGGACCTCATGGGTCTCTATTACCTGGCCAGGATCTATGCTGAGATAAAGCTCTATGATCAGGCCCTGAAATACTATCGCGAGGTGCTTGATCTCAACCCTCACTTCGAATCGGCCTTGATGGATATGGGTGCCGTGTATGAACTCAAGGGTGAAAGAGGGCGTGCCATGGAGATATATAAGGAGGTCCTCGAGTTAGATCCTCTCAATTTCCAGGCCCGGGAACGTCTCGGACAACTCCTCCTCAAAGAGGATCGCCTTCAGGAAGCCTTTGACCAGTATCACACCTTCAAGGATCTCGATTCAGAGAACCTGAGCGTGCGGGTGAAGTTGGGATTGATCCTCTTGCAGCAGGAGCGGTATGATGAGGCGGTGAGGGAGTTCCGCTTCGTCTTGGCAGCCCGCCCTGAAAACAGTAATGTCCGGTATTATCTGGGGATGGCCCTCCATCAGATGGATAACGATGAAGGGGCCTTGGCAGAGCTCAAACACATTACCCCCGAGGAAGAGTTTTTCTTCGAGGCCACGAAGTACATGGCCTTCATCCTGCAGAAGGAGGAGCGGGCCGAGGAGGCCTTATCAATAGTGGAAAAGGCCATCGATGCCAAACCCGATGACCTGCAGCTCACCTACATCTTAGCCCTCATCTATGAGGACCTGGATCGAGAACCGGAGGCGATACAAAAGCTACAGGCTATCGTGGGCAAAGAGCCCGACAACATCGAGGCCCTCTTCCGGTTAGGGGTGGTATATCACAAGGTGGGCAATATTGAAGAGTCCATCCGTTACATGCAGAAGGTGGTAGCGCTGGACCCCAAAAACGCCGATGCCCTCAACCATTTGGGATACACCTTTGCTGAAAGGGGGGTCAAGCTGAACAAGGCCGAGGGATTTATCAAGAAGGCCCTGGAGCTTAAGCCTGATAACGGCTATATCACGGACAGCCTCGGCTGGGTATATTATCAAAAAAAGGAATATCCCAGGGCGGTTGAGTGGTTGGAGAAGGCCCACCGTCTGGTCCCTGACGACCCCATTATCACTGAGCACCTGGGTGACGGCTATCTCAAGCTGAACAAGAAGGAGGAAGCCCTGCAGATGTACCAACGGGCCTTGGGACTGAAGCCTGAAAAGGAACAGGAGAAGGGCCTTCTCAAAAAGATTGAGGAGTTGAAGGGAGGGCAAGGACCGTAACGGTTCCTGCCGTGGTGCCTACCTCACGCATACCTCCTTCTCCGCATTCCCCCATCTGCTTGACATTGAAGGGTTTTTCAGCAACTATGGTAAGCGACTGAGCGCAGGTAGCGATGGGTATCTTCGTGACCTTTGAGGGCATAGAGGGGAGTGGCAAGAGCACCCAGATAGCGTTGGCGAGCACCTATCTGGAGGAGAAGGGATACCCCTGTCTGGTGACCAGAGAACCTGGTGGAACTCCTTTGGGTGTGGAGATCAGAAATTTCCTTCTGGACAAAAAGGAGCTGAGCATTGATCCGCTGGCCGAGCTCTTCCTCATCGAGGCCGACAGGGTTCAGCACGTAGCTGAAGTCATCAGGCCCGCTTTAGAGGAAGGTCGAATGATTCTGTGCGACAGGTTTACCGATGCCACCATTGCCTATCAGGGGTATGGAAGGGGTGTGGACATGCAGCTTATCGCCGAGCTGAACAGACGGGCCACCGGTGACCTCATACCCCAGTGCACGATCTTGCTCGATTGTTCGGTTGACGTGGGCATGGCGCGGGCCCAAGGAAAGGACAGGTTTGAGCGGGAGGATTACTTCTTTCACCAACAGGTGAGGGACGGATATCTGCATATCGCTCAAAAAGAGCCCGGGCGGGTGAAGGTGGTTTCCGGAAAAGGCGAGCAGGAAAGGATCCAAGAGGAAATCCGAAGCATCCTGCTCCCCCTTGTGGATCGGAGCTGACGATGGCCTTTCGGGATGTGGTGGGGCATCAGCGGCCGCTGAAGATCCTCCGTAAGCAGATCGAGACAGGGAGAGTGTACCACGCGTACCTCTTTACAGGGGTAGAGGGGATCGGCAAGAGACTGGTTGCCTTGAACATGGCCAAGGCCTTAAACTGCGTTGATCAAGCAGGCGAGGCGTGCGATCACTGTCCCTCTTGCCAGCGCATGGACAAGGCAATGCATCCGGATCTTTTTCAGATCAACCCCATAGGGGAGGCCATTAAGATAGGTCAGATCAGGGAGCTTCAGCGGGCCATCGCCTTCAAGCCCTATGAGGCCCGCTGGCGGGTGATCATCGTGGATGGAGCGGAGCGGATGACCAGGGAGGCGGCGAACGCCTTTTTGAAGACCCTGGAGGAACCCCCTCGTTGGACCATCATCATCCTTGTGGCCACCGCCCTCGAAGGCCTGCCCCCCACGGTGCCTTCTCGATGCCAGAGGATACCGTTCAACCCGCTCAGTCAAGAGGAGGTCGAAAAGGTATTGGCAGATCATCTCACTGCGGAGGAGATCCAAACACTTGTCCCGCTGGCCGGGGGAAGCCCGGGGCGGGCTGTGCGCATCGATTGGGAGGAAGTGACCAAGACCAGGGGTGCATTACCAGCCGCTCTCGCACCCTCTGTCGGGCGGAGATTGGTCGCGGCCCAGGAGCTCGCTCACCAAGAGGGCAGGGGAAGCATGTTCCTGGAGATCTTGGGGGGATGGCTCAGGGACCTTGTCGTCTATCGGGAGACTGGTGAGGAGCGGATGTTGCTCAACCGCGACCTGGCGGAAGAGATCAAAAAGGTTGCCCGCCGGGGAGAAACGGATGGATTACTGCAGGACTTTTGGTTCCTTCTCCAGATCCAACAGGGCATAGAGGCCCACGGCAACCTTCAACTATCCCTTGAAGCTGCCCTCTTGGAAATAGGAGGATCATGAAACAATGAAATTGGTCGGTGTGGAACTGGAAAAGAATGGGCAAGTACACAAGTTTCAGGCTGGTGATCTGAAACTGGAAAAGGGGGACCTGGTGGTGGTCGGTGCGGAACAGGGGATCTCCCTGGGGACCGTCGTCACCCCACCGCAAGAAGAGAAGGTGGGGCTCTTTAAGCGCTCGGTTCCCGAGGTGATCAGGAAGGCCACGGCCAAGGATATCAAGGAACGGGAGAAGTGGCGGAAAAAAGAAAACGAGGCCTTCAAACTTTGTCTGCGTCTCATCGGAGAGATGAAGCTGCCGATGAAGTTAGTAGAGGTAGAATATCTGTTGGATGGATCAAAGGCCATCTTTTATTTCACGGCCGAGCACAGAGTCGATTTTCGCCAACTGGTGCGCAGGCTTGCCGCTCAGCTGAAGATGAGGATTGAGATGCGCCAGATCGGCGTGCGAGATGAGGCAAAGATGATCGGGGGGATTGGTTTTTGCGGGCGTGAGCTCTGCTGTACTACCTTTCTGCAGGACTTTGAGTTGGTCTCCATCAAGATGGCCAAGGAGCAGCATCTTCCCCTGAACCCGGCTAAGATCTCCGGGCTTTGCGGCAGACTGATGTGTTGCCTCGCCTTTGAGGTCGACGCCTATCAGGAGTTGAAGAAAAATCTTCCGAAGGTCGGCAAGAGGATTACCACCAAGCATGGAGAAGGGAAGGTGATCAGGCAGAATCTCCTTTTGCAGACCATCACCTTGGAGTTGGCCAGCGGAGGGGTCCTCACCATCAAGACCGACGAGCTGGAAAAGTAAACTATTATCGCCTAAGGCGATAGTTTGCGGGGTCAAGGATACGAGGGTTCAATCCCGCTCTGTCGCTCTGCGACATCCCGCTATTCAGAATTTTATACAAAGCAGAGCGGGACTTATTTAGAATTTATGGACTGCGGGATCCCGCGAAGCGGGAGAGTTCTAGTGAAAAGAAGTTTAACATGTTTGTAATACCCCTGACCCCTGCCGCCAGCGGCCCCCTACCTTTCTGATATTTTTATGCCGAAGGTGGCCCTTGAGCCAGATGGGGTGTCGTATGACGACACATCCCGCTTCCGTAAATTTATATTGTGTCGCCTTGCGACATCCTGCTTTCCTTAGACTTGAAATTTAAGGTGCAGGGCGGGGCGGGATTGGACCCTTGACCCCTTTGGGGCTCAGATTTAACTGAAGACAAGGGTATAACTCCCTGAATAGGACAACAAACAAGGCAGACGGCATGAAGCAGACCTTCTACGTTACCACCCCCATCTACTATGTGAACGACGTACCCCATATCGGCCATGCCTATACCACCATCGCTGCCGACGTCTTGGCCAGGTATAAACGTCTGAGCGGGTATGACTGCTTCCTTCTCACCGGAACGGACGAACATGGCCAAAAGGTGGAAAAGGCCGCCCAGCAGGCCGGGCAGGCCCCGCTCGAGCTGGCCGATCAGGTGGTGGAGCGGTTTCAGGGACTTTGGACTGCTTTGCACATCTCCGCTGACGACTTTATCAGGACGACTCAGGAGAGACACCGAGAGGCTGTAACCGCCCTCTATCAACGGGTATGGGACAAGGGGGATATCTACCTCGGTGACTATGAGGACTGGTA